>NZ_VOPZ01000004.1:0-300000 GCF_010470665.1 Desulfovibrio sp. JC022 | reverse complement strand
AATATTCAACCATAGCCTTGTCGGGCATGCCGCCGAGGCTGTGCATACCGCTGAGGATATTTGAAATGTGAAATGATATGGCGTCCTCAGCGACCAGCGAATCGTCCGGCTTGCGGAAGCGCGGTCCGAGTTTTCCGGTGATGACCAGAATGCCGTTCCCTCCGGCTCCGCGTGCCGGTTTGACCACAAAAGAATCGTGCTTTTGCAGCAGCTTGGGGAGGCGTTTCAGTTCATGTTGGGCCTGAAATACTCCGTAAAGTTCCGGCACATTTAGCCCGGCGGACTGGGTTAATTCCTTGGTGGTGATTTTGTCGTCCACCAGCGGATAGAGCTTACGCGGGTTATTGGGCAGCACGTAGGCCCCATTGCGCGCATTAAGACCCATGACCCCGAATCTTTTAAGTTTGCTGAACCAGCCCATTTTAACCTTCCTTGAGGAATGCGCGGAAGCGGATCAGGTCCAAGAGCCTGAATCCGGTATAGCGTCCGATCATGAGGGTCAGTGCCAGCAGGACGAGGAACAGTTCCGGGAATACGAAGATGAGATGTTCGATGAACAGGTTGCTCATGGCAATGTAGGCCAGTACGGCAACAGCCATGGAGCCGATAATCTGCTGGATCGCTTTTCCGGCACCAAGTTCATCCCACATGACCGATATGCGTTCAATGGTCATGCTCAGGATGACCATGGGGAACAGGCTGACGGAGACCCCGCGCGGAAATCCAAGTTTAAAACTGATGATGCTGATTCCGGCCATGAGCAGGACTACCACAATGAGTACACAGGCCAGACGCGGTACCAGCAGCAGTTTCAGGTGTTCCAGATAAAGACGTACTGCCAGTCCGAGGATGATAACGATGGAAAATAGGCAGAGACCCCAGATCAGCTGTGTTTCGCGGAATGAAAGGGCGATAAGCACGGGCATGAATGTTCCGAAGGTGGTGATCCCGATCACGTTTCGTAAAAAGACCAGCAGGAGTACGCCGATGGGGATGAGCAGGATGACCCGGTAGGTGGCCTGTGCCTGTACGGGCAGGTTGAACAGGGAAAATTCCAGTATGGTGGGAGCGGTGACTGTCAGGCGGTCCACTACATTTCCCAGGGCACTGACAGTTGCCGGGACAACCGAAAGGCTCACACTGAGGTTGCTTCCGCCGCTGACCGTAGCCAACGGGGCATTGCCCCGCCACCATGTTACAAAGTTTACCGGTGTTCCAAAAGTCCCTTTAGTCACATCAAACATGTGCCATTTTTCGTTGTGGTAAAGCTCCAGCCAATGTTTGATTTTGGCATTTTTGGAGGTGGAAAGGGTTATGCCGTGTACTGACTGGGCCGGGATACCGGAAAAGTGCAGCAGGCGCACAGCCATATTTACCGCGCCCAGTGTGTTTGCGTTATCGCGAAGCAGGTAGGCTCCGTCCGGGTTTTTAGAAGGTTCCATGAGCCGTTTCATTAGTTGGGGCACAAAGGTTTCTATGTCTGCGGATTCACTCCCTACCTCGGTGATCAGGGAGTTCGCGGCAACCTGTTCCGCTTCAGTAAACTGCGGATCGATGAGCTTAGGTATTTCTGTAGGATGGACCCAGCTTTCTTCCTGATTACTTTGTTCCGGCCTTAACCGGGCGGAGTAGAACAGATCCTGTTTTCCCTTAGCAGAGCGTCTGGACCAGATCGCGACAATATTGTCAGGATTCCGGTTCTGTTGCGGGGTTCCGTCTGCGGATTGCAGGGCGTGCAGCAGTCCGTAATCATCCCCGATAAAGTATTCGTCGGTTACCGTGTATTTCGGTAGCCGGTTCAAGGTCTGTAAGGTTGCTTTAACCGGAAGACCTTTGGCTTCAAAAGAAACATGGGCTTCCACGTTCCAGATTTCGGTTTGTTCCTCTGGAGTGAGGGGAAAACCGAGTACACAGGCTTTGTAGCTGAACATGCCCAGTCCTACGGTCAGAAGCAGGGCAACAAGTATTTTTAACTGAATAGAGTTCATGACAGGTCTTCCAGAATGTTGAACGGTTTTTAGTTCAGGGTGTTATTTAGCCTATTGGCTGAGGCGGTGGTGGCGTGAGGAATCAATGAGAATGCCGTGACGCAGTTCTTTCCTGCCTATCAGCATTTTGTATGAGAAATTAGTCCGGTCGGTCAGGTTGACAAAGGCTTCGAAATTTTTGGGTCCGATCTGGAGCTGCACCGGAATTACTGCTCTTCGCTGGTAACCGGAAGGACGTTTTTTGATGCGCACAATCCGGGCATAAGGGCAGGTGATGCGCTGAGTTTTTCCGTGCTGATCGGTGAGGGTGAATGAGACCTGCTTCTTTGTTTTATTAATTATGATGTCGGTGGCGTGCAGTGAGGAACTATCTGCTCCGGTATCCATTTTGGCTTCCATAATGACCGGGCTTTCACGATCCCATATTTTTATGGATACATTTTCAATGTAGCCCGCAACGATGTGTTTTTGAGCTGTGGAGTTCTCAGTTTTGTCTTTGGCTGTGGCTACACAGGCCGGGCTTACCAGCAGGAAGATTATAAGTGGTATTAATAAGATAGTTTTGTGCATTGTAATTCTCCATATTCCAGCAGAATCACGTTGTTTAAGCGGGATTCGGGCGGATTTATGTTCAGCTTTGGCTTTTAATTCATATCTTCAAAATTAATCAAATCCGACCCTGAAAAAGCAGTGCATCAATCTATCTGAAAGGTCAAGGTGTCGGTTTTATGGGAAAGCAGGGCAATTCTTCGTCATGCCAGTAAATATGGCTTTTAAGAGAAACGAATAGAATCTGCCTAAAATTCATAACATCTTATTTAGAACATCATCAGCCTGTTGACTTTTTATTCTTCAGTCTGTAAATCACGTCTGAATTGGAAATGAAATTCATTTTCATAATCAAATAAGGAGAATTTAGATGATGAAGAAAATTATTTTGGCAATGGCTTTTGTTTTGGCTTTCGCTTCAATTTGCTCTGCCCACGATATGTGGCTGGAGAAAAAGGGACGTAAGGCACATCTTATGTACGGGCATCCCGGCTCTACTGATCCCTATCCAATCAGCCGCATTACCGCACTGACCGGGATCAATGAGAATAACTGGAAAACACCCCTTGAGCCTGTGTATAAAAAGGGTGAAGCCTTTGCATGGCTTGACGACGTCTACACAATGCTCACTGTCGAATTTGACAACAAGTACTGGTATCATACTGAAGAAGGCGGCTGGCAGAATTTCGAACTTCCCAGACAGGTTTGCGGTAAGATTATTGATGAAGGCCGGTCTTACAAGCTTTCCAAGACCATCCTTAAGTGGACTCCCGGCATGGATAAGCCCATTGGACAGCGTGCGGAAATTGTGCCCCTTAAAGATCCTTCCAAGCTTAAAGAAGGGGATATCCTTCCGGTCATGATGTACTATGAAGGTAAGCCCATGCCCGCAGCTGGTGCTCGCATTTCTACTACCTCTGATCGCACCATTGAGCATCCTGAATTGATGAACCTCAAGAATTCCAAGCCCATCAACGTGAAGATCGGCCCAGCCGGGCGTCAGATCATTATCGGTAAGTATGAAAAGCGTCTCGATGACACCCATCGTGTCTGGTACGCATTTTCTTTGACCTTCAGGACCACCAAATAGCAGGTCTTATTTACCGGACGCAGCTTGATTGATTTTCTCCCCCGGACAGGTTTCGGGGGAGTTTTTAATTATGAGTCAATCTCCCCGTCGCCTTCAATCGGCAATTTGATGATGAAGGTTGTACCTTCGCCTTCTTCGGATTCAATGTCGATTGTTCCGCAATGTTTTTCGACAATAATATCATGGACGATGGCCAGCCCCTGTCCAGTACCTTTGCCGACTTCTTTGGTGGTGAAGAACGGGTCGAATATCTTATGCATGTTTTCTTTTGAAATTCCGCAACCGGTGTCCTTAATGATGATAGTTGCAAAGGGCGGTTCAAATTTTGTGATAACTGAGATCGTGCCCTTTTCATCATTCTGTATATTTTCTGCGATGGCATGGGCCGCGTTAACAATCACGTTAAGCAGTACTTGATTTATGGCTCCGGGCAGACATTTAACAGAAGGCAGATCCGGCTCAAGGGAGGTTTTAAGTTTTGCCGCGTATTTCCATTCATTACGGGAGACTTCAATGGTGTTCCTAACAGCTTTGTTGATGTCCACTGCTTTGGTCTCTTCTTCCCCGGAGTGGGAAAAATTTTTCATGGCCAGAACAATAGTTGCCACTCGCTCAACCCCTTCAAGGGCCCGGTTGCAGGCTTTTATGGATTCGCTGCTGATGAACTCCAGATCGATATCTTCTTTGTGCTCTTCAATTTCATCAAGGATGTTTGCGCGTGATCCGGGTGAATCCTCCAGAATAAATTTTTCATAAAGTTCGATCAGCTCGTTTAGATCGGTATGCGCTTCTTTTATAAAGCGGATGCTGTCGCCAACATATTGAATGGGGGTGTTGATTTCATGCGCAATCCCGGAGGCCAGCAAACCGATAGATTCCAGCTTTTGGGCTATACTAAGTTTTCTTTCAAGATGCTTGCGGTCAGCAATGTTAAAAACAACCTGTACGAGATGAGTCATGCCGCCGATATGGATTTCAAAAAGATGGCGTGAAACAGGCAGCGGGGTAGAGTCTTGCAGCGATAGAATTCCTTCTTCATAAGTGCCTTGCTCATGCCAGTTTGGGCAGAGCAGGTCTTTTTTGGTGTCAGATGTAAAGTTGAATTCAGTCTGGCAGGCGGCGTTGAGTATGGCACTGCGACTCATGCCCAGCAACTTTTCTCCCACGCTGTTGCAATCGACCATCATACCTTTGGTGGGATCGAAGACAAATACAGCCGCACCGATGCCTTCGAATATGGTTCCCAGGAATTCCTGATGCTCAGCCTGCTGGACTAAAACTTTTTTTTGTTCGGAAATATCATGGACGTTTGCCAGAATAACCTGTCTCCCGCCCAGCTCAATACGGTTCAAAGCTACTTCCACTTCAAATAAAACCCCGTCACCGGGGCGTCTTGCTGTCCATTCAAAAACGACTTCATTTCCTTCCACAGCCTGTTGCCACCTTGCATCAAGAAGACCCATATCCATATCAGGAGCGGAGTAGTCATTTTTAATAGTTAGCTGGAGTGCTTCTTTCATATTTACTTTGTATACTTCAAGCATTGTGTCATTAACATCCAGAACATTTCCTTCAATATCGTGGATGAAAATTGAATCGTGTGTGTTGTTGAAGATCAAGCGCATGGCGGCTTCAGCTTCCTGACGCTCCAGAACTTCGCGAGTCAATGCTTCTGTTTGTTCTTTTAGGGCTTCAGTGCGTTTGTGCACTCTCGTTTCCAGCTCATCATTACTCAAAAGCAAAGCTTTTTCCGCTCGGCTGCGCGCTTCAATCTCGTTTACCAGTTGCTTGTTTTTCTGTTCAATTTCTTTAGCTTGCTTTGCAGATTCTTCCACCCGGATATTGAGGATAAGATTACGGGCATTAATCTTGATAATGAAAATTCCGCCTCCCAGAAGGAATAATGCCAGCAGAAGAGTGAACATCAGCAGTTTGTGCGGAGAAATTGTTCCGATGACTTCTATTTCGGGAGTAATGCTCAGTAGTGAAAATGGCGAACCTTCCACCATAGAGCGCACAATCAGGGTTTTTAGCGGTCTTCCCTGTTGTCCAAGATCAAGGGTTAGCTCACTTGCAATGCCTGCGGGAAGTTCCCAGTCGCTGGCAATTTTTTCAGTTAATTGCCGGGGGATATCATTAAGCGGGGAGTATAGGTCTTTTTGGTAAACCAGATAGTTCAAGCTATGCAGACCGGAATCCGTAGATTCGGAGCGGAAGGGCAGGATCTCTTTTGCGTTGAGCCATGCCAGAAGAGTCCCTACCTTTTTACCTCTGAACATGTACGGTAGCATGAGTATGAAACAACTCTTATCCTTACTTTTTTTAAATACAATACGAACTTTTTTGGGATTCAGGTCTTGAGGGATGGGAGCCTTGCATTGTTTATTTATTAATCGGGCATGTTCATTGTCCGCAAGGATTTTCCCGGTTTCATCAACAAAGAGAATCCGGGTATAAATTGGTATTTCATTGATCTGTTTTATCTTGATTATCCGGGTCAGCAATTCGGATATTTGTACAAGGCTGGCATGAAGGCCGTATTCCGGGGCCATGCCCAGTGCCTTGTTATCAAAGTAGCTTAAAAGCTCCCTGCTGGTTGACAGATCGATAAGGTCATTTCGTCTTTCAGAAAAGAAATGGCTGAACGAGTCTGCCTCCCGCCTTGAGTACTCACTGAATTGCTGTAACGACGACTTGCGTAACTCCACCTGTGATCTGTAGTTTGTCCAGATTATGGATATTACGAAAATTGCCATCAGAGCGAGTGCTGTAGGCATCGCTTTATTGCTTTTGAACAAAAGAAACTCCTCTTAACGGAATAGGATTAATTTTTGAAAAAATCCTTATAATAGCTGAAAACTGCCGGGTAGTACTTCATGATCAATTTGTTGTATTCTCCGTTTTGTCGCAGTTCAGAGTAAAATTCATTAAAGGCTTTGAGAAGTTCCGGTGAATCCTTGCGGAATCCTGCGCCCATGGTTTGCGGAGGGGAAATCGGTCCGATAACTTTGATTTTTCCGGGCCATTTGTTCAGGGCAACCAGCGAGTCCGGAACATCAAGCAATGCTACATCAGCTTCCCCCTTGATAACTGCCGGAGCGATGTCGTTAAGGCTGCCCGGAAAATTGATGATAGTGGATATTCTTGAATCTATACCGTAAAGCCCCGGAGCAAGACAGGTTCCCTGTTTGCCCATGACTCTTTTGCCTTTGAGCATGCTTTTGACCGTACGGATATCCTGATCAACATTTCCACTGGGCTTGATGGGGCGCAAGGACGAACCACCTCTAGCAACGCACCAGACCTGAGTGGGGAAGGTGGGCTTTGAATAGTTGATGACTTTTTCACGCCATTTCAGTCTGGTCAGCCCATTGGAAATAATATCCCCTTTGATGGGAGTTCTTTCCAGAAATTCAACGTCGTTTCCTTTGGGTTTGACCATTGTTCCGGTCAGATCTCCAAAAAGGGTGGACCAATCGGATTTTACGAATTCATACCTGACTCCCAAATGTTCTGCAAAGAGCTTGACCACTTCCACACTTAAACCTGTGTCATTGCCTGTTACAAAATTTGCGTAGGGAATTCCCAGATGACGCAGGACTCCCCTTTTTTTTATCTGTTCAAGATCCGAGGCTAAAACTGATCCGGAAAATATGATTATTGTAAGCAGGGACATGACTGTAACAAAAAGAGAAGTGCTTTTTTTTAGGCTCATTTTTTCCTCCGCTCGCTGGTGGATTTTAGGGTTGGGAGTGATTTGGCGATCATTCAATGTATTTGATCGGAACGAGTACCCGTATTCTGGGGGGCAGTTTCTTGGCCCGGCTGAAGTTGCTAATACGGATAATGGCTGTTTTAGTCATTTCGGTTCCTTCGGCAATCAGATGAACTTCGTCTTCGCTCCAAAGCCCTTCATCCAGAATCATACCTTCCTTGAGTTCTTCAAGTTCAATTTCACGGCGCACGTAACCATCTTCTCCGGCAGTTCCTTTTTCAAGGACATCCAGAACTCTGGTGTCATAGATGCCGTCCATGCCGCGCAAGATGCTGATTGCATCCATCTTATCAATTTTTTGCTGGATCAGGGAGTCATAGTCCAGACATGCTTTAAGTACCCTTGATTCCACGGGCATGGTCGGGGTTTCGTCCAATCTGGCATTCTGGTGCTGGATAATTTCGGAAACTGTTTCCATACGTGGGATCTGGGAAAGCATGCCCGCTGTTACTGACGGGTGCATGTCGTAACCTTGTTTTTCTTCGGCAGTAAGTTCCTCTCCGGTAAAGACTTTCTGGAGAATTGTATCCGGCAGTGTTACGCAGCCTAACTGTCCAAGCATGGCGGCTAGGTCCAGATAAAGGGTTTGTTTCAGGTTTAGGTTCTGCCCCACATATCCGGCAAGGCGGCGGACTCTTTCGCTACGTCCGAAAGCCTCCGGGTTGACCAGAGCAAGAATGTCGGTGAGTACTTTTACGCTTCCCCTCAATGTGCCGCGCAGGAGTTCCCGTTCGGCCATGACAAGGGAATACTGCTTCATGGCTGCTTCAAGGGTACGGATCATTTCTTCAATAGCACTTGGTTTGGTCAGAAAGCGGAAGACTGCGCCTTCGTTGACTGCGGAGATTGCAGCTTCGAGGTCGGCATGGCCGGTGAGCATAACCCGAATTGTATCCGGTGAAATTTGTTTTACTTTGCTGAGAAAGGTAATCCCGTCCATTTTCGGCATTTTCAGGTCGGAAACAACAATTGCATATGGTCCTGAAGAACGCACTTTTTCCAGACCTTCTTCCGGTCCAAGAGCGGTTTCCACTTTGAACCGTTTACGCAGTAGAGCTCTGTAGGTATCAAGTATATTCTGTTCGTCATCTACAAAGAGGACTTTATTCTTCTTCATTTTTGTTCTCCAGCAGGTTGTGGCATGCGTCTCGCCAGTCTTTTACATACTTCAGAATGCCCGCAGATGCCAGCTTGTCGGCGTTTAGTTCGGTAAATACATAGCCGGAAGTATGGGGAATAAGCTCGTGTTGCAGTACATCGGCTGCATGAATTACGTGCGTGGGGGTAAATACAGTATCGCAATTTTCAAGCGAATGATGGAAATAGACCATTTTTACAATATCTTCCTTAAAACCCCACAAGCCCAGCAGATAAGCTCCAACTTCCGCATGGGTCACTCCAAGAATCCGTTTTTCCACATCAATTACCGGACCGCCGAATTCACGGACGTTTGCCAGTACTTCCTGATATTTTTTGTTCATCTCGGTGATGAAAACAAATTTGCCGATATCGTGGAGTAATCCGGCTACAAAGCAGTCAGTTACGGTTTTTTTGTCCTTATTCATTAATGTGCAGATTTCCTTGGCGAGATAACCTGTTTGCAGACAATGTTCCCAGAGTTTCTCAATGGAATATGGGCCGAGGATTTCAGTATCCAGCTCCTGAAGGAAATGGACTCCGAGAATCAATCCCTTAAGCACATCCGTGCCCAGCAAAACAGCGGCTCGGGAAGGACAGGAGACAGAACCGTAGAAGCCGAAGAATGACGAGTTGACCACTTTCAGCAGGGTGGTGGATATACCGGGGTCCTGCTTGGCAAGCTCGCCAATTCTTTGCAGGTTCGGTTCCGGCCTGTTCAGTTCGTTTGTTATTTCAATGTACAGGTCCGGAAGGACGGGAAGAGTTGCCAGACTGGTTACAATTCCTCTGACGTTGGGGTCAGACAGGATATGTCGCAGCTCCAGCATTCTGCGGATTGTGCTGATCAGGATTTCCGTATTGCAGGGTTTGCTGATGAATTGGTGGGCATACTTTGCCGATTTCAGGAGCAGCTGCATGTCAGAGTGCCCGGAAAGTACTACCCGTATGGTGTCAGGTTGAATTTCTTCTATTTTTTTAAGTAGAGCACATCCGCCTGTGCCAGAGATTTTCATGTCGGTGATTACTACATCAAAAGTCTCTTGGCTAATCATCTGAAGGGCGTCCTGTGCAGTTGGAGCGAATCTGCTTTTCCATTCCCGGCGCAGGCCGTGCATCACTGCTTTGAAGCTGTCCAGAGTGTTCTGGTTGTCGTCAACAAAGAGGATTCTCGGAATCATAAATCACCTGAACTTTTTTGTTAATTAATGTGAGTGGTTACATTTTAAGTGGATAATATCGTTTTTTTGTTTTTCTTGTAAAGAAAATAACAATATCTATTTTGATCTTGTGGATATTTATAATACGAAAGATGTATTTGTGAAGAACTATTCGTTTTAATTGCAGAAAATAGTTTGTGTGGCGTTTCAGGCAAAGTGCTATTTTTGATACTGGTGTTCGTGAAAGAATAGATAGTCTTCTTTTTGAGATTGCTTTCAAAAATGAAACTCAATCAAGACAAAAAAAATACGGAACTTCCGGAACGAAAGTTCCGTAATGGCTACCTGTTTGAAAAATTTGGACTGGTCCCGGTTTTTGTTGCGGTGGTTGTAAGTTGGAAGGTATGCTTATTTTGCACAGATGCAATCTCTGACCGGCTGAGGGAATTGAGAAATTTGGCCCCGTAACAATCGAAGGTTTGTTGAGTTATGAGTTTATTCGACTGGCTTCCATTTGGCAGAAAAAAGAAGGAACGTATTGATCCGGAGCAGGCGAGGCAATTGCTTACGAATCGTTACAATCATTTCCGGCGGTTGATTCAGGCCAACACCAGTACGCATGAATATGTTTCTGAACTGGAGGAGGCTCTGCGCGGATTCAGTCCCTACGGCATGCACTATGTGCGTGCTCTCTGTACCCGCATATCTGTTTCAACTTTTCAGATGATCAAACATTTGAATGAGCTTAATCCTGAAGGCTATACAAAACTCTTTGCCATTTTTAACGAGATTCAAGATCGCATTGCAGCTGAAATTGAACCGATTCACTATTCATGGGAAGGCGACTTGGTGCTGAACCTTGAAAACGTGGGGCGGGACCAGGCTGACCTGTGCGGTCCCAAAATGGCTATGCTGGGGGAGGCCGGACGCAGTCTTGGCCTTAAGATTCCTTCAGGTTTTGTCGTTTCTACAGCCTCTTTCCATAAATTCATGGCTCAGGATGGTTTGCAGGCCGAGATAGACCGTCGTATTCAGGCCACTGATTTTAAGAACCGGGAAGAAGTTTTTCAGGTTTCTTCTTCTGTCATGAGTCTTATATTGAAAGCCCCTTTGCCTGTAGAAGTTGTTCAGGCCATTTATAATGCCTATGACAAGCTCAGCGAAGAACTTGGGGAGTCGGTAAATATTGCTGTTCGTTCCAGTGCCCTTGGCGAGGACCGCGAAGGAGCTACGTTTGCCGGTCAGTACCGCTCCATACTAAATGTGGAACGCAGTTCCCTTCTAGAAGCGATAAAAGAAGTAATTGCCTCCAAATACTCCCTGCAAGCCATGGCTTACCGTAATAATCGAGGGCTTCGTGACGAAGATGTTGCCATGAGCGTGGGTTGTATCAAAATGATTGATCCGGTTGCATCCGGGGTGGCCTATTCCCGAAATCCGGTTAATATCCGTGATGGCAATATCACCATTTACTCAGTGTGGGGACTCCCCAAAGCGGTAGTGGATGGCTCCACCGAAACAGATGAGTATGTCGTCAGCCCTGCTCCTTTATCAGAAGTTCAGGAAAGGAGGATTGCAGATAAAAAAAATAAATTTATTTGCGATGCCGGAGAGGGAGTCTGCCGGACAGTTGAGCTGGACGAGTCACGAAAGTCTCCATCCCTAACAGAAGAACAGGCTGTCATGGTCGCTGGTGTTGCCTCGAAAATTGAGGACCATTTCGGTACCCCGCAGGATATTGAATGGGCTGTTACTGAAAATGGAGAATTTTGCCTTCTCCAGTGCCGCCCGCTTATGCTCATTGAAGATGGGCTTGATCATTCCGGGGAAAATCCTGATCTGCCGATCCCCATAATTTCAGGAGGACGAACTGCCAGCCCCGGTGTAGGAGTTGGTCCTATTTATCCTATCCGCAAGACTGCAGATAAACTGTCTTTTCCCGATGGCGGAGTCATGGTTCTCAAACAGGCCCTGCCAAGCCGAGCGGCGTTATTGGACCGGTGCAGTGCGGTGATCACCGAGCAGGGAGGCATGGCCGGACACCTTGCCAATGTGGCTCGTGAATTCGGGGTTCCTGCCCTTTTCGGAGTCAAGGGGGCCCTTGATAAATTACAAGAAGGACAAATTGTAACTGTGGATGCTGACGGGCATGCGGTATATTCCGGTCCGGTGGAATCCTTGCTTACCGAAAAGCCCCGCAAACGGCTTATGAAGGGGAGCCTGGTGCAGACTGCGCTACGCAAGGCTGCAAGGCACATCGTTCGCCTTAATCTCACTGATCCGGATTCTCCTGATTTTCGTCCTTCAAAATGTAAAACCTACCACGATATCATGCGCTTCTGTCACGAAATGGCCGTTCGGGAGATGTTCGGGTTCGGTATAAGTGATGAGCATCTTATGGCCGCATCAAGGCAGCTTATCTGTAATGTGCCCAAGCAGTTCTGGATTCTTGATCTCGGCAATGGAGTCAGTGAGGAGGGAGATATTAATCTCAGATGTGTATTTATGGAGCATGTGCGTTCCATTCCCATGCGGGCTCTCTGGGCCGGGATGCAGGCTGTTCCCTGGGAGGGGCCCCCGGCAATCCATGGAAAGGGTCTAATGTCGGTCATGTTTGAAGCGACCATGAATCCCAACCTGAATATGACGTCACGCTCCCGTTATGCTCAGAAAAATTATTTCATGATTTCTGAGAATTATTGCTGTCTGCAATCCCGTTTTGGATTTCATTTCTGCTCCGTGGAGTCACTCGTTGGAGAACGTACTTCAGAAAATTATGCCAGCTTCCAGTTTAAGGGAGGGGCAGCAAACCCTGAACGCAAGATCCTTCGAGCAAAATTTATCGGCAGTATTCTCGAGGAACTGGATTTCAGGATTCGGATTCGTGAGGACAGTCTTACAGCCCGCCTTGAAGGACTGATTCAAGAAGACATGGAGTACCATCTCAAGGTTCTCGGCTATATGATAACCCATACCCGGCAATTGGATATGATCATGACTAATCCTGCAAGTGTTGAAAAATACAGACAGAAGTTTTTAAACGATTTTAAGATGTTTGAAAGTGACTGATCTGGCCGGGCCTCTTAAGTATCAATCAGGACCCGGGGAAGGCTGTTCAATTTTAAGTCGAAAAGTGGATTTAAAAACGTAAAACGGCGGATAAGGTAGTCCGCCGTTTCGAAGTCCGACCTGGGGGTGTTGGTGTGGTCAACTGTCGGACTATGTATGTCGATCCTAATTCTATCTTGATGAGATTCTGTTTTTACAACTGGTTTTTTGGTGAGGGGATACTCTGTCCGCAATTTGAGCATTTAATTGTTTTCAGCTTGTCTTCATATTTGACAATATTGATTTTACCACAATTCCGACACTTGCGTTTGCGGTTAAATGCTGCTTTGAGAGACGAATATATTCCCCACATGATGTTACTTCCTAAATAAGCTTATGCCCTTACAGTTGTTTCTGGAGGCAGATTATAGCAGGTCATTATCAAGTATAAGTGACTGAAGAGTGACCATCCCTACTATCTCGCCCATGTGTTCAACCGGTGCGCGTTGCACATCTGTGCGGTGCAGCAGCCGGACAGCATACCGGATATCCATCTGTGCGGGAATTGTAATCACAGGTTTGGTCATGATTTCATAAACAAAGATGTTTCCAGCATCACGATCAGGGACGAGAATTTTACCAATCAGGTCACTTATGGTGATAATGCCCCATGCATCGTCTTCATTTCTTTTGCTGACCAGAAGCTCTGAGACCTTGGTGGAACGCATGATTTCAGCGGCTTCTTTTGCCGAAGCCATGCCGTCAACTGTCTGAACATCACAGTTCATTACATCCCGAACCCTTACAATAACTGAATCCATTTCAATTCTCCCTTAAAAATAACTGTCGCGTACTTTTTCTTTGAAGATCTCAATCTGGCTTTCCATGCCGAATACATTTTCCACAGGCAGGACGAACGCAATACCTGTTCCCGGCTTGTGAAATTCCCCGGCAGTCTTGATGGCTTCCGTGACCGGTTTGACCAGATGTTCTTCCAGCAGGAAGAGAACAATATCTGTCTGGTCTTCAAGGGTCAGGCCGAAAAACGTCTTTGCCTCGCGCATTCCTGTTCCCCTGGCGGGAATAATTGTTGCGCCGGTAGCTCCGACTTCTTTGGCTGCATCAACAATGGCGTCGGTCTTGTCAGGTTTTACTGGAGCAAGGATAATCTTAAATTTCATTTTTCCCCCTGAGTCTACAGGTCCGGATATTATCGCATCGCGGTTACGAAGCGGTTGTCTTTATTATTTAAGTTTCACAGAGGCAGCTTTTTCTGGCTGTCTTTGTTTCTTCCGTTTTTGCTTTTCGGGCGGCCACGAAATGCGTGTACTGAGCATATCCCATGACCGTGATAATTGGAAACAGGCTGGCAAAAGCTATAAGCCCGAATCCGTCCAGAGCAGGGTTGCGGCCCGGAACTGATTCTGAAAGTCCCAGTCCTAAAGCAGCTACCAGTGGCACAGTCACCGTGGATGTTGTCACCCCGCCGGAATCATAGGCAAGGGCGATAATTTTCTTTGGTGCCATGAAGGTCTGGATTATCACGATCACATAGCCGGCCAGTATGTATATATAAAGAGGTGTACCGGTTACGATACGGAATGCCCCGAGAGAGATTCCCACCGCAACTCCGACAGCCACAGTAATACGCAGACCCCACTGACTGATAACCCCACCGGACACTTCCTTGGCTTTAATGGCAACCGCCAGCAGCGATGGTTCGGCAATTGTGGTTGAAAAGCCGATCATAGCTGCAAAAAGGTAAACCCAGCCGTAGGAAGTCCAGTCTGTGATAGCGTCGACTGCACCATCCCCCGCCAGCAGTGATGGCGCGGAGAGCTGGGTCGCCATGATCTTGCCTACTGGAAACAATGCTTTTTCCAGGCCGATCAGAAACATTGCCAGTCCCAGAACAACGTAAATGCCGCCTATTATGAGGCTGCGCAGGTTTGGGATAGATTGACGCAGAACAAACAGCTGAAAGCACGTAATCAAAATCAGTATGGGCAGAATATCTCTTATCGTAGCAAGGAATACCTGTCCGAATTCAATCAGGAATGTCATTACAGTGCTTTCCTCTCTGTAAATGTTTATCAGGCCGCAGGAGGCATCTCCCGCGACCTGAATATTAAAAAACGGTCAGCCCGTACCCCATAACAAAGATCATAGGAAGGAGGGAGGCAAAAGCGATCAGTCCAAAACCATCCAACAGCGGACTGCGCCCTTTGATGATAGAAGCCAGCCCAACTCCCAGAGCAGCTACAAGGGGGACGGTGACAGTGGAGGTGGTAACCCCACCGGCGTCGTAGGCAATGCCTACAATCTCTTTGGGAGCAATCAGGGTCATCAGCATGACAACCACATAGCCTCCTATGATCAGATAATGTACTGGCCAACCGCGTAATATCCTCAAAACACCTATAAGAATAGCCACCCCGACGGAGAAGGCCACTGACAGGCGAAGTCCTAATGCGTACCTGTTCAATGACTCTTCTCCGGGAGCGATCAGATTGCCTTGTGCGGCAATACTGGCAGCCTCTGCTGAAACGGCTATCAACGCAGGCTCTGCAACCGTTGTTGAGAATCCGAGCAGAAAGGCGAAAGTCAGCAGCCAGAATAAACTGCCCTTTCTTGCCAAGGCCCGGGCCATTTCTTCTCCGATGGGAAATAGTCCCATCTCCAGCCCCTGTATAAAGAGCATCAACCCGAGAACGACAAGCAGGCCGCCGAAAGCCACCTCTCCCAGATTCGGCAGAGGTTGCCTGAGAACAACAATCTGAAAAAAAGCAATTACCAGAATTATCGGCAGCAGATCCTTGAAGGAACTCCAGAGTTTCTTCAATACCACCAGAGTGATTCTGCGTGTACAAAATGCCTGTTTACTGCTGCTCATGGTATATTTGAAATCCCTATGTTTAAACCGCTTCATCTCTGCCGATGCGGCCTTGCCTTGCCGCATCCACAATTCTGTTTATCAGAATTTCGGTGTTTGCAGGCTTGAGCATTAAATCAAATGCTCCTGCGGTCATTGATGCAAGTGCACTCTTCATGTCCGTGTTTCCAGTAAGAACAATAACTTCCACTTGAGGATGTTCGGTTTTGATTATTCTCAGCACTTCAAGACCATTCATCCCCGGCATTTTCATATCCAGAACTACCACTTGATAGTCATGAGTTTCGAGTCGGTGTAACGCTTCCTCCCCACAAAGGGCGGTGCTTACATCTACCGCTCGTCTGCTCAGCCTCTTGGCCAGTACTGAAGAAAAACCTTCCTCGTCATCTACAAGAAGTACTCGAACACTTTTCATGTCCCCTCCGTAACTATGAACGTACAGTTACAATGAATATGCCAAACCGGAAGGTATTTTGCGCATAAAGACGCTTGCTCACATGGCTTTTGTTTGCTTATCCTGTTGATATTTAGGTCTTTTTGTCTGGGGAAGTAAGTTTGTACCAGCCGTTGAATCGATGGTGGGAAGATAGATTAAATGCAGCAGAATAAAGCTGGTATGCCTTTATTCAGGTTATCTTAATTTATGACGGGGTGTTTCGCCCCACCCGGTTGCAGTTGGGTACCTGGACTTTTGTGAAAAAGGTAACAGAGCCGGGAAGTGGGTCTAAAATGTACCAGCCGGGGCGTTCTGTACTACCGGGGCAAAATGTATCGATATGCATTGAATCGCCTTATATCCATGTTTTTCATTACTGGATTCATCCTTGCCCTTCATTAATATAAAGGCTCTTCATTGAACTGTAATAAAAGTATTATGTTTCAGCTGTTTACCGCAAAAAATCTAATCGTGGGGTAAAAAATCTCAGATGCCATTTATGGCACACCGCTTGCTCAAGGGGCATTAAGGACCACCCGTTTCAGACGGGGCGAAAATCTCAAGGCAAAGAGCAAAGCGGAAAAATATATGCAGACTGAAAAAAGAACATCTTACGACAAGCTTTCCCGCAAGATCGTGCTGACCGTAATTGCGGTTTCCATTGCACCGCTGATACTTGTGGGCGGGTTAATCTTTGATCAGTTCCGTTCCATTTATCGGGCCAAGGTTTATGCCCACCTCGCCGAAGTTGTGGATAAGCACAAAGACAACGTGAACAATTTCCTGCACGAAAAACAGGGCGAAATACAGTTCCTGAACCGTGCATTCACATACGACCAGCTAAGCGAACCTCAGTTCCTTGAAAGGACACTGAAGTCAATGCAACAGCAGTACGGGCGCATTTTTGTGGATCTGGGAATAATTGACAAAAGCGGCAGACAGGTTGCCTACGCAGGGCCTTTTGATTTGCTCGGAGCAGATTACTCCAATGCCGACTGGTACCTTAACAGCCGCAACAAGGTTTCCGGAATAAGTGATGTTTTCATGGGACTGCGGCAGTCTCCGCATTTCATCATCGCCATCAACAGCGATGACGGGGAACGCGAATGGACACTGCGCGCAACTATTGATTTTCTGGCTTTCACGCATCTGGTGGAGAACATCCGGATAGGAAAGACCGGATATGCATACATTCTTAATAAAAATGGAATCTTCCAGACCAGACCGCCGGCCAACAGAGACAGCAACCTGATGCTGACACCCTATGAAACCATCTCAAGTCCCAACCTTAACGAGAGTGTAACTATCCAACTCTCTGAAGGTAGCGACAATGAAAAATATATAACTGTTTCCTCTGTGCTCAAGGACGGTGATTGGAAGCTGGTCTATCAGCAAAATGCAAACGATGCCTTTTCAGCCATGATTCGCAGTGAATTTTTTACTCTGGTGATATTCCTGACCGGAGGACTCGGCATCATTGTAATGGTCGTATATCTTTCAAGAAAATTAATAATAAGGCTTCGAACTATAGACGAAGAAAGCGAAATGATGAACCGCCAGATGGTAGAAACCGGCAAACTTGCTTCAATTGGCGAACTGGCTGCAGGCATTGCCCATGAAATCAACAATCCGGTGGCCATCATGATCGAAGAGGCCGGCTGGGTCAGTGACCTGCTAGAAGATGAAGGCCGCTCCATGGCCTGCTACCCGGAGATTTTCAGAGCACTTGAACAGGTACGGACACAGGGTGGACGTTGCAAAAATATAACCCACAAGCTGCTGAGTTTCGCACGCCAGACCGACTCCAGAATTGCCGAAGTTTCCCTACCGGCACTGATTGAAGAAGTCGTAGAAATATCAATGCAGCAGGCTCGTTACGCCAGGGTTGAACTTTCACTGGATCTGGACCGCAACATGCCGCTGGTAAAGGCTTCAATTTCAGAACTTCAGCAGGTCTTTCTCAATCTGGTCAACAACGCCATTCAGGCTATGGAAAGCACCGGCGGCAAGCTGATGATCAGCT
Source organism: Desulfovibrio sp. JC022 (assembly GCF_010470665.1). Lineage (NCBI taxonomy): Bacteria > Pseudomonadati > Thermodesulfobacteriota > Desulfovibrionia > Desulfovibrionales > Desulfovibrionaceae > Desulfovibrio > Desulfovibrio sp. JC022. The sequence continues at coordinate 281,901 of NZ_VOPZ01000004.1, read as the reverse complement.
GTTACGCCGGGGATGAGATGGCTCATATCTCGATAGCAGACACTGGTCCCGGGATACCCGAGGCCTATCTGAGCAGGATTTTTGACCCCTTCTTTACCACCAAACCGGTAGGCAAAGGAAGCGGTCTGGGACTGTCTATCTGTTACGGACTGATCCACCGGATGGACGGGGATATAGAGGTTGAGAGCGGAGTGGGCATGGGAGCCCGGTTCAATATCAGACTGCCCCTGCCCGAAACCGGCAGCGGTCAGGAACAAACCAAGGAGGATTAACCATGATTGATGCAACCATTCTCTTCGTGGACGATGAACAAGCTTTCGTTGACGCAATGTCTAAAAGGCTGGAACGCAGAAACATGACGGTACATAAGTCCTTTGACGGAGATACCGCTTTGCGCCTGCTGAGCGAGAATCCGGGAATTGAAGTCGTCATTCTTGATGTCAAAATGCCTGTAAAGGACGGACTGGTAGTGTTGCGCGAGATCAAGAGAGATTATCCCAAGGTGGAAGTAATCATGCTCACAGGACACGCCACCGTTGAATCAGCAATCGAAGGTATGCAGAACGGAGCTTTCGACTACCTGATGAAACCCTGCTCCATCGATGATCTGATCGAAAAAATACGTGCAGCTGTGAAACTCTTTCATGATCACGAGGAAGAAGAGGTTAAGGCCAGAATCGACGATATAACTCATCGCATTGCTTAGTTCCGGCAATGAAGGCCTGACGGGTGCAAGATGGAAGACGGCAACAAACAAATAAGACTGCTCATTGTGGACGATGAGGTCGGTTTTGCGGAAGTACTGCGCAAACGCATGAGCAGGCGGGGCATTCTCGTCGAGACTGCCTACTGCGGTGAAGATGCGGTGAGGATGCTCCGCGAGAAAGAAATTGACGCAGCCGTTCTTGATTTGAAACTCGAGGGGATGGATGGAATAGAAATTTTAAAAATTTTCAGGCTGCTAGACCCGAAACTGCCTGTTTTGATGCTCACCGGCCACGGCTGCGAAAAGGCCGTTGCAGAAAGCATCAGACTGGGAGCGGAGGATTATCTGTCCAAGCCGGTGGATTTCAACCTGCTGCTTGAAAAAGTAAAGCAGGTATGCGCCCGGAAGGAGGTTCCCAGTGAAAGGGATAAAGATTCTTCTGGTTGACGATGAAAAGGATTTCTCCCGTATTCTTGCCCGCAGGCTGAATAAACGGGGGATGAATGTCAGCACGGCTTCGTGTGCGAGTGAAGCCATGGAGACACTCAGGCTTGATGAGATGGATGTTGTTCTGCTGGATGTCAAAATGCCCGGCAGGGACGGAGTCCGGCTCCTCGGAGAAATAAAAACGCTGTATCCGCAGATTGCGGTCCTGATGCTCACAGCTCACATAAACCCGGATCTGGTGATTTCCTGCCTCTCAATGGGGGCAAATGGTTACCTGACAAAACCGGCTGATATGGGCGAACTGACGGAAAAAATTGCGAATGCGGCCCTAAGCAGGAAGACTGCTCCGGTCGGCGAAAAGTGAACTTCCGCCCGGGGTGAAGGCACAACAACCAATTTTAATATGTGAGGCTAACCATGGGTTTTTTCAATCAATGGGGTAGATTTATGATGGCCGGGGCCGGTTATATGGCCCGCTGGGAAATAGACAACGCCAAGGCAATCATGGGCAGCAGAAAGCTGCGCATGGTTCTGGGGTTGATGCTCATTCCCGTTATTCTGGGCGGTATAGCTTTCGCCGATGACATTGCACCGATTTTACCGGATCTGCTCGGCGGCAAGAAATCGTACAGCCCTGCTTTCTACAGCTTCGGAATCTTTTTGGTTTCCATTGCCATCGGCATGGGGGCCGGGCTGATCACAGGCTGTATCGGCGCGGGCGGAGGATTCATTATCGCCCCCGCTCTGATGAGTGCAGGGATCAAAGGTATCCTGGCAGTGGGAACAGACCTGTTCCATATTTTTGCCAAAGCGATCATGGGCAGCGTTATTCATCGCAAAATGGGTAATGTATCCGTACCGCTGGCAGTCGTATTTCTTATCGGAGCGATTGGGGGAGCCACTGCGGGTGGTATAATCAACCGTGTCCTGTACGAAATCAACCCCGTACTTTCCGACGCGTTTATTACCACTGTATACTCACTTATGCTCGGGTTCCTCGGTTCCTACGCTATGTATGACTACCTGAAAGCACGCAAGTCCGGTTTCAGCGGTGATGCCCATGGCGGCGGCGAAGGTGCTGAGCTTGGTTCCGTCTGCAAGTCATTACAGTCCATAAACTTTCCGCCCATGGTGAAGTTTGATCAGGACCTCACCCCCGGCGGCCGTCAGATCTCATGGATATTCCTGGTTCTTTCCGGCGCGCTGGTAGGTCTGGCCGCAGGTATCATGGGCGTAGGCGGCGGCTTTCTGACCTTCCCCATCTTTGTATACGTACTTGGCGTTTCTTCCATGACCACTGTTGGTACTGACATCTTCCAGATTGTTTTTACCGCAGGCTTTGCATCAATCAGCCAGTACGCAATCTACGGCTTTATTTTCTACACTCTTGCCATGGGCATGCTGCTCGGCTCCTTGCTGGGTATCCAGATCGGCGCACTGGTAACCAAGGTTGTTCCCGGCGTTACCATACGCGGCTTCTACGCCATGGCTGTACTGGCCGGTTTCGTAAACCGTATTTTCGCACTTCCCGGCAAGCTTGGTGAAATGGGCTACATTCCCATCTCCCCGGCAATGGGTGAAATACTAAACACTATTGGTATCTGGGCCTTCTTCGTGGTCATCGGCGGATTTTCGGTATGGGTAATCGGAACATTCCTCAAGAATATCAAAAAGCTCAAGGTAGAAGGAGCGCACTAAAATGATAGTTAACAGGAAAGAATTTAGTGGTGGTCTGGCCCTGCTCGCCTTCTTCTTCGCGGTACTGATCGTAATGTTTCAGCCCATCTTTGACGGCAAGAATTCCATGGCCTATCTGGATGCGATGTACAACTCCATCTCCAAGGGGTCGGTAAACTATATCGATCCCCTGCGGGAAGAAGTAAAAGAACTCAATAACAAGGATGTAACCCTGAACCTGAAGTTCAGCTCAAAGATTCAGGCCGAACAGTCCGAAAAGCTATTCCATCGGGCCGGCGTAAAAACCAGTCTCAACGGCAGCAATCTTGAAGTAAGCGGTCCCATTGCCGCCATGCTGAACAGCAGTCTGGATGACGCGGAACTGATGTACCACAACAAGGCGGAAGATATTCAGTCCAAATACGGTATTGAGGCTCGCAGGACTACATTCAACTGGTGGACCAGTCTCGGACTGATGGAAAAATCCCTGAACTCTCAGGAAGAGTTTAAAATTGCCAAGGTAACATCAACCGTGCTGAAAAAAGCTGTAGAAACTGCATACAACTACTATGAAATCGAGCCGCTTAAAATAATGGACAAGCTCGGTCTGGTCATCTTCTCACTTGTCTTCTACGTAGTTTACACTTTGTGGTACGGATTCGCCATCCTATTCGTATTCGAAGGATGGGGACTCAATATCGGTCATTAGCAACCGAAACGTACCTCCCTTAGAACTGCGGACGATCCGGCTCCCTCCAGTACCGGATCGTCCGTACACACTTTACTCCCATCAATATTCGCCTTATTCTTGAAAATGGGGACGTAAATATGAATCTTCAGGAATACTACGACACCATAATGCAGCTCAGCCACGGCATAGTGGTTACCCTTGATTTGAACGGCGGAATTATTCACGGTAATTCCCGGCTGGAATCACTTACCGGATATTCCATGAAGGAACTGGCCGGAAAGGACTGGTTTGAAACGTTCATATCCGAGGACCAGCGTGATGAAGCCAGAAAAGAAATTCTTGGCAAGACTGAACAACGTGAAATTTCGAGAGTTTCCGGTAATCTTCGTTCCCGTGACGGGGATAAGGTATATATTGATTGGAACTTAAAGGCATTGAGTGATTCCGACGGCAATATCATAAGTATTCTTTGTGTCGGTCAGGATGTTACAACTCATATGCTCAGGCAAAAAGGTCTGCTCAGGGAACGGTTTACCCTTATTGAGCGCAATAAAGAACTTAACTGCCTGTTCGAGATAAGCAAGCTCGGCGGCGATGTTACGCTGGGGCTCAAGGAAACCCTTGAAAGAATCACCAAACTGCTGCCTTCAGGATTTCAGAATCCCGGAAAGACCCATGTCCGGTTGCGGGTGGGGAGTCTCAGCTGGGAGACTGACGGTTTCACCAAAACTGAAAATATTCTGGTTGAATCGGTGGAATCAGGCCGGGAAATCCGCGGAAATATAACTGTGGCCGTGGAAAACGACGGCCAGCAGGGTGAAGGTGAGTCTGTCTTTATAGATGATGAAAAGGATCTGCTGACCACTGCTGCGCAACAGGTATCCATTATTGTGGCCAAGAAGGAGATCAAGTCTGCCAAGCAGGAACTTGAGCAACAGTTGCGTCAGGCGGACCGATTGGCCAAAATCGGCCAGTTTTCGGCCGGCGTGGCTCATGAAATAAATGAGCCGCTGGCAAATATTTTAGGCTATTCTCAACTTGCCCTACAGACACCGGAGCTTCCGGAACAGGTCCGCTCGGATCTGGACAGCATAGTTGAGTCATCGCTGCATGCACGTGAAATTATCAAGAAAATAATGTTCTTCAGCCGGCAGTTGCCTCCGCAGTTCATCCCCACTAATCTCAATGAAACTATCGGGCAGGCTCTGCGCATAACCGAGACAGCCGCCAAACGCAGCAATATTGAAATCAACTGCAAGTTTGATGATAATCTCCCACTTGTCTCAGCTGACCCGCAGCATATCAAGCAGGTCATCGTCAATTTGGCCGCCAATGCAATACAGGCCATGGGTGACGGGGGAAAACTGACTATAAAAACACTAAACAATAAAAATGATGCCTATATTGTAGTGCAAGACAACGGTCCCGGTATTGCGGCAGAGGAACTGAAGCAGATTTTTAATCCTTTTTTCACCACAAAAGATGTGGACAAAGGGACCGGGCTGGGGCTTTCAGTGGTCCTTGGCATTGTGAAGGCACACAACGGATTTATCCAGGTTCACAGTGAACCGGGCCAGGGAACCCGTTTTGAAGTGGCTTTGCCCTGTATACAGAACGACCAGCCAATAAATAATTTGACGGACTAAACATGAGTGAAAAGATAAGAATTCTGGCAGTTGACGATAGTAAGAGTACTCTGGAGGTACTCAAGCGCAATCTTGAATCAAGCGGATATGAAGTGCTTACCTGCCTGCGGGTGGATGAGGCCCTGCCTCTGCTTGATGAATATGATATTGATATCGTCATAACAGATTTCCGAATGCCTCAAGCTACCGGGCTGGACCTCATCAGACACGTACGAGAGAACCATCGCGACGTTGAAATAATGATGATCACCGGCTATCCGTCAATATCCGGTGCTGTTGAGGCCATCAAGGACGGTGCAGGTGAATACCTGCCCAAACCTTTTACAACTGAAGAGTTGCTCACAGCCATGGACCGCATTGAAAAAAGAGTCCTCCGCAGGCGGGCGGTCAAAGTTGTTGAGAACCCTGAAGAGAGTTATGGAATAGTTGGTAGTTCGCCTGGAATGCAGCTGATTTTCCGCCGTATCAGCAAGGCTGCTTCCACCAATGCCAATGTACTGATTTCCGGTGATTCCGGTACAGGTAAGGAGCTTGTCGCCCGTGCTGTACATTACCACAGTGACCGCAGAGCTGCACCATTTGTACCGGTTAACTGCGCTGCAATTCCTGATTCTCTGGTGGAGAGTGAACTTTTTGGTCACGTAAAAGGTGCGTTTACCGGAGCCAAGGAAGGGCGGGCCGGTTTCTTTGAGGTCGCCAATGGTGGATCTGTTTTTCTGGATGAGATAGGGGATGCAAGCCCCAATATGCAGGCCAAGCTGTTACGCGTGCTTCAGTCAAAGGAATTCTGTAAGGTGGGATCAAGCGTGGTTCATACTGTTGATACCCGCATTCTTGCTGCAACCCACAGGAACCTGAAGCAGCTGGTGGTGGACGGATCTTTCCGCGAAGATCTCTATTACCGTCTTAATGTGGTTGATGTTCCGGTGCCTTCATTGGCCGAGCGAGGGGATGATATCCTTATTCTGGTCAGCAATTTTCTGGTCAAGTTTTCCCAATCCATGCAACGCCCCACACTGGGCATAACTGATGAAGCTCTACAGGCTCTGCGAAACTATTCATGGCCCGGCAACGTCCGCGAGCTGGAAAACCTTATTCAGAGGCTGGTTGTAATGGTGGATCACGATCCTATCGAGGTGAATGATCTGCCTGCCAACATGCGTTTCAGTCTCCCCGTAGACAGCCGGGTGGACCGTTCACTTGCGGACGTAGAGCGTGAGCACATCAAAAATGTACTGGCCATGACCAATAACAATAAGACCCGTGCGGCCGAGATTCTGGGCATCAACCGAAAGACACTGCGAGAGAAACTCAAGCGAACGGAGGCTTCGCAGCAGTAGCTCCTCATATTCTTATTAAATATCAATTAGACCAACAGCTCCTGATTACTCATTTATTAAGTAATCAGAATCAGCTTCATGAGTATCTTTGTGCGTTGTTGGTCTTTCCGAAGCGAAGATTGAAGTCTGCTTGGAAGGCAAAGGCTGTTCGCTATAATTTGTTCTCGAAGTAGTTTCAGCATCCCCTGCAATGGTTTGGGAGTTTAATCAACGGAATACGTGTCGATGATTTGTGTATGTATCTCTCGCTACACCTGACTTATTCGCGTTTCAGCCAGGCTTTCATGACTGGATCCACAACACGCCAAAGACCATCGTGGTCAGCATCCTGTTCAATCAAATCTTGGGCAACCAATGCCTTTCTTGCGTATGCGACATTGGATGAGATCAAATCGTGACGTTGGCAATAGTCAGCAGCCGTCAATTGATGGGTAGGTTCAACGGCTAGAGACTTCAGGAGTTTTATCTGATTTGCAGGCAGGGTAGTAAGAAGCATTTCAAAGCCGGGACTGGCTTGTTCTAGCACGGCTTCAGTTGCTTCTAGGACTGCCGTTTGATCTACAGTCGTCTCAGTTACGCTAAAAGCAAAATAGCCGTATTGCTGGGCATAAAAACCATAGCCGTAAGAAAGTGTCGCCAGTTGCTCAGCAATTGTTCGGGGGCACTTTTTCCCAGCTAAAGCAAATTGATCCATGTAGTACTGAATCAGGTCTTCAATTGGCAGCGGGGACAGGCTTTTAATGATAGCACTTTTGAAGAAAGAGCGTTTGGGATCCTCAAACATTTCTTTCAATACAGCTCGTCGACTTCCAATGAAAATGTGTGAGAATTCCTGAAATTGGATTTGAGTTCTTAGTAGGCCTTCAATGCCGTCGCTGCCGTTGAGACGGGTAATTTCCTGAAATTCATCAAATGCGATAATTATGCGATTATCGACTTTTTCAGCCATGGTCTGCAAGTCCGACATGACTTGCTCTAGAAGCTGCCTGCCTGCAATCCCAGCTTGCGGAATAGCTGAGAATGAGGGAGTGCCGTCAGGGTTGAGCTGCATGCTTGGTGAATATGAAGTGAGGGTTTTCTTTGCCCAGCGCATGGCTTTTTCAAATGTCGATTCTCTTGCGTAAATTGCAGCATAAATTCCTTGAGCTATTCTTGCCGCTACGTCTTTTTCAGAGTCCAATTTTTCGAATGACACATATATAGTCAAATATTCATCACTGCATTGATGCAAAACTCTTCGTACCAGAGATGTTTTCCCGTATCTCCGCGGAGAACTTAATACTATGTCAGAACCATTTTGAGCATATTCTTTGAGTTTCTGAAGAATTTCTATTCGGTCACAAAATGGACTTTCCACCGGAATAGGTTTGAATATGAATGGGTTTTTATTCATCTGTTTGCTCCAAGAAAGTTGTTACAATTTTTTTGTAATTAGTTTTTTGTAATTGAGCAATGTTTTTTAGGGGTATTTCATTTGTATTTTTTAAATGTAATTGTCTAGCATGGTATGCTCTAAGGTATTGTGGGTGAACAAAAGGGAATAGGGGGCTGTCTCAACAACAGTATTGAGTGTATACCCTGCGCTAAAAACAAAAAGTCACCCACATTTGTAATCAATAAATGTGGGTGACTTTTTATCTTATTAGTATATGGGATCATTGCTCAGTCGCGATTAGCGTTGTGCCAGTCGCGATTATCAATGTACAGTCGCGATTAGCGATGTAAATGACAAGAACTAAAGTTTGTCAAAAGCCTCAGCCGCATTAAAGCTGGACCTAACAAGCGGTGCACAGAACATGTGCGGCACACCGAGTTTTTTGCCGTATTCGGCGTATTCCTCGAATACTGACGGTTCCACGTATCTTTGTACTGCCGGGTGCGCTTTTGAGGGGCGCATGTATTGGCCGATGGTGATGATATCGCAATTTATGGCCGCGAGGTCGTCGATAACCTGATAGATCTGCTCGTCTGTTTCGCCGAGGCCGACCATGAGGCCGGATTTTGCGTGGATGTCGCTGAGCTGTTTGACCCGTTCGATGAGCTCCAGACTCTGCCGGTAATCTGCCTGCGGGCGGATTTCCTCGTAGAGCGCGGGCGGTGTTTCCACATTGTGGTTGATGACGTCCGGTTTGGCGGCGATGACTGTTTTCAGTGCCTCAAGGTTGCCCCTGAAATCGGGAATGAGTACTTCCACCTTGCATTCGGGATGTTCGGCGCGGATACGTTCGATGGTTTCCGCAAAATGGGCCGCACCACCGTCGTCCAGATCATCGCGGGTAACCGAAGTTATGACCGCGTATTTCAGGCCCAGACGGGTAACCGCCTCTGCCACCCGGCGCGGTTCGTCCGTATCCAGCGGCTTGATTTCACCGGGACAGATGTTGCAGAAGGCACAGTCGCGGGTGCAGTTGCTGCCCATGATCAGGAAGGTCGCCACCTTGCGTGAGAAACATTCCCAGCAGTTGGGGCATTTCGCTGACTGGCAGACTGTATTCAAATTCAGGTCTTCCAGCATCTTGCTGGTGTTATTGAAAGTTCTTCCGGTGGGCAGTTTAACCCGCAGCCATTCCGGTATCCGTAAATATTTTTCCGAATTCTTCTCTGAAGACATTTTTTACTTCCTCGGTAGAAATTTCTTTTCCAGCCTCTCTTGAAAGAGAGGTGGGGTGTGCGCCGTGTAGCCCGCAGAGGGTAATGGCGTCGAAAAGTTTCATATCGCTGGAAACATTGAATGACAAGCCGTGGTAGGTGATCCATTTCTTGACCCCGATGCCGATGGAGCAGAGCTTGCCGGGGCCGACCCAGACTCCGGGCCTACCTTCGCTTCTGGCTGCTTCTACGCCGAACCGGGCAGCAGTACGAATCGCGGTTTCTTCCATGTCATGGAAGAATTTTTTGATGCCGCCGCGTCGTTTTTCAATGCGCATAACCGGGTAGACAACCATTTGACCGGGGTAGTGGCAGGTAATGTTGCCGCCGCGAGTTGTCTGGATCACTTCCGCGCCCATTGCGTTTAATGCTTCTTCACTGATGAGCAGGTTTTCAAGTCCGCCCTGTCTGCCTAATGTGACAACAGGAGGGTGCTCCAAAAGATAGAGGGCTTCGCATGCGTTGCCCTCCATTACTTGTTTCAACCTTTCAAGTTGGACCTGTTCTGCTTCTTTGTGGGAAATTAATCCCAGATCTATAAATTCCATAAGAGTCTTTTGATGCGCTTCGCGCTTTTGATAAATAAAGTTTGCCTCCGGCGGCTGGGGAACCTTTTAGTAAGCTTCGCATGTAATGCGCTAAAGTGACCTTCGGATATACAAACGGCGAAGCCTAATAAAAGGTTTTGGGATTCTTGCACTAGCTCTTAGGTGAGCGGTCTTCCGCGAGTCTTAGAGATAGCGACAGTGAAACAAACCCTTTTGCAAAAGGGTTTAAGCCGCCGGAGGCATTTCTTAATTCTTTTTATTTTTCTCTTCAAACTTGCGCTTGTCGTGCTCGCGAATGGGCAGGGGTACGATAAGTGCGCCGGACTTTTCGTCCCGCTTTTCCTCTTCAGGAACGGGCATACCGATAAGTCCGCCGGGATACAAGGTTTTTGCACCGCCTTGCGCAGAGAGCAGGATTTGACCTTCAGCTGCACAGCCGTACTGACCGAAACCGCCTTCATCGAGCCTGAAGGATTCGGATACAGCGCGGATACGCATTTCACCTTCGCGCGGTGCTTCGATTTCTTCCTTGCGCAGCCCTACATAAAGAAAGCTAAGACTTACGTTGTCCTTTTCAAGACGACACTGGGCTGAAAGTTTCTGCAACCATGCCGGGGCGTGTTCGGAATCAAAATTGAAGTGACACCATGCCTTGCCCTGTTCACCGTTCATAGGACATTCCTGTTCATGGGTGCAGGGACCGAGGATGGGAAATCCGGCTTCGACAAATTGTCCACGGATTACGGAAAGAACTCGTCCTGAGCGGCGGATGCCCGGTTCGATGATCAGGATTCTGCCTTCCGGGGCCAGCTTGTGGACCATGGACATGCAGAATTTTTCCGCCCAGACAGGCAGAGGAATGCGTGTGCCGGCGGAAGCCTCGTTGACCATGTTGGCAGTGACCAGCAGATGTGCTCTTTCACGCAGCTTGGAGGTGGAGCCACCTTTGACGTTGACCATACGCCATGGTGATTTTTCACCGGCCAGTGCCTGAAAGAGCTTGGCTCCTTCGCGCATGGGTTTCGGGGTGCGGTCAACATTGATAAAGGTCAGTTTTTTCTCGCGCAGATCCGGCCTTGCGATCCACAGGGCCTGAGCTACGGTAAGTGGTCCGGCTCCGAGGTCAACGACAATGCCGTTGTCGGGCAGGTTGATATCCAGTCCCTGAAACAACCTTGCAAGGCGGTAGAGGTTCCAAGGCAGGAAATAGCGCAGATATGCGTTCAGGCTACGCGGGTCGCCCATGTAATCGTTGGACAGGCCGGAGCGTTCCCCGGTCAGGTCGCGGGAAAGGTCGCGGATGGCGTAGGGCAGTTCATGGCTGTGCTTGCTTTTAAGCGGAACTGTTTTTTGCAGAATTTTTAAGTAGTTATTTAATAGTTTTGTTACATCATTAGTCGGCAGGGGGAAAAGTGAACTTACTTTAATAGACATATTTGAAAATTATCCTCGCAAGATATTTATCGCCGAAATCGTTGCTTCCGGCCAGTTCCAGAACTTTGGAACGGCTGGGCAGGCTGGCGGCGAAATCCCTTGCTTTTTTATTGTGTGTTAAAATTTTTGCTCCCGTTAAGGAAGTATTTCCTGCGGCGCGGGTGATTGCACTGCTTTCCGCAGGGATGAATCCGGTTGTTACCAGATCATTTATGTTTACATGCTGGCCCATGGCCCCGCCGAGAATGAGTTCTTTTAGATCGGAAGGAGCCAGCCCTGCTTCATTCAGCAAGGCGGACATGGCGAGGTTGAAGGCTGCTTTAACTTTTAATATTTCTTCCACATCCGGGGCCGGAAGGGTCAAGCCTTCATGTCCCAGATCAAGGACCGGAGTCCCATTAATTTTTGTCAGTTTATCGGCCAGCTTTGCAGCAAACGGGGTGTTTCCCGCACCGAACTGACCTTCACGGGTCAGTACGCCGGATTTGAGCAGCAGGGCGCAGAGCGATAGATACCCTGTTCCGGTGATGCCCGGTTTTTGATTATGTTCCGGTTTTTCCGCTTTGATGGTTGAAGGCGAGAGTCCTTGCGGGGTCAGCGTGAAAGCAGATACTGCCCCCGGTCCGGCCGTGCGTCCATTGCTCATGCCTACTCCTTCAAGGGCCGGGCCCATGGGAACCGAGGAGACAATGTATTCATCCTCTGAAAGGCAAAGCACGAATTCGCCGTTTGTGCCGAGATCCGCGAAGAGATACGGCGGCTGCGCTTTGGGCTCGGAAAAATTAAGCGCTACAATTCCGGCTGTTATATCTGCACCAACAAACGGAGCCAGATGTGGCGGGATGTACGCTTCGGGGAGCTTTGCGTCAAGCTTTACTCTTTCCCCTCCTTTGCTGGGCAGAGCGTAGGGTGCACGGCTTAAGCTTTGCACATCGTCCTGCGCGAGGATGGAAGTCATGGACGGGTTGCCGGAAACAGTAAGTTCTTGGACCGGTGCGGTTTCGGCGATGATTGCTCTCAGCCGGTCCGTAACCAGTTTTGAAAGGATTTTTCGCTGTTCCGGTTTTGCGGCAAAAGCCAAGCGGGACATGACCTCGCTGCCCAGCCCCATCTGGGGGTTTAGCTCCTGCCCGGATTTTACGGTCCTGTCCTCAATAGTGAACGCCCAGTGCAACCCGGTGGTGCCTAGGTCCACGGCGAGGGCCAGGTTGTCGGGAAAGTTTTTGGAAAAATTGTCTGATACGCGCGGCACGACCCGTTCCGGCTCAGGCAGAAATATTGTTGCCGGGGTTGCCGGATGCAGACAGGAAAGCCGCCAGCCGGATTCTATTTCTGCGGCGGAAAATTTTAGCAGCTCTTCCTTGCGCGGCTCGGGCGGTGTAGATTCAAATCTCACTTTGCACAGGCCGCAACGTCCCATACCGGAACAGAGAGGCACTCCTTTGAATGCTCCGTTCAGGAAAAGAGTTTGGGCCATGTTCAACCCGGTTGCGGGGGCTATCTCCATAACTTTGCTGTTATGGCAATGCACCGTGAGACTTGTTTTCATTGCTTTCCGGTCTGTTAAAAAATTAACCGCACCAGCATAATGTATATGCGGTGCGGAGTACAATCAAGTGGGAAATTTTTGGGGACAGGTAATAAATTGTGGTGGCGTGGAGCCTGTTTTCAAAATTTCAAATTATGATTCAAGCAGGCTGATGGCTTTTTCAAGTTTGTCCATCCAACGTTGGGCGAAAATATCGAATTCCCCGACTCCCTGCACAACCGGGATCGGTTCAATGCCGCGTGAGGCCACAACATTCATCCATGATCCATCGTGTTCTCCGGCCATGTCCTTTTTTACATGGTTTCCGGCTCCGAAAAGCAGGGGAAGCAAATAGGCTTTTTTAACCCCGGATTCCTTGATACTATCGCTGATTTTTTCAATGCCGTCTTCGGAGTTGAGTTTGCCGAGGTAGGCATTTTGATCTTTTGCTTCCAGTACGTCTTTAAATCTATCATAGATGGAATTACCGCTCTCGGAATATTTGGAACCGTGGGCCACAAGGATCAAAGCCTCATTCTGCGGGTCGCGTTCTTTTATCAGGCTCAGGATGATATCGGAAATTTCATCTATTTCCTGATCATTTGTCAGCAGCGGTTCACCAAGTACTGCTTTTTCAAATTCAATTTCGCCCTTGTCGACCCGGTCCAGCAGTCTGCTGATATTGGTGAATTCCGAGCCGGGGATAACATGCAGGGACTGAACGACCACATGAGTGAATCCTTCTTCAGCCAGATTCTCAAGATTTTGTTTCACGGAGGGCAGCTTTTGGCCTTGTTCACGTAGTTTTTTGAGTACGTGTCCGGAAGTAAAGGCACTATAGACCGGGATGTCCGGGTGAGCTTCTTTTGCCATCTTCAAAATATTGCCCAGTGCCGAACTTGCGGCCCTGTTTTTTGATCCATGTGCTGCAAAAAGGATGGCTTTTTTCATCTGGTATTTCCTGCGCTGTTAATTGTCTGTTTCGTGAACACGCATGCATAGCAGACAAAGCCCATAGAGAAAAGTTTTTCCTACAGGGTGAAATTGCGCGATGATACTGAATTTTTTTAGGCTTCCCCTTCCATGTGTGCGGCAATCAACGTTTCCGTATCCACCACAAGGGCGTCGTGTTCGCCCATCATTCCGAAGCCGAGGATGGGAAGTTTATAGATGGAATTTACCGGCAGGGTAAATCCGGTGACCACTGCTTTCTGCTGGCGCAGGACTTCGTCAACGAGAATGGCGACAACCGTCTCGCCCAATTTCACCATGATGACTTTGGGAATAACTTCGGCTGTGGGGTCCGGGAGGTCAAAGACTTTGTGCATACGGATCAGGGAGTGGACTTTGCCGCGAACTGATACGGTTTCCCGGCCATCGGGAAGGTCTGTGAATTCTTTTTCCACCGGTTCGTACACTTCAAGTACTTCCCGGCTGGGGAAGATGAAGGTTTCCGGGCCGACAGAGGTGATCAGGGCATCCACAATTCCTTCGTTTACCGAGCGGCTCAAAGGGATGCTGATGGTGAAAGTCGAGCCTTTGCCCAGTTCACTGGTAATGGATACTTTTCCGTCAAGTGTATTTTGGATGGCGGCAACAACTGCGTCCATACCTACTCCGCGTCCGGAAATATCAGTGACTGCACTGGCTGTTGAAAAGCCGGATTGCAGGATGAATTCGTAAATTTCTTCTTTGGTGTATTCTTTTTCCGGATCGGCGAGACCCCGTTCAAGGGCTTTGTTGAGCAGGATATCGGCATCAAGTCCCTTGCCGTCGTCGATAATTTCTATGTAGGCGAATTCGCCCTGACGGTAGGCTTTCAGGTCAACTTTGCCGACTTCGTCTTTGCCGCACATCTGGCGGTCTTCGGTGGTTTCAACTCCGTGGTCAAGAGCGTTGCGCAGCAGGTGGACCAGCGGTTCGTTAAGACACTCCACAATGGTTTTATCCAGTGCCAGTTCTTCTCCGGTGATGGTGAACTTGATGCGTTTATTAAGCTTCTGGGAGGTTGATTTAACCAGCCTGTGCATGGGCATGAAAATCTGCTTTAGCGGAACCATCCTGATTTCATCCACTTCCGATTGCAGGTTGCGGATGACTTTATCCAACTCGGAAAGGCTGGATGAAATTTTGGAAATATTGTCCGCCTTGGTTTGGGCGATGACCGCATAGGTGACCATCAGCTTACCCACCAATTCGATGAGGGAATCAAGCTGCTGGGTGGAAACGCGAATGGATGAGATAGCCTGCGCATCCTTTTTTTTAGCGGGAGCAGGTTGGACTTTTGTGCTCTTTTCTTCATCTGGAATTTGTTTTGCGGCTGCGGCAACCGGTTCAGATTCAATTTTGTCTGCGGATTTGTCTGTCTGTTTCTGTTGTTTTTCTTCTGTTGTAACTGGCGGAGTTTCAGGCTGTGCATCCACTTTTTCCCAGCCCTCTTCTTCGTCGGGAGTTTCCCCAGTCATGGCCATCATCTCGGCCATCATTTCCTGTTCATATTTATCGGGTGCTGTGGCAATTATCTCTTGGTCTTTTATGCCGCATGCGGAAGCGTCTTCTTTTCTTGAATCAACCGGAGCCCCACCTTGATCAAGCAGTCCCCCGATGCAATAGAAGAATTTTTTTTGAGCTTCGGCAATATCAAGCAGGGAGGTGATAAGGTCCGGGGTTATGGGGGTAATGCCGTCAGCCAGCATATCCATGAGGGCGATGATCTGGGCCGACCTCATCTGGGCGTTATCAAGTCCCAGTGCGTTCAAAATATCATTAATATCACCGGCTCCGTGCTCAAGGCCGATGATTGATTCTTGAATCTGGCTTATGCAACTGGAAATACTGTCCTTCATTATCCTCAAACTCCGCTGTTGTTCAGAAAGCTTTCCCTGCTGTCAAAAACAGTCAGATAGCGTTGGAAGCCCCATGAAAAAAAAGTGCTTGTACAGTGGCTGTTCATGCCGGTGATGCCTATTTCGAAATTATCGGAATAGGAAGCGATCAGTTCAAAAAACGCAGATCCTGCGGACAAAGTGATTCCGAAATCAAAAAGGAGTTTGTTTGTTCCGTTTACAGATTGCAGGTTTTCTTCCACCTGCTTTAGCTGTTCGGAACTGTAGAGCCTGTTGACTTTAATGTTAAATATCTGTGCATCAGGTAGTGTTTCAACTTCGATGGGATTTATACCGGATTCATCCGCGGTTCCGGTTTTTTGCCCTTCCCCGCAGAGCCTGGCCTCAATGTCGTCAGTGAGTTCTTGATCAAAACTGCCGGATTCCCGAAGCTGTTCGATAAGCATGAAGATCGTGTTGACGGACTCAATCGCCAGAGCAATCTGCATAAGGTCTGCCTCAACCTCTCCGGCTTGCATTTTTTTCAAAAAATCTTCCACTTTGTGGGTAAAGGTGGAAGCCGGCTCAAACCCGGACATGAATCCGGTAACCCCTTTAATGGTGTGCAGCGGGCGCGAGAGTACCTCAATGCCTTCCTCAATGCGTTGTTCATCAAGGAGGTCGATTCCTTCAAGTACCTGCGGGTAGTACTTGTCG
Organism: Desulfovibrio sp. JC022; assembly: GCF_010470665.1. Classification (NCBI taxonomy): domain Bacteria; kingdom Pseudomonadati; phylum Thermodesulfobacteriota; class Desulfovibrionia; order Desulfovibrionales; family Desulfovibrionaceae; genus Desulfovibrio; species Desulfovibrio sp. JC022. Next base: position 265,693 of record NZ_VOPZ01000004.1, on the reverse strand, counting down.
TTTACTTCGGAGAAAAATTCTTCAACAAGGGAATCGTCTTCACTCATTTTGCAGATGCTCCATCAGCCGGAAAGATTATTTGTTCATGAGCCCGATTTTTTCGAGCTCTTCGTAAAGTTTGTCCCTGTTTACCGGTTTGACGATGAATGCTGAGGCTTCAACATCATGGAAAGACCGGATGACTGTTTTTGGATCGTCAAGTGCTGTGGTCATGACCACCTTACAGTGGTTGATCATTCCTTTTTCTTTTTCATAGTTTCTGATCTCTTCAAGGGCGGATAGTCCATCCTGTTCTGGCATCATGATGTCCATAAGAATTAAGCTGTATGGATCACCTTCATCAAAAGCCAGTTTGTATGCCTCAACCGCTTCTCTTCCGTTTACCGCGACATCAATCACGAAAAGTGGAGCCAGAAAGGTTGAAAGCAGCTTTCTTCCTACAAACTCATCCTCTGCTATCAGCGCACGCATTAAAGCCTCCGTGAAAATATATATCCTCTGAAATCATTACATATCATCTTTTTTAAATCAATCTAATGTCGTTCTAAATAATCTGCTTTATGCTGCGTTGTAAGCTGTTTTGGTCCCGCCCCTTGCAAACTTGCAAAAGGTTGGGTACCCAGTACGCCATGGAAAGACAGAGAACACCCCAAAGAGAAGCAAGAGTCCGGGAAGTTCTGGCCAAACGCCAGAAAGATTTTACCCTGATTGTGGATAATGTCTGGGACCCCCACAATGTTTCGGCCATCCTTAGAAGCTGCGATGCTTTCGGCATCTACGGCATACATTTGTATTATACTGTATCACAATGGCCTGAACTTGCAAAAAAATCTTCAGCTTCAGGTAAGAAGTGGGTTGAGCGTACCAAACATACCGATCCGGTAAAGATGGTCGGAGGGCTGCGTGAGCAGGGATATCAGGTTGTTAGAACCGGTTTTTCCGAGACTGCAAAGCCGCTTATGGATTTTGATTTCAGCACCCCTTCAGCGGTTATTTTGAGCAATGAACACAGCGGAACCGCGCCGGAACTGGCAGAATTGGTTCCCGATGAAGTGTACATCCCCATGCAGGGCATGATCCAGAGCTTCAACGTTTCCGTTGCCGCAGCTTTGATCCTGTATCACGGATTTTCTCAGCGATTCGCAAAAGGAATGTACGACAATCCGTCTTTTTCTCCCGAAGAGATGGAAAAGCTTACCGCTGAATGGCTCGCCAGATAGCCGATAAAGCACCATCTGCTGCGTAAAGTGAATTGTTAGCGAGTTCCCGAGCTTACAAGACCTTACCCTTGAGGGCGCGCAAAAAATCCCGAAGCTCACGTATGTTTGTATACGTTTCGCTCCGGTCCTTTTTTTGCGCCTTACATCTGGCACTTTCTCAGCTATCTGGGGATAGGACCTCTGCAAGCTTTTTCCATTTGCGGTCTACATCCTGCCAGAGCATGGCCATGTCTTTTCCGAAAAGGACGCTTAGGTCGTGCTCGCTGTATTTGCTTTCCAATTTTATCTTGTTACCGAAAACCTGAGCCATGGAGCGTACATTACTCGCTTTGGCAAGGCTTGAGTGCTGGATGTGCCCGATGCGTAATTGTCCGGCGTAAACATGCTCATATCCGCCAAGGGTTGCGCGAAGATCCCGTTCAAGGTCATCGAACTGGGTGGGGTTGAAACGCACGTCAAAATCACCGCATTGGTGGATCGCCTCCATATTCAGCATGTGGCAGCAGCCGGAAACGTGCATTGCCGGGCGGGTGTAGGAAAATTGTCCGTAGTCAAAGCCGTTGCGGCAGCTGTCAAAGACCATGAGATGTTCGGTCAGTCCTTCAATTTGCGAAGTGCCGTTTCCCGGAGGGAAAAGGTGGTAATCCGCAGATTGCAATGAGCGGGGTGTCCCTGTGGAGGTTATTCTGCATCCCACAGCTCCGGGATTGTTATACGCCTGTGCTGTCGCCAGCAGTTCTTCCAGCCAGTTCGGTTCCAGTTCCACATCATCATCCAGAAATACAGCCCATTTGGCTTTGCGCACTTCCGGTTCGGCAAGCAGCCAGTTGCGGGCCGCCGGGGCTCCTACATTCACTTGCAGGTGGATAGGTTTATAATGTCCTTTTTTAAAAAGATATTGCGCTTCATTTATAACCTGTCCGGTGCTGTCATCAGAACCGTTGTTCAGGGCGAATATCCGCGCATTGCCGATATTTGATGCCGCAACATTTTTAAGCGTGTTCTCGATCAACTGCCCGTTGTTCCAAGAATAGAGCAGAATGGCGACTTCATCTGAACGGTTGAGGGCATTAGATGTTTCAATGGGATTGAGCAATCCGTGAAGCTTCTGGCCCCAGTTCAGGTTCCAAATGTTATTTTTCCAGAGTCCAGCCAGTAGATCCGTGCCTTCTTCTGTCTGCCCGGAGCGGAGCAGCAGTTCACTACGCATGTAATTCTGCCACAATGACCAGATGTTATGGTCCAGACCTTCAAGGTCTTTAAAGGTTTCTTCTGGTGAGCCGTATAAAAAGTTGTACTGTGTTTTAAGTCTCTGTTTAAGTTGGATTAAATTGTCATTCCAATTAACCAGATCAAGGGCGGTACGGGGCAACTCTGCATTGCCCATGCGTAGCAGGGTATCCCATGCATGGGTCAGCCAACTCAGACCGTCCGGCCCCCGCAGCAGGGGGAAGAGATGGCGGATAATGAGGGCTTGGTCTCCGGCCTGAAGCAGATTGTCCAGATCCTGAAGTGGGATGTCCGATGCCGGGGAATTTATCAGGGTTTGCAAAATGCTGATCAGTGCCGGCGGGCACGAAGAATCGTTCAAGCTCATACAGCGTATAGCCGCAGCCCGGTCAAGAGGATTTTGCTGCCACGCCAGCAGGGCCAGCCCGGAGCTGGCTTCCTCAAACTGTTGATTAGCAGATGAAAGATGTTGAAAAACATTTATAAGTCCGTTCTGGTGGGAAAATTCTTCAGTTCCCATAACCCAGAGAGGGACGGTGTCTTTAACTGCTGTAAGAAAGGTCTCTACTTTTTCAGTTCCAAAATTGTGTGTGGCAGCAACCATTTGTCATCTCCATTTGTTCACGTGCGAGCTGTGTCTTTTAATATGATAAATGGGTGCTAAAGTCATGCTGCTTCTGTAGTGTTTATTGTAGTTAGTTAATAATGATATTTCTGACATAGTAAAAGATGCTGGACATAAGGCATAAAGCTGGTATTAATAGTCGCTCCGTATGCCGTAATGTGTTTTTGGAGTTAAACAGGTATGAGTGAACAGGAAGCTGTAAATATAATAAGGACTGGCGGGGTTTTAGTTTATCCCACAGAAACCCTTTTTGCCATTGGTGCGGATGCCATGGACGAAAGGGCTGCGAATCGTGTTGCCCGTATCAAAGGGCGTCCGGTGTCCAAGCCTTTACCGCTTATTATCGGTAGTATTGACCAGCTTGACCTTGTTACTGAATCTGTTTCCCCTGAACTGCTCAAGCTTACCAACAAGTTCTGGCCCGGACCTCTTTCCATTCTGGTTAAAGCGCGGGAGGAGCTTCCTTCCGCTGTTAAGGATTCAAGGGGCTATACTTCCGTACGTTGGACCGAGCATGCGTGTGCTGCTGAGCTGTGCCTTAAAGCCCACACTCCGCTTGTAGCCACCAGTGCCAACATGAGCGGCAAACCGGGAACCGGCATTGCCGCAGAGCTGGATGAAGAGCTGACCATAATGGTGGAAGGCGTCTATAATCCAGATCCCGGCCCCAAAGGAGGCGAACCTTCAACTGTTGTGGAACCGCTTGAAGGTAACCGGGTGAAGGTCTACCGTGATGGAGTGGTTACTCGCGAGCAGTTGATTCGTGCCGGATTTGTGATTGCGGATTAATATTCTTTTTGAAATAGATTTTTCGGACCTGTCTTTAGTATTAAGGACAGGTCTTTTTTATTTGTGCGGTAAAAAATATTTTACCCCCGATGCCTGTTTCATCCGGTATTTGTTTGTCAGGTAAAAAATATTGTACTGAATTGCTGTTTTTAAGATGGACTGTTTATGTTTCTTAAAGTCAGTAATTACTTATGCTTAAGTGTGTTTTTATGGTTGTTTTTGACTTTGGCACAGCGGTTGCTAGATAGAGATTACCTTCAGACTTTTGCTGAAAAAAATGCTGAAACGGGCCCCGTCGGAAATGACCGACGGGGCCTTTTTCATTGTGGAGGGAAAATCATACGTACTGAGTTTATGAAGTGGGAGGATTTGTAGCGGAGCATGCTGGATAAAAAAATATGTTCTTGCTGGGCCGCAAATCCGGTAAAAAATATTTTACCCCCGATGCCTGTTTCATCCGGTATTTGTTTGTCAGGTAAAAAATATTGTACTGAATTGCTGTTTTTAAGATGGACTGTTTATGTTTCTTAAAGTCAGTAATTACTTATGCTTAAGTGTGTTTTTCTGGTTGTTTTTAACTTTGGCACAGCGGTTGCTAGATAGAGATTACCTTCAGACTTTTGCTGAAAAAAATGCTGAAACGGGCCCCGTCGGAAATGACCGACGGGGCCTTTTTCATTGTGGAGGGAAAATTATACGTACTGAGTTTATGAAGTGGGGGAATTTATAGCGGAGCATGCTGGATAAAAAATATGTTCTTGCTGGGCCGCAAATCCGGTAAAAAATATTTTACCCCCGATGCCTGTTTCATCCGGTATTTGTTTGTCAGGTAAAAAATATTGTACTGAATTGCTGTTTTTGAGATGATCTGTTTGTGTTTATTAAAGTTAGTAATTATAGGCGTTTGGCTGTGTTTTTTGGTCGTTTTTGATTTTGGCACAGCGGTTGCTAGATAGAGATTACCTTCAGACTTTTGCTGAAAAAAATGCTGAAACGGGCCCCGTCGGAAATGACCGACGGGGCCTTTTTCATTGTTACGGGATAAAATATAATTTTGCTCCAGTGTTAAGGGGGCCGCAGAACCGGGTAAACAGCTTGATAGAAGGGGGATTGTCTGAACGAAGGGACCGGGCGCAGGGTGGTTAAATATTTTGAACTCAAGCGGACTGTGTTACAAAGGTGGACTTTTAGAAAAAAATGCAGATTCCCTTGTAATGAAATTCCATTCGCGTTATTTATAGGAACTGATTGTCAGTTGTAACCTATGTGTAAAAGTTAATATATTTGCAGTAGATCAAAGAAAGGCTGTTTTTCATGCTCGGATCAAAACCGTGTCCCCATTGCGGAAAAGATGTTGTTCATTACCGCAATCCTGTTCCCACTGTTGATGTTGTAATTTACGACCCTACCCTTGGAGTTGTGCTTATTGAGCGCAACAATACTCCTTTGGGCTGGGCTTTGCCCGGAGGTTTTGTCGATTACGGGGAAACCCTTGAGCATGCTGCCGTGCGTGAGGCAAAAGAGGAAACCGGGCTTGAGGTGGTTCTGACCGGATTAGTCGGGGTTTATTCCATGCCCTGCCGAGATGACCGCCAGCATACCATCAGCGTTACCTACAGCGCGGTGACCAGCGATGTTTCCGCTTTGCAGGCCGGGGATGATGCCGGAAGGGCGTGTTTTTTCAAATTGGACAGTCTGCCTGATCTTGTTTTCGATCATAGGGACATTCTTAGCGATTTTTCTTCAAAATTGATCCGCTTGCAGGATCATGCTGCCGTGGGCAGTAAAGAATAACAAGCTGAAAATTGGGGGGAGTTTGAGCAGTGCACGACGTTCTTTATGTTACATCTGAAATGTATCCCTTTTCCAAGACCGGGGGGCTGGGTGATGTTATGGGGGCTCTGCCTCCGGCTATCCACGCCAAGGGAGTCAGGACAGCAGTCATTACTCCGTTCTACGGACGTATGAATCTTGACGGACATAAGCTGCGGCTGGTCTATTCCGACCTGCATGTCGGCTATCCATGGCCGTCCACCACAGCGGAAATCTATCAGACCGATTATGATGGGATTTCCGTTTATTTTGTGTCCCGTGGTGAATTTTTTGATCGCCGTCATTACTACAATACCCATTATGGCGATTATTTCGATAATTGTGAGCGGTTCATTTTTTTCTGCAAGGCCGTACTTAAGTGGGCGCGTATGCTTCCTTCGCCCCCGGCGGTGATTCATTCTCATGATTGGCAGTCCGCGCTGGTGCCGCCTTACCTTCATTTTGAGCGGGAAACGGATTCCTTCTGGAAGAAAACCAAAACAGTGACGACCATTCATAACCTTGCTTTTCAGGGCCGTTTTTCAGAGAGACTTTTTCATGAGTCCGGTCTGCCCGCTGAAGCATGGTCCATGCATGGGGCTGAGTTTTATGGTGATTTGAATATGCTCAAGGCCAGCATTGCCTATAGTGACGCGGTTACCACAGTCAGTCCCTCTTATGCTGAAGAGATTCTGGGGCCTGAATTCGGTTGCGGTCTGGAAGGATTTTTGAACAGTCAGACTCATAAACTTTACGGCATCCTTAACGGGGCGGATTATTCTATCTGGGACCCCTGCAATGATAAGTTTCTGCCCTGCTGTTACAGTGCCGAGGATATCAGCGGCAAACAGGAATGTAAGCGCAGCATGCTGCGTGATTTTTATATGTCCGATCAGTTGGAGGATAAACCGGTGCTCGGTTTTATCGGCCGCTTGCGGAACCAGAAGGGTATCGACCTGCTCATTGACATCCTGCCGAGGCTGATGAAGAAAGATGTTGGTGTGATTGTGCTCGGTGAGGGAGATCTCGGTTACGAAGCGCGTTTGCTGGAGTTTATGGAGGAGTATCCCGGACGATTCTGTGTTCAAGTGGGCTACACCGAAGATCTGGCTCACGGAATTCAGGCCGGGTCGGATATTTTTCTCATGCCTTCGCGCTATGAACCATGCGGGCTGACCCAGATTTATGCCTTGCGGTTCGGCACACCCCCGGTTGCTACTGCTGTGGGCGGTCTGCGCGATACAATTACCCCCTACCCGGCAGCGGATGCCACAGGTTTTACCTTTGAAAAAACAGATGCGGATTTATTTTATGACGCAGTTATTCAGGCTGTGGATGCGTGGCATGACCGTGAAGAGTGGGAGAAGATGGTTAAGCGGGCCATGCTTAAAGAATTCACGTGGGACCGCTCGGCTGCTGAGTATATAAAATTGTACCGTGAGCTTGGTTCCAGATTGTAGGGCTGCACCCCGTTGGATTCAAAAATTTATACCGGCTGTTGAATTTATGGAAAATTCCAGCAAGCCAGAGGATTAAGCCCTGATGCCAGAAACTTTACCTGTTTACATTGCCCCTTTTGATCTTTTCCTGTTCGGCAAAGGTGAACATTGGGATTTATATCGGATTCTCGGAGCGCATTTTGATCTTCAAGAAGGTCAGGAAGGCTACCGTTTTGCCGTTTGGGCACCCAATGCCCGTGAAGTTTTTGTTACCGGGGATTTTAACGGCTGGGATAACCGGGGCAACACGCTCATGCCCGTGGGTGTCTCCGGTATCTGGGCTGGTTTTATTCCCGGCGTGAAGCCCGGACAGATGTACAAATACCATGTAGTCCAGAGTGACGGACATGAAGTCACCAAAACCGATCCTCTTGCTTTTCGCACCGAGATGCGTCCCGGGCATGCGGCGGTCACATGGGGCCTTGATAATTACGAATGGCAGGATGAAGAGTGGATGGCTGAGCGTCGCAAAGCCGGATTGCCGCTGGATAAACCTGTTTCCGTTTATGAAGTTCATCTTGGTTCATGGCGCAGGGAAGGCTGGGATTACCGGACCTACCGTCAGCTTGTGGAAGAACTGATTCCTTACGCCAAGGATATGGGGTTCACCCACATCGAGTTGATGCCCATTGCCGAGCATCCCCTTGATGAATCCTGGGGCTATCAGACTACCCATTATTATTCGCCAACTTCACGGCACGGCAGTCCCGATGATCTTCGCTATTTCATAGATCAGTGCCATCAGGCCGGACTGGGGGTCATCCTCGATTGGGTTCCGGGGCATTTTCCCAAGGATGATTGGGGGCTGGGCCGTTTTGACGGCACTGCTCTCTACGAGCATGCCGATGCCCGCAAAGGAGAGCATCCGGACTGGGGAACTTATATTTTCAATTTCGGGCGGCACGAGGTCTGCAACTTTCTGCTGGCTAATGCCCTTTACTGGCTCAAGGAATTTCATATTGACGGGCTGCGCATAGATGCGGTGGCTTCTATGCTGTATCTCGATTATTCGCGTCGTGAAGGGGAGTGGATTCCCAACGAGCATGGCAGCAACGAGAATATCGAGGCTATTGAGCTGCTCAAGAAGCTCAACACTGTTGTTCATGAACAATTCCCCGGTGCCATGATGATTGCTGAGGAGTCCACTTCGTGGCCCGGCGTGTCCCGCCCGGTTTACACCGGTGGGCTTGGTTTTACCTTTAAGTGGAACATGGGCTGGATGAACGACACTCTTGATTATATAGAAAAGAGTCCCATTCATCGTTCGTTTCACCACAATAAGCTGACCTTCTCCATGGTTTATGCTTTCAGTGAGAATTTTTTCCTGCCCCTTTCTCATGATGAAGTGGTGCATGGAAAAGGCGCGTTGCTTTCCAAAATGCCCGGTGACATGTGGCAGCAGATGGCTAATCTGCGGTTGCTTTTTTCTTATCAATGGGCGCATCCGGGCAAGAATTTGCTTTTTATGGGTTGTGAGTTCGGGCAGTGGAATGAGTGGAATTGCCGTCAGGAATTGGATTGGACTTTGCTCGGCTTTCCTTCCCATCAGGGTTTGCGCAACACGGTAATCGATCTTAACCGGGTTATGCATGAGAACCCGGCTATGTACAAACATGATACCGATTGGTCCGGTTTCGAGTGGGTTGATTTTAATGACTATAAATCTTCTACCATAAGTTTTCTGCGTAAGAGTGAAGGGGAGAGTCCGGTACTTTGGGTATTCAACTTTACCCCGGTTGTTCGCAGCGGATATTGTCTCGGTTGTCCGCAAGATGGAAAATGGGAAGAAATTTTTAATTCTGATTCTGAGCTTTATGGCGGTTCAAATATGGGCAATGTAGGTAAGGTCAATGCCCGCAAAGCCGGGGATCTGGGCGCGTTTCCCTATTATCTGGAATTGACCCTGCCGCCGCTGGCCGCTATTGCACTTCGCCCCGAGCAGGCGTAGAAGAATGCCTCCGGCGGCCCTGCCGGGGGCATTAAACCCTTTTGGGAAAAGGGTTTAAGAATCCCAAAACTTTTTATCGAGGCTTCGCCGCTTCGCGAGTGAATAGTTATAAAAATCAAGGCCGCAGTATATTCAAAGATATTGCGGTCTTTTTTTTTGAAAGTCGGACTGTGAGGCATATGCGAAGCAAATTAAAAAGTTTTGAAGGGATGGGGTCTGGGGAACCAGCCGCCGGAGGCATCTTTTAAGGAGATCTTATGAAAAATATATGTATTACTCTTGGTGACCCTAATGGCTTGGGACCTGAGCTGGCTTGCCGGTTGCTGGCAGAGCGCAAAGCGGACCGTGCTTATTTGATGATCGGGCCGGAGAATGGGTTGGTGTATCATTTGGAAAAACTGGGGCATGAAAAATTTTATACCGTACTTGATGATCCTGAAAAGATTGTGGACGCGGAGCCGGGAAATTATTTGTACTGCCCGAAAGTGTTGGATGATTTTGAATTGCAGGTCGGTGTTGCGGACCCTGAAGGTGGGCGCTGTGCCGGGGAAGCCATGGAAACAGCCATGGATTTGCTGAACAGGAAGGTGCTTGCAGGTTTGGTTACCTGTCCTTTGAATAAGGCCATGCTGCAATTGGCCGGGTTTGATTTTCCGGGCCATACGGAATTTCTGGCTACCCGTTCAGGAGTAGGTCGGGAAAATGTCTGCATGCATCTGGGCGGACCGAAGCTCAAGGTCAGTCTGGTGACCACCCATCCCCGTTTTGTGGATATTCAGGGGCTGGTTACCAAAGAGCGGATTTTGCGTTGTATTGAGCTTACTGACGGTCTGGTAAAGTCTCTGGGACTTAGTAAGCCCATTGCGGTTTGCGGGTTAAATCCACATGCCGGGGAATCCGGGCGTATTGGAGATGAAGAGATTAAAGTCATAGAACCCGCTATTGCTGAAGCACGGGACAAAGGTTTTGATGTTGAAGGGCCGTTTCCCGGTGATACTGTTTTTTATTTCGCAGCGCAGGGTGATTACAGTGCCGTGCTGGCTATGTATCATGATCAGGGGTTGGCACCGCTTAAGCTGCTCCATTTCAGCGAGGCGGTGAACATTACTCTTGGTCTGCCTTTTCCTCGAACTTCCCCGGACCATGGAACCGGATACGACATAACCGGAACCGGGAAAGCTTCACTGGACAGCTTCAAAGCTGCCATGGAGTGCGCAGAAATGATGGTTGATTCGTAGATTTTGTTTTAAGAACTTTTTTAGCCCACAAGCATTCAAGCTTGTGGGCTTTTTTTGTCGTTGGTTAGCGGGAGAATGATAATAGATACAGGGCTGTTTGTTTTTGTGTTGGACGAAGACTTATTGTTGAGTTAAAGTTGCATTCGTTATTTTTAAAGTAATTGTGAGTGGTCATGTTATTTTGCAAATTCAAATAGGGAGATTTAACATGAATTGGATATCCAAAAGTTTACTGAGAGTAATCCTGTTGCCGATTATCATACCTATTTTGGCTGGAATAGGCGGGCTTGTTTTTTACGTTCAGAGTTCCTCATATAAAATGGTTCTCGACAATTCCATGGAATCTGCCGCTAGTCAGGCTGCAATCATTACTTCTTCCCTCGACCTTTTTATTACCGACACTGTCGCGGTGGTAAAAAATTTGTCAGGTCAGGAGGGTATTCGGGAAATTTTTGATAAAGATAGTTCCTCCGCCAAGAAATTATTTGAAGAAACCATGCGCAATAACGAAGTTATCTGGGCCGTGCTGGTTTTTGACCGTCATGGGAAGATTCTTTCCGGACAAACCAGTCAGGGCGGAGTTCTGGATGGGCTGGACATCAGTTCCCGCGATTACGTTAAAGCTGTTTTAAAAGGTAAAGAGACCTACATCACTGAATCGGTTTTCAGGTCCAAGACTGATAAAAGCCTGCTTTTCGGTGCCAGTTCTGCGGTCAAGGATGCTCAGGGTAACGTCTTGGGTGGAATAGCTGTTTTCGGTGACTGGATGAAATTTGCCGACCGTTTTGTGCGGCCAGTTGTGGTTGGTACGGAAGGGTACGGAGTTGTAACTGATGCCAAAGGATTGGTCCTTTACCACCCTGCGGAAAAATTGATTTTAAAAGATTTAAGCAAATATGATTTTATGAAAAGGGCACTTGCCGCTGACAATGGGAAAGAATTTTACGACTGGCAGGGTCGCAGTAAGGCCATGATTTACAAGACCGATCCTAAAACCGGCTGGCTGGTGATGCTTACCGCTTATGAAAGTGACTTGGCATCGGCTGCGGTTATGCAGCGTAATGTGCTGATAATTGTAGGTGTCCTAATTGTTCTGGTGGTTTGCGGCATTGTTTATTTTTCAGTGCGCAGGCTGGTAATCTCCCCTGTTAGCGGCGGAATGAGGGTGGCCGGGCAGATGGCTTCCGGTGATCTTACTGATACTGTTTCCAGTGACTCTGCCAATGAAATAGGAAGCTTGATGCGCTCTTTGGGAAGTATGATTTCATCCTTGCGCGGGGTTGTCATCGGCGTGAAGTCCGCAGCTGAGCAGGTGGCCGCAGGCAGTGAAGAGGTTTCCGCTTCAGCCCAGCATCTTTCTGCGGGGGCGACTGAACAGGCCGCTTCTGTGGAGGAAGTGTCAGCTTCCATCTCTCAGATGACTGGAAATATTTCCAAGAACACCGAGCTTGCTGAGGAAACTCGCGAGATCGCGGTGAAGACTGCCCGTGAGGCTGAAAACGGCGGGGAGGCAGTGGCCCAGACTGTGGATGCCATGCATAATATTGCTGAAAAAACATCTATCATTGAAGAGATCGCCCGCCAGACCAATCTTCTGGCACTTAATGCCGCCATCGAGGCCGCAAGAGCCGGAGAACACGGTAAAGGTTTTGCTGTTGTTGCATCCGAGGTTCGTAAGCTTGCTGAAAGGAGCGGGGTTGCAGCCGGAGAGATCAGAGAATTGACCGGATCAAGTCTTCAGGTTGCTGAAAGGGCTAAAAGCGTGCTTGGCGGAATGATTAAAGACATCAACCGTAACGAAGAGCTTGTAGCCGAAGTTGCTGCGGCAAGCCGTGAGCAGTTTGAAGGCGGGCAGCAGATTTCAAAGGCAATCACCCAGCTTGATGAGGTTATCCAGCGAAATGCAGCTTTTGCTGAAGAACTGTCTTCCACTTCCGAGGAATTGTCTGCTCAGGCCGTCAAGTTGCAGGAAACAATGCAATTTTTTACTGTTCCTAATGATGGATCGAGATTCTCAGCTGTTGTGCATAGAGAAAGTCCCGCTGTCGCGGCATTGGAGCCGGGGGGATGATTTTGAACGTATGTGAGGCTGACAAACCGGGAAGAATGCTTATTCTATAGTTAAGACATCTTCTTTGATGAGTTACCGGGAGGAGATAGCTGGGTTTTCCTTGGAGGCCCGTATGGTCGCAGCCCTGTTTTCCGATTTGACGGGAAAGCGGTTGCCGTGTCCGCAGGATCGGCAACTGTACATATCAGGTTGTCCACTCTGTCTGTAGTTCTTGGAGCGCATGGTCTGCTGTTGATGAGCCGGATGTATTGTCTCCGGCGTAAACAGTGAACTGTTGCAGAAGTTCTTTCGTGAGGCGGAAAGCGACTGGAAATCTCCTCCTGTTCACATAAATATCCGGTTGTGGTTTGATTGAAGTGCGTCACCATGTGGCGCACTTCTTTTTTATGTTTTTGCACTTGCTCAACTAGCTGAAAAGGTACATGTTTATGTGAATCATAATTGGAGTTCTGCTATGTTTACCGGTCACATTAAAACCTTCATCGCCATAACACTGCTCGTGCTGGGGCTTAGTGCCGGAAGTGCCCGTGCTGATAAAGTTGTTTATCTCAGTTCTCTTGAGTGGCCTCCTTATGTGGGCAAGCATCTTCCCGGCAAAGGGACCAGTGCTGACATTGTACGCAGGGCTTTCGCAGCCATGGGGTATGAATTGAAAATTCTTTTCCTTCCATGGAAAAGGTCAATGCGTATGGTAGAGACCGATTTTCAGGTTGTAGGTTATTTTCCAGAATACTATTCCAGTGAAAGGGCTGAGAAGTATGTTTTTTCAAAGAGTTACGGTTGTAGTCCGGTAAGTCTTCTGGAGCGCAGGAAGAGTCCTGTAAGCTGGGGCACCGTTGACGACCTCGCCGGACTCCGGGTGGGCTTTGTGGCCGGGTATGTGAATACCCCGCAGTTGGATGAGGCTGTTGCCAACGGAACCATAAAAGCTGATTTTGCTCCTTCTGATAAAAGCAACATAATGAAGGTGATGAAGGGCAGAATTGATTGTGCAGTGGTGGACCCTGTGGTTTACAGCTACCTTGCTGTGACTGATCCTGAAGTTAAAAAGAACAGCGATACTGTTCAGATAGGACCGAGGGCTTTTGGTGTGAACGAGCTGTTTGTTGCATTTCGTAAAGATGAACAGGGCCGTTTTTTTGCCCGGATTTTGAACAGTGGATTGAAACAGATAGGTATTACAGGTTCTTGTAAGAAACACGATTAAAGAGGTCCTGATGTCCGTTGATGAAATTTCCACCGATTGTTTTGAGAAACCATCGCTTTATCTTTTGTCTTTGCTGCTCGGGCCGCAGCATGATATTTCGGGCATGGTAATTCCGTCCGATTTTGGTCCGCTTACCTTTAAAGGGATGGACCTTTTGCAGCAGCGGGGGCAGATTCCCAGACTGGAGCTTTGTTTTGAGCTTGCGGGAGGTTTTTTTCGGGCTGTTTATTTCGGGCATGTCTCACCGTTCAAGCTGGGGGATGTGCGGCTTGAGCGAGAAGGTCTGCCGGAAATAAACCACGTTTTTTCAGAAGCCGGAAAAGTCCATATTCCCATGCAGGCAGCCTCTCAGGTTGCAGACCTTCCATCTGGGCTTGATTGGAAAATTCTGGCCGGAAGCCTTTGCTTGTGGCGGGCCTGCTCCGGGCTTCCGAACGGCTGTGATTCTTCGCTTGGTAAATATTTTAATAAAATGAAGTCTGTATCACGTTATCAGTGGAGCAATGTCAGCTATGAAATTCAAGGAAATGATATCTTTGAAGAGTGGTCTTCGTGTATTTACGATGCACAGAATGGTGAGATAAAGATTTCTTTTTTTATAAAAAATGGATTACTTGCCAGTTTAAAGTATTGATCATTAGTTTTTCAGAACAGTATATGGTGTCGTGATTCTTGCGATATTGTTTTAGTTTGCCTGAAGCATGTTTTTATTTTCATAAGCATGCTCAGACTTGACTTATAAAAATCCCACAGTTACATCTTGCCCTCGTTTTTAGCTCGGGGGGGGCTGTGGGTAAATTAAATTTTATGGGTGGATTTAAAAAATCTGCCCTTGAAGAGTCGTTTCAAAAAGAAAAATGGCCTTCAGTCAGGTTCAGGCTTCTTTTTCTTTATTTTGTCACTGTTATTACATACTTTGCAGGTGGATACAGTGATTATGTTGACCTTGGTCTTGGGTCCGAATTCCATACTGTTTTACTGGGAAGAATCTGCGCGTGCCTGCTTGGTTGTTTGGCTTTTTTTCTGCTTCTGGTTGATAAAGTCAGGCTCAGGATGCAGTACATGCTCATGTCTTTGTGCATGTTTTCTGTTTTGGGGGCGGAGTCGCTGGAGTTGGTCGTAAAGTCTTCAGACATCGGTTCACTTAGTGTGCCTACCGCAGTTTTTATCGTTCTCGCCTACTATATTCTTTTGTCACCCCGTATTCTTCCGCCTTTTGTTGCTGCTGTTTCCGGGTCCGTTGTTTATCTTTTATCTTTGGCTACAGTTGTTCCCATTCATTCCGGAACATTTGTGAATTCGTTGATTTACCTTTTCCTTGCCAATATGTTCGGAGTCTTTTTCCTCTATACTTTCGGCAGGTCATTGCGCCGGGAATATGCGGCCATGGAAGACCTGAAAAAGCTGGTGGAGTTTGATGAACTGACCGGGGTGTGCAGTCGCCGTAAGGTTCTTGAGGCCGGGGACTGCCTTTTCAAGTCCGCACGCCGTTTTAACAGTAAACTGGCAGTGCTTATGATGGATATTGATCATTTCAAGAAGGTCAATGACGATCACGGGCATTGTGTGGGTGATACTGTACTGAAAAAAACTGCCAGACGTTGCGCTGATGTGTTGCGGGAGGTTGATTATTTCGGGAGACTCGGAGGTGAGGAATTCGTGATAATCCTTCCTCATTCCAGTCTGCATGACGGGATTAAAGTCGCCGAGAGGTTGCGGTTACGAATCAAGGAAAGAATGTTTAATGTTGATGATGCTTGCCTGCCTGTTTCGGTGAGCATCGGTGTTGCTGAATTGAAGGGTCATGATGATTTTAAGGCTTTGCTTCAAGATGCGGATGAACAATTGTACCGGGCCAAAAATGGCGGGCGAAATAAAGTCTGCCCGGCAATATTCAGGGTAGTGAAGCAGATTCAATCGACTGAAGCTTATGTAGAATAAAAAAATGGGGAAGAGCGTCGCTCTTCCCCATTTTTTATTATCTGGTGAGTTTTCTGTATTTGATGCGGTGGGGCTGGTCGGCGTCTTTGCCCAATCTCTTTTTGCGGTCTTCCTCGTACTCGGAGTATGAACCTTCGTACCAGAAGGCTGAGGAATCGCCTTCAAAGGCGAGGATGTGGGTGGCGATGCGGTCAAGGAACCAGCGGTCATGCGAAATAACCAAAACGCAGCCGCCGAAGTTGTTGAGTCCTTCCTCCAGCGCACGCATGGTATTGACGTCAAGATCGTTGGTGGGTTCGTCAAGAAGCAGGACGTTGCCGCCTTCCTGAAGCATGAGCGCGAGATGGACTCTGTTACGCTCACCACCGGAAAGAACCTTACATTTTTTCTGCTGCTCAGACCCGGTCAGGTTGAATTTGCCTACGTAAGCACGCGCATTGATTTCGCGGTCGCCCAGTTTGACGAATTCATTGCCACCGGAAATCACGTCATACACCGACTTTTCAGGGTCAAGTGCATCGCGGTGCTGGTCAACGTGGGTAACCTGTACGGTTTCACCTACAACGACTTCACCATCGTCGGGAGTTTCCTGTCCGCTGATCATTTTGAACATGGTGGTTTTACCGGCACCGTTGGGGCCGATAATACCGACGATGGCTCCGGCGGGGATTATGAAGCTGGTATTTTCAAGAAGCAGCTTGTCCCCGGCCTGCTTGCGCACACCTTTCAGTTCAATAACCTGTTTACCGAGGCGCGGTCCCGGCGGAATGTAGAGCTCTAGCTCGCGTGAATATTCATCACTCTGCTGATTGGCAAGAGATTCGTACGCGCTGATACGGGCTTTGCTTTTGGAACGTCTGCCCTTGGGGGACATGCGGATCCATTCCAGCTCGCGGGCAAGGGTTTTGCGTCGTTTATCATCGGACTTGGCTTCATTGGCCAAACGTTTTTCTTTCTGTTCCAGCCAGGAAGAGTAGTTGCCTTTCCAGGGGATGCCCCGGCCGCGGTCCAGTTCCAGAATCCATCCGGCTACGTTGTCGAGGAAGTAGCGGTCATGGGTTACGGCGATAATGGTACCGGCGTAGTTCTGGAGGTGTCTTTCCAGCCATGATACGGATTCCGCGTCAAGGTGGTTGGTGGGTTCGTCAAGAAGCAGGATGTCCGGCTCTTGAAGCAGCAGGCGGCAGAGGGCTACGCGGCGTTTTTCGCCACCGGAAATAACGGAAACAGGGGTGTCGCCGGGAGGGCAGCGCAGGGCGTCCATGGCCATTTCAAGGCGGGATTCGAGATCCCATGCCCCGCAATTGTCCATTTCTTCTTGAACCTTGGCCTGACGCTCAAGCAGCGCGTCCATTTCTTCGGGTTCCATAGGCTCTGCAAACTGGGCGTTGATCTCGTTGAATTCATTAACGAGGGCAACTACGTTTGCTGCGCCTTCTTCAACCACTTCACGAACAGTGCGGGTTTCATCAACCAGCGGTTCCTGCTCAAGGTAGCCGATGGTGTAGCCGGGAGAAATGTGGGTTTCGCCTTCAAAGCTATCATCCACGCCTGCAAGAACTTTCAGGAGCGAACTTTTACCGGAGCCGTTCAATCCCAGCACGCCGATCTTCGCTCCATAGAAATATGAAAGGGAAATATCTTTAAGAATGGGTTTCTTGTCGTAAAATTTACTTACCCGGACCATGGAATATATGATCTTATCAGGTTCGTTGCTCATTTTTATTACCTCTTTGGTTGCTATTTGCTTTTGCGTTTTCCACTTGTGGCAGAAAAAACGATATCAGGCAATATTGGAATTTGGCGAGTAAACTATCCTGATCATTGTCCGATAAGTTAACTGTATCAAATTTATAATTTACTGCCGATTGTCTTATTCACTGTCTTTATGTTATGAATAATGTGGGTTAGTAAGTGCTGGTGGTGGGTTCAGTAACTATTAAAAAATGGGAAGACTGCGTATGAGGGTTAAAAGCATTAACTCAGTTGTTGCCGTGATTGTTTTTGTCCTTATTGCCTTAACTGTTTCCATAGCGGTCTGGTGGGTAGCGGGAAGTACTTATCAGGCGGTGTTTAAGGAGCAGAAGAATGCCATGCAGTCCATGGTTGACCAGTCGGAAAAAGCCCTTGAGCTTTACATGGGGCAGACTTCGGACGTGGTACGGATCATGGCAAAAGGTGAACCTGCCCGTGAAGCCCTTGAGCTTGGCAATACCGGACCCATCGATGGACTGCTTAAGTCACTTATAAACTCCTCCAGTGATTACTGGGCGGCTTTTCTTTTTGATAAAAACGGTAAGGTTGTTGCCGGTTATAATGCCAAGGGCAAGAATATGAGCGGGGCGGATCGTTCTTCCCGCGGATACGTTAAAAAAATTCTTTCCGGTACCGAGTTCTACATTCAGGACAATATCCTAATTTCCAAAAGCGGCGGCGGGATTATGATTTACGCCATTGCCCATGCCGTGCGTGATTATTCCGGTAAAGTTGTGGGTGGTATCGGAGTTTTTCCCAAGTGGGAAAGTTATACTAGAAACTTCATTGATCCATTCAGGGTGGGGAAAGACGGCTACAGCTTTATGTTGGACAATAAGGGACGCATTATTGCTCACGCTATGAATAAGAAGCTGTACCTTAAGGATCTTTCAAAATATGATTTTGTTAAGACTGTCCTTTCCAAGAAGGACGGCGGAACCACTTATGAATGGGAAGGCCGCGACAAATATATGGTTTTTAAAACCATGCCCGGAACAGGCTGGGCTATTGTTGTCAGTGCCTATGAAGACGATCTGACTGCGGCGGCAACCCACCAGCGAAATGTCCTGCTTGAAGGCGGAGTCGTGGTTATTTTGCTGCTTGGTGGGATAATGGTCTTTATTCTTAGGAAACTGGTCTTGAATCCCGTTGATAATATTCTTGAATTTTCAACTGAAATAGCCAATGGAAATCTCAAGGCTGAGTTGAAGGGTAAATATAGGTACGAGTTTGAAAATCTCGCCGAGAAGATCAACACCATGGTTGCGGAGCTCAAGAACAAGCTCGGTTTTTCCGAAGGTGTGCTGAATGGACTTACCGTTCCCTGCGCAATCGTTGATCCTGATAACAATATTCTCTGGGTCAATCAGGAAATGTGTGAGTTGATTGAAATTAGTCGAAGCCCTGCTGACTCTAATGGTATTCATGCCGGTGAGTATTTCTTTAATGATTCCAGTAGAGACACAATGTCACATGCGGCTATTGAACAAAACAGCAAGCTTGAAAAAGAAATAGTTTATACTTCCCACAAAGGAAATGAGAAGCATCTATTTGTTTCAGCCACTCCGTTCCATGATATGGATGGGGTTATGCTTGGAGCGTTGACTGTAATCGTTGATATGACCGAGATCAGGCAGCAGGGGATTGAAATCGAGAAGCAGAATGAGCGGATTACCCATGCCGCCGCTGATGCAGAGCAGATTTCGCAATCACTTTCCAGTGCTGCGGAAGAGCTTTCCGCCCAGATTGAGCAGTCTAACCGGGGCGCACAGGAACAGCGGGACCGCGTTGCTGAAACATCCACTGCCATGGAAGAGATGAATGCTACCGTACTTGAAGTGGCGCAGAATGCCGGGCTTGCAGCCGAAGATGCGGATTCGGCCCGTGACAAAGCGCAAAACGGCTCGAAACTGGTGCAGCAGATGATTGAATCCGCTGACGGTGTGCGTTCTCAGGCTGATGAACTGAAAGAGTCCATGGAGCAGCTTGGAGTTGAAGCCAAGGAAATCGGAAACGTACTCGGCGTTATTAATGATATTGCCGATCAGACCAACCTGCTGGCCCTCAATGCCGCTATTGAAGCTGCAAGGGCCGGGGAAGCCGGGCGCGGATTTGCAGTTGTTGCTGATGAAGTCCGCAAGCTGGCTGAGAATACCATGTCCGCCACCGGGGAAGTCGGCAGTGCCATCTCCAAGATTCAGAATATGACAAGGCAGAATATCTCCGCCACTGAAGATGCTGCGGATTCCGCGCAACGCAGTAGTGATCTTGCTAATGAATCAGGCCAGACTTTGACTGAAATTGTTAAACTGGTTGTCAATGCTTCGGATCAGGTCCGGGCCATTGCCACTGCCGCGGAACAGCAGTCCGCCACCAGTGAGGAAATCAACAGGGCCACTGAGGATATCAGCAGGATTTCCCTTGAGACTTCTCAGGTCATGAGCGAGTCCGCCAATGCGGTTCAGGAAGTAGCCGGAATGGCTTCAAGCCTGAATACTGTTATTGAGGATATTCAGCCCGATAAAAAATAAGCAGTCAGGATAGACATAAGCCCCCTTTGCAAACCAATTGGGTATGCAAAGGGGGCTTCTTTTTTTGGTCGATTAATCTTGCAAGCTGAACTGGGCGGAGGTAAGCTTGGAAGCTTAATGGAGAAAAGTATGAATGATAAACAAAAAGAAGAACTTAAAAATAAGATCAAAGTTGAAATTAAAAATCTTACCAAGCAGGTAAAAGATCTGGAAGGAACAGTAGATCCGGTCAAGCCGGATGCAGCTATCGGCAGGCTTTCCCGGCTTGATACCATGCTCAATCAGGGTATTAACAAGTCATCCATTGCCCAGTCACGGCAACGGATTCTGAACCTTGAAGATACACTTAACCGGCTGGAAAATGATCCGTTTTTCGGAGAATGCGAGGAGTGTGGCGAGGATATTCCCATTGCCCGGCTGTTGGCCCTGCCTGAGAGCCGTTATTGTGTGCATTGTGCTGAGCACCTTAGTGAATAGCGGAGGGAGTCGTTTTGGGAATCGCTTCTGATCTTGTTATCCTTATTGTTGCAGGTATGCTGGGTGGATTTATAGCCCGCATGCTGCGCCAGCCTCTTTTACTGGGCTATATTGTCGCCGGGGTGCTGGTCGGTCCGCATACCGGTGGTATAACCGTTTCCGGTGTGCATGAGATTGAATTGCTGGCCGAAATCGGGGTGGCTTTGCTTTTGTTCACCCTCGGTATTGAATTTTCCATCAAGGAACTTAAGCCGGTGCGCCATGTGGCACTGATCGGCACACCGTTGCAGATCATCCTGACCATGGGATTCGGCTGGGGAACCGGGCAGCTCATGGGCTGGGATTCGCATCTTTCCATCTGGTTCGGGGCTTTTATTGCCCTTTCCAGTACCATGGTGGTTTTGAAAACCCTTGAAAGCAAAGGGCTGGTAGGAACCCTGTCCAGCCGGGTCATGCTCGGTATGCTGGTGGTGCAGGATATTGTTATCGTGCCCATGTTGATTATTATGCCCCAGCTCGGCTCGGATACCTTCGGCATGCAGGAACTGGGTATGGCCGGGATCAAGACCGTGCTTTTTCTTGTTTCCATGTTTGTACTCGGGTCGCGCGTTATTCCGCAGTTTATGCGCATTGTTGCCGGGTGGAATTCACGGGAAATGTTCATGCTCTCGTGCAGTGCCATCGGGCTTGGGATCGGCTATGCCACCCATATGCTCGGTTTGTCGTTTGCTTTCGGAGCTTTTGTGGCAGGAATGGTACTCAGCGAATCACGTTATGCCTATCAGGCTTTAAGCGATATCCTGCCCCTGCGCGATATTTTCAGCCTTATTTTCTTCGCTTCCGTGGGTATGCTTATTGATCCTTTTTACGTCTGGGAGCATATCGGGACCATCCTGATTCTTGCTCTTGCCATTCTTGTGGGTAAAGGGTTCATTTTTGGAGCTATGGCTCGAATCTTTCGCTACCGCAATGTAATTCCGCTGGCCTTGGGGCTGGGCATGTTTCAGGTGGGCGAGCTTTCTTTTCTGCTCTTGCAACAGGGGGCTGAGTCCGGCTCTTTTCCCAAAGAGCATTTCCCCCTTTTCATGGGCGTGGGCATTGTGACCATGCTCATTACCCCGATCATGGCCTCCTGTACCGGACCGCTTTATTCCATGTTGCAAAGTCGCCGTAAGGCCGATCCCTTGCAGACTGTTAACCTTCCCGAAAGTGAACTTGACGGACATGTGGTCATTCTCGGGTATGGGCGGTTTGGATCATATGTTGCTGAATCCCTGCGTGAAATTGATATTCCCCATGTGGTTGTTGAGCTTAACGCCAATAAGGTGGAGCAGGCTGCCGAGGCCGGACGTGCTGTGATCTACGGCGATGCCGGACAGGAAATTGTGCTTGAAGCGGCCCGTGTATCCCATGCGCGCATGGTGCTTTTGACCATTCCTTCTGTGCGCGGTTCCACTGCCGTGCTGGAGAAGGTGCACCATCTGGCCCCGCAATCTCCTGTGGTGGCCCTTTCCCGCAACCCGGAGCACTTGGAAGTGCTAAATGAACTGGGCGTGCATCATATTATCATGCCTGAATTCGAGACCGGGCTGGAGATGGTTCGTCAGACTTTGTTTAATTTTTGCCTTCCTGCGGTTGAAATCCAAAATGTAATGGATTCCATGCGCAGGGAGAGGTATACATCCGATGTGGAACGTAATTATCCAAAGGCTGCCCAGCTTTTTCGGCTGAGAAAGGCCGCGGAGTCCATCAATCTGAACTGGGTTGAAGTGAATGAAGAAGCTGAAATTGTGGGCCGATCCCTTGCGGGCAGTAAAATCCGCACGGTGACTGGAGTTTCCGTAGCCGGTGTGCTTCGCAACGACCATTTTATCCAGAACCCGGACGGATCTTTTCAGTTTGCGGATGGAGATATTGTCGGCGTGCTTGGCGGGCGTGAAAATATTGAACGGTTCAGGTGTCTTGCATCTCAACCGGAAGATGGAAAAGAGGTTTAAAAATGTTCAGTAGTAAAATGCATATATTGTTTTTGGTTTTGTTGCTTTCTTTTATGGCCGGGTGTGCCAAGACCAGCATCCCTGATCCAAAGGGACTTGGCGAAGCTCCCCAGAGATGTTCAAATCCTGTGGATGTGCTCGGTTACTTCGAAGGTATTCCCTACCGGGGGGATGCGGCTATCAACCGCTTCGGGGATTTTACTTTTTTTGCTGAACCGGGAGTTTATCTCAAGGAACCGGGGCTTAATTGCAGCGGTTTTACCGTGGCAGCTTCGCGTTATTACTTTACCCGTAACTTCAATCTTGCCGATACCACTCTTGACCGCCTGGCAGACAGCGGCCCGGATTCAGCTTACGGCGAGGATTGGGATTTCGGTTATGACCTCGTCCTCAACGTAACCGAAGGTCTGAAGCGCAGGCCCGTGCTTCCCTTTGGGCAGAGTGCAGTCATTGAGGATAATGATGGTATGAGCCTGCGCGGGTTCGAACTCAGTGATCGCGGGGCATGGGCGGATGTGATCAAGCAGATGACACCCGGACATGTGTATCTTTTCTCCATGAGTAAGCCCATAAAATTTAAAAATTACAAACTGTTGCACTATCATGTCGGTTTGATAGTTCCTGATGATGAAGGGCATATCTGGCTTTGTCATGCCACAAGGAACAGCGGGGTTAATAAAGTGGATATTTCCAACCCGGTTAATCTTGAGCCGATCATCAAGGCCAACCCTGACTCCAAATTGGGACCGCGTAAAATTTTGATCATTGAGGCTCCTGTGCTCTGTCGCTTAAATCTGAAAAAATAAGGAAAGGATATGCTTGCCGAGAATGTCCTATTTGCCTTCGGGCTGACCGCTTTTGCCGGACTTGCCACTGGAATTGGCTCTGCCTTGGCTTTTTTCGCCAAGCGGACCAACCCAAAATTTTTGTCTGTGTCACTGGGGTTTTCCGCCGGGGTGATGATTTATGTTTCCTTTATGGAAATTATGGTCAAAGCCAAGGATGCTTTACAGGCCGATATGGGTGAAGTTGCCGGGACATGGGCCGCGGTAATCGCTTTTTTCGGCGGTATTGCTCTCATTGCACTGATTGATAAGATGGTTCCTTCCTACGAAAACCCGCATGAGATGCATCGCATTGAGGAAATGAATCCTGAAAATATTAAAGATGGCGAGGGGCTGGAGAGCGAACAGGGAAAGCGTAAGCTTTTCCGTATGGGCACCATGGCTGCATTGGCAATCGGTATCCACAACTTTCCCGAAGGGCTGGCTACTTTCACTGCCGCGCTCAGTGATCCCAGTCTCGGTATAGCTATTGCCGTGGCTATCGCTATTCACAATATTCCTGAAGGAATCGCGGTTTCAGTGCCTATTTATTACGCTACCGGGGATAAGAAGAAAGCTTTCAAATATTCATTTCTGTCCGGTCTGGCGGAACCCGTGGGGGCTATGGTCGGCTATCTGCTGCTCATGCCGTTCATGTCTGAGACCGTATTCGGCATAATCTTCGCCGGGGTGGCCGGGATTATGGTTTTTATTTCCCTTGATGAACTTCTGCCCGCTGCCGAGGAATACGGCGAGCATCATTTGTCCATTTATGGGCTGGTTAGCGGTATGGCGGTCATGGCTTTATCGTTGCTACTGTTTTTGTAAATTCCGGTGGCATTCGTTTAATATTTGTGGAATTGTTAAGCCTAGCTGACTATTTACACAGGAGTTTAAATGGCTAAGAAAAATATAGGAATTCAAGGTTTTACCTTGCCCATGCCCCAGACAATTCTGGGCTCAAGGCATGACGGACGTAACAACTTTATGGCTCTGGCGTGGGTTTCGCGGGTTAATTACAATCCGTCCCTGATGATGATTTCCGTGGGCAAGCGGCATTTTTCAAACATGGCGATCAAGGCCAGCGGCGAATTCAGCGTCAATGTCCCGTCTGTGGAGATGGTTGAAGTCACTGATTTTGTGGGGCTTGTTTCAGGTTCCAAGCTTGATAAGTCCGGCCTCTTTGATGTTGAGCCGGGGGTGCTGGAAAATGCTCCGGTGATCAGCAAGTGCCCGGTAGTCATTGAGTGCAAGGTTTTTGATTCCATGGAATTGCCAAATGATACCTTGTTTGTCGGGGAAGTTGTCGCCACATGGTGCGACGAGGAAGTTCTTACCGATGACGCACCGGATATCAAGAAGGTTAATCCCTTCACCCTGACCATGCCCGACAACCGCTACTGGGATGTCGGCGAGTGCGTGGGCCGGGCGTGGCACGATGGGAAGAAATTGAAATAAAAAAAGAGAGGGGGTGCTTAGCACCCCCTCTCTTTTTTAGCTTTTCATATAATGCTTGTAACAGGCAATGGCATTCATGGCGAAGAGCGAAGTTGTGACTTCGCTACCGACGATGATCCTTGTGGGATGGCGGACCATGGTCCATTCGTAGGCTTTGTAGGGATGCCTGAAGAACCCTTCGCCGAGATGGTTGTGTAATATCTTAATTCCTCGTTCGATGAGCCCATCTCCGCGATGGGGGTAGCGCAGCAGGCAGAGTGTCGCTACTGCCAGTGCGGCGTCAAAGGGATTGAGCGTCGCGCCGAGCATGTCGTATTTGCAGTAATCCATGGCTGCGGACCGGATTTGTTCCACTTTACCGTCGGGATCGATAAGCTGCTGTTCGTCTTCGGGAATGGTCAGCCATGTGTCGTAGAGACGCCCGGCATAACTGACATAAATTTCCGGTAAGTAAAAACGTACTGCGCTGTCCTGCTTGAAATTACCGCTAATGAATCCATTGTGATGAAACGTCAGGAACCGTTTCAGGGTTTCAAGATTGTCACCTTCAAGGGCCTTCCATTGATAGCGGTTGGCGAGGATGGCTTCAAATATGTCCATGTTGTGGCCGGGGCAGATTTCATTACCCAGAGTTTCGCGCACAATGCGTCCATCTTCTTTACTTTTCTTAAACGGCTTGTCGAGCCAGAGCGGCACCGCTCCGAAATAGTCAAGCGGACGGGTCATGGTGATGGTCGGGGGATTGGTCTTGTTGCCGGAACCGATCTGATATTCATTGATGATCTCCACCCAAGGGAAATCAAGGAAGACTTCGGCCGCACGCAGCAATTCCTGATTAGCGTTTAGATTTTTTTCCGCCACTAGGTCCAGCCATTTGCGGCTCATCGCCAAAGCAAGGAATGTTGTGTCCACATCAGGCACGTAATCGTCAAATCCCAGTTCTTTTTTGGCTTTCCAATCGCGGGGTTTGAGATTGCATAGCGGTTGGCCGTTTCCATCCTTGGGCAGACAGGTGATTGCCGGATGCTTAATGCCGGAACTCGGTGCCTCCAGCCATTCCATGCTTGTGACGATCAGGAAATGGAGCAGCGATTCCAGCATTTCCTTCAGTTTATTCTGTTCGTTGTGGGGCAATTCTTCCAATATGTAGAGATTGTAAATCTGTTCCCAAAAAATGTCGTCATAAAATCCAGTGCGGTGGGTGATCCATGAAACGCGCATGGAAAGCGGTTCGGCAATGCCTTTCCATGGGCGGCGGAATATTTTCAGAGCCAGTGGATTGGCATGCAGGAAGCAGCGCATCAGTCCGAAGAGCAGGTTGATGTTCTGAAATTCGTATGATCCCAGTCCGGTCATGATGTTCAGGAAATTTTCACCGTCGCAGATGGAATCTCCGGGCATGACGACCTGTGCGGATACCGGAAAATAAGGGTCCTTGGGATTCTTATCCCAGACCCGGATGATGTCGGAAAGTACCGCATTCAGCACTTCATTTACTTCTTTTTCCCTAACGCGCGGGGGACGGGTATCCGCTTTTTCGCGAATGCGCCACTCAGGATCTTTAACGCGATCCAACAGTTTTGCCAGTGGTGTGAAGGTTGTTTCAATCCATTCCTTATCCTGCCAGTTTTCGTAACTGGCTTGCATGGCGGCCTCCATCATCTCTTGATAGGGTCCGATTTTACTTTGGAAAATGGCCGGGTGCGAGCACCAGCGCAGGATAAAATGCTTGAACAGCGGATTGCCGAAAAGTTTTTTGTAAAGCTTACGAAGGTTTTCACCCGGTACACTAGGGTTCTCACATCTAAAGATTGGTTCATCACAAATGTCATATATAGTAGCGTTTCTCAATTGAACTCCAATTTTTAATACGAAGCGGCGAAGCCTTATTAAAAAAGTTTGGGATTCTTAAACCCTTTCCAAAGGGTTTAAGCCGCCGGAGGCGAAATTTTTTATCAAAAGCGCGTAGCGCATCAAATTCAAGTTAAAATTCCCTATCAAAGTGGGGACCGCCTTGCAATATATTGAGGCTGCATGTAGTGTCCTTCGTAAGCCTTAAAAGGGTTGTGATGATTCGATGATGATATGATAACATCCAGCTTTTACAGTTGGTTATGCTGTTTAAAAAGATAAGTTGATCAATAAGTGATCACGACGGGGAAGAACGGTAGACCATGGAAAGATTTATAGCCGACCTGCATATCCATTCCAGATTTTCACGTGCCACCAGCAAAGCATTGAACCCGCGCCTTCTGGCTGCGTGGGCAAGGGTTAAGGGCATAGATGTCATCGGCACCGGGGACTTTACCCATCCCGAATGGGTGGCCGAGATCGAAGAGCAATTGGTGGAGGACGGCTCCGGGCTTCTTTCTCTGCGAGACCCTAAAGGGCTGGAAGAATCCATCGACTGGGTGGAAGGGCCATTTGCCGGGCAGACCCGATTCATGCTCCAGACCGAAATCAGCTCCATCTACAAAAAATACGGCAAAACCCGCAAAGTTCATAATCTGGTCTATATGCCCGACCTTGAGTCGGTGAAGAAATTTAACGCCAAGCTGGACACCATCGGCAACCTCAATTCAGACGGCCGCCCCATCCTCGGTCTGGACAGCAAAGACCTTCTTGAAATTGTCCTTGAAACCCACGACAAAGCTTTTCTCATCCCCGCCCATATCTGGACCCCGTGGTTCTCACTTTTCGGTGCTAAGTCCGGCTTCGATACGGTGGAAGAATGCTATGGCGATCTGGCTTCAGAAATATTCGCCATGGAAACCGGACTTTCTTCAGACCCGGAAATGAACTGGTTTATTTCCGCGCTGGATAAGTACCGCATGGTTTCCAATTCTGATGCCCATTCCGGTGAAAATCTGGGCCGCGAAGCAAATATTTTCAGTGGCGATATGTCCTATGAGGGCATTTACCGAGCTTTGCGCGGCGAAGGACTGGGCCATAAATTTATGGGCACCATTGAATTTTTTCCGGAAGAGGGCAAATACTACATGGACGGGCACCGTAAGTGCGGAATTATGCTTGATCCCCATGAATCTAAGATACGCGGCGGGGTCTGTCCGGTCTGCGGTAAACCTTTGACCATGGGCGTTTATTCAAGGGTTATGGAGCTTGCCGACCGTGAAGAAGCGCAGCAACCCAAAGGACAGCCGGGGTTTGATTCGCTGGTGCCGCTCAAGGAAATTATTTCCGAGGTTGTGGGTACCGGACCCAAGACAAAGAAAGTGCTCGGCGTTTATGCTCCGCTGATTAAAGAGTTCGGTTCTGAATTTTCCATCTTGCAGCAGGTCCCGGTCGAGGACCTCAAGCGGCACAATGTACATCTTGCCGAGGGCATCCGTCGTATGCGCGAAGGGCAGGTCATCCGTAATCCCGGTTTTGACGGGCAGTATGGAACCATTTCCGTCTTTTCCGCTCAGGAACGTGATGAGATTGTCAACGGCGTGAAGCTGGTTGTAGTCCGCAAACCCAAGGGTGATCTTGACGATGCCAAGCCCGAAGCTGAAGTCCGCAAAACTTCCGAACCGGAAGAGGATTCCGGGATTGTGAAGTTCAACGAGGCTCAGAAGAAAGCAGTGGAAGCCGGGCCGGAACCGGTACTGGTCATTGCCGGACCGGGAACCGGTAAGACCCAGACCCTCATGGGCCGCATCAAGCACCTGCTGGAGCGGGGAACCCGTGCGCGGCGTATCCTTTCGTTGACGTTTACCCGCAAGGCCGCCGAGGAAATGAATGAGCGTATGCGCAATATGCTCGGTGAAGATGAAGTCCTGCCCCGTGCGGATACGCTGCATGCCCTTGCCCTTGAATACTGGGCCAATGCTTTTGATCATGATCCGATCATTCTTAATGAAGAAACCGCCCGCCGGGTTTTTGGACGGGCCAATCCTGAACTTAGCGGGGCTAAACTTAAGGCGGCATGGGAATCCATCAGCCTTGCCCGCGAAACCATGGCATCCTTGAGCGAAGGGCCGGCTGAAATTTTAACCAATTATACCCGCCAGAAAGACCAGTACAATCTGGTGGATTACACTGATTTGCTGGAATTTTGGCACTCGGAACTTAAATCCGATAAATATGTGCGCACATTCACCCATGTGCTGGTGGATGAGGTGCAGGACCTTTCTCCTTTGCAGCTGGCAATAGTTCAGCGACTTGTGGGAGATGACGGGGAAGGGCTGTTTGCCATCGGCGACCCGGACCAGTCCATTTACGGATTTCGCGGTGCCGCCGGGAATGTTGCCAATAGATTCCGTGCGTTCTGGGAAAATTTGATCCAGATAAACCTTGAGGATAATTATCGTTCGGCGCAGGGCGTGCTGGAAGCTTCCGCCTCGGTGCTGGAGAACCCGCCTCAGCTTAAGGCTCATAGGAATTATGAAGCAGAGATTCAACTTTTTTCGGCCCCGGACAGCAATCGCGAGGCTTCTTGGATCGGAGAACGTGTTAAACAGCTTATCGGTGCCACCAGTCACAGTCTGGTGGATGCCGGAGAAGTCGGCACCTTAAGTCCCGGTGATATTGCGGTACTGGTTCGTTTTAAGGCATTGATCGGCCCCATCGAGGCTATGCTCAAGCGGCAGGGCATCCCTTGCAGCGTACCTGAAACAGAGAGTTTCTGGCACGATTCGCGGGTGGAAATACTTTTGGCTGCTGCACGCAGAATGCTCGGATTTGCTGAGGATGCAGATGATGAAGTGCCGGAGGTTCCTGAGAAGGTTATTGCCCGTGGGCCGCTGGGCCTTTCCGCTTACCTGACCGACATGCCGCCTTTTGACCAGCTTTTCTGGGAGAGCAAACCTTTCCGGGATATGGTCAAGGGATACAAGGAACATGGCGGCTGGTCCGGTCTGCTCAACTGGATTCATATGCAGAATGATCTTGATCAGGTACGTAATAAAGCTGAGAAGGTGCGTATTATGTCCATGCATGCCGCAAAAGGACTTGAGTTCGAGGCTGTCTTTCTGGCCGGGCTTGATGATGGAATTGTGCCCTTTGCCGGACCGGATATCCTGACCGGGAAGATTTCCGGTGACGGTCCGCTGGTGCCGGAGGATACCGAAGAAGAACGCAGGTTGCTTTATGTGGGTATGACTCGGGCCAAGAAAAATCTTTACATGTCCCATGCGGCCAAAAGGCCTTTATATGGGCGGACCCTGATGTTGCCTGTTTCTCGTTTTTTGAAGAATCTTCCGGAAGGGGTGAAGAAGTCAGCGATGGTTGCACGCAAGGTTCAGAAGGAAAAGAAAATCAGCCTGCTTGATATGTAGGCTTTGCTTTTCGCTTCGTGCATATGAACAAGGATGGATGAAGGTTTTTATAATTACAGCAGAAAAACCTTGTATACTACCTTCTCATAAACCATTGACATTCTTCGTGCAGCCAACGCGCTTAAACCTGCGCCTCTGAGTCTACAGAAGATGTGCAACGGGTTGAAGTGGTGTTGGAAAAAATTCCTGACCCGTTTCATTTTTCTTTCTCCCGACATAATTGAATATGCTTTAATTTAAGCAATACTTATGCCGTGTATAAAAAGGACTTGCGCTCCAGTGTGTTGACTCAGTGAGCGGGTTACAGATTATAGATTTAATAGATGCAGGGCGGCAAAAATGTCCAGATTTTTGAATAATTTTGATTTTGTTTTTCAATTGGCAGCACCTTCATGGGTTATTCCCGGCACTGTTGCTGAGAACTGCCGTTTTCTGGCAGGCAAGGTAGATGAAGTCGCTTTGCTGTTTTTTGAAACAAAATCCTGCCTTGACTACACTGAGGCTGACCTGCCGCTTGATCTGGCGGATTGCGGGCTGTCCTTTCATATTCACCATCCGCTGGATCTGCCTTGGGACGAAGGCGGGGAGCGGGTGGCTGAGATCGTATTGGCCTTAAACTCCAAAGCTGCACATCTTAAACCTGTTGCCCATGTTATTCATCCCCCTGCTGCCGGACTTGAAGCCGCAGGGCAGATCCGCGATTTTGCAGCCGTTATTTCCCGAAGTTCGATAAAGCCTGGAACGGTTCTTTTTGAGAATATCAAGGAAAATTCATTGATCGGTCTGACCGGGGTCATAGCCGATTGCGGTATGAAAATATGCCTTGATCTAGGGCACATACTGGCTTACGCACAGGACGACCTTTTGCGTGAGTCCGGTATTGAGGGGCATGTTGGCATGTTGCATCTCAATGCGCCGGGTAAAGGCGGAAAGCATTTAGGACTTGAATATCTCGATAGCAACGGACTGGAAACTTTAGGTATTTTACTTGATTTGCTTGGAAAAGACGGTGTTGTGACTGTTGAGGTCTTTGAGGAAAAATCCTTTTTTAACTCACTGCAATTATTGAGTGATTATTGTATTGCAAGAAAAATAAAGTAAAACCTTGTGAAATTTTTCTTGTGGTTGCAGTCTTTGCTGGAAATAGAGTACGTAAAGATAGTTTTCCCGTTCTTATGTATTCATGTACCAAGGAGAAAGCTTGATTACATTTGTGCTGGGGGGCAATAAGTCGGGAAAATCAGACTACGCCCTCGACCTGTTTGCAGAATATTCCGGCCGTAAATGTTTCATAGCCACCGGAAAAGCCCGTGACATGGCTTTTCGGCAGCAGATTATGGATCATCGGCTGGAGCGTGACCCGTCCATTCCGGTTCTTGAAGCCGGAGCGGACTTGCGTCAGGTGCTTAACAGGGCTAGAGAAGAATACGACCACCTGCTGGTGGACAGTTTGGATTTTTGGCTGTTTTCCTGTTCCGAAATTGCGGACGGGGAGCAGTCTATCGGGGAGGTTGTCCGGCTTTTATCTGAATGGAAAGGGCCGGATGTTGTTTTGGTGTCATGTGAGGTGGGGCTCGGCCCGGTGGCAATGACACGTGAAGTCCGCAGTTTTGTTCGCAGGCTCGGATCACTCAACCGTACAATGGCCGCAATTGCAGATGAAGTTTATCTTGTGGCCGCAGGGTTGCCCCTGACCCTGAAGAAGTAACTATGGCTTATTTTAAACAGCTTGAAGATCAGCTTCAGGATTTGCTCGCCCTTTGTAATAAGGAAGAGCGCTGGCTTGTGGTGGTCAATGCCGACCCGGATTCCCTTGCTTCGGCAATGGCCTTTAAACGCATAATCGGACGCAGGGTCGCTGAGGTGGGGATTGCCCACATCAACGAGGTCAAGCGTCTTGATAACCTTGCCATGATGCATTACCTGCGTATTCCGGCCCAGAGGATGATTCCTACCCTTGTGGCTCAATATGACAGGTTCGCGATTCTGGATTCCCAACCGCATCATCATCCCGATTTTGAGGGATTGAAATTTTCCGTGATTATCGATCATCATCCCCTGCCGGAGGAGCCATACCCCCATGCGGAGTATGTGGACATCCGTCCAAAATATGCTGCCAACTGCACCATGATGACCGAATATCTTTACAACCTGAATATCCGTCCGGCCAAACTGCTGGCTACCGCACTTCTGTACGGTATCAAAACCGATACCCAGAGCTTTGAGCGTCCCTTTATTGACGATGACGTCAAGGCATTCAGATACTTGACTAAATATGCGGATATGGATCTCATCAAGCGCATCACCCGCAGTGAAATACATCCTGACTGGCTGCGCTATTTTTCCCGCGCTTTCTACAATCTGCGCCGCATCGGGCCCGGTCTTTTTTCCCATATCGGTAAGGTGGAGAATCCGGATACACTGGTCATCCTCGCTGATTTCCTCATGCGTGTGCACGGGGTCTCATGGGACGTTGTTTCCGGTATCTATGAAGATACTCTTGTAGTCATTTTCCGTGGTGACGGCATGCGCAAGGATATGGGCAAGATGGCAGCCAAGCTTTTCAATGAGATCGGTTCCGCAGGCGGGCACAAAGCTGCTGCACGGGCTGAGATCAAGCTGGAAGCCCTTGAAGACGCCGATCCTGAATCCTTTGTGCTTAAGAAACTGACCAAGGGCAAAAAAATCGTAAAGCGCATCTGATCTTTTTCTCATACAAAACAATCGCAGGGTCTGAACCCGAAGGCATATAATGGCACTTAGAGATAAATTGAATTTTGACGACGATCCCCTGTACCTGATTGACGGTTCAGCCTTTTTCTACCGTGGTTTTCATGCTTACCCGGACCTTAAGCGTTCTGACGGAGTGCCTACCAATGCTTTGTTTTTTGTGTTGCGTACTTTACTTAAGGTTATAAAAGAGGAAAAACCCAAATATCTGGTTTTTATGCTCGACGGAAAAGGCAAGAACTTTCGCCATGAGCTTTATGACCAGTACAAGGCCCAGCGTCCGCCCATGCCGGATGACCTACGCTCCCAGATAGAGCCGCTCAAGGAAGCCCTTAACGTTCTTGGTGTGCCGCTTATCGTATCCGAAGGCGAAGAGGCTGACGATTGCATTGCCTCCCTTGCTGCTCGTTACAAGTCCGAACGTCCGGTGGTTATTCTCGGTGCGGATAAGGACCTTAAGCAGTGCCTTGATGAAAATGTTTTCATGTGGGATCCGGCCGGGAAGAAGGAAAAGATCACTTCCCTTGCTGATTTTCGTGAAGATACCAAGATGGAGCCGGAACAGTGGGCTGATTTTCAGGCATTGGTTGGTGACTCAGCGGATAACATTCCCGGTGTTCCGGGCGTTGGTAAGGTGACCGCCACTAAGATTATGGCTGAGTTTCCCACTCTTGAAGAAATTCGCGATAATTATGACAAGCTTAAGCCAGCCATTCAGAAGAAGATGAAGGATGAGCTGGAAAATATTTTTGTTTACCGCCAACTGACCCGCATGCGTCTGGATAGCTGTGCTAATTGTGATATTGCCCAGTGCACACTGCGTGATGTTGATGCGGATCGTGCAGCAGAATTTATGTCCACCTACGAATTTCGTTCGCTGGTGCGTGACGTGAAGGCTTTGTTTAACGCTTCCGGTGCTCCGGCTCCTGCTGGCAGTTCTAAGAAAGGGGCTTCCGGTCAGGCTTCCCTGTTCGGTGAGGAAGCTTCTGCTCCTGCTGCCAAGTCCAAGAAATCAGCATCCGGTGGCGGACAGTTTTCCCTGTTCGGCGAAGATACCCCGGCTCCGGCGGCTCCAGAGAATCGGATTGAACTTCAGAAAGTTACTTCTGGTGCTGAATTGCCTGATTTCACCGATAAAGAAGTCGGTCTGGTTCGCGAAGGCAATATCTTTTTTATCGGTCTGGATGGTCAGGAGTGGATGTGCAAGGTCACAGCTGAGGAGCTTGCCGGTGGACTGCAATCAGCAAAGACTATTGTTGTTGCTGATGTGAAATCCTTTCTGCGTGCTGACGAGGCCTGGTCTGAAATTCAGCTTTCCCGCTGGTTTGATTTAAGCCTTGCCGCCTATCTGCTTAACCCTGAAGAACGCAATTACGGCTGGGACCGTATGCGGGCTATGCTTTTTGCCGGGGACGAACTGCCTGACGCAGTGGATGAAGTCCATCCTGATGCACAGGGGCTGGCTGCACTGGCTCTCATGCATGTGCTTGGGCCGCGTGTAAAATCCGCAGGGCTTGATGAACTTACCGCAAATCTTGAAATACCGTTGATCCCCGTGCTTGCGGAGATGGAAAAGGCCGGGATCACTATTGATCTTGCTGCATTTGCAGATTTTCTTACTGAGGTTAGCGAACGTATTAACGAGCTTACCCGGACTATTCATGATCGGGCCGGGGAGCCGTTTAATATCCGTTCCAGTCAGCAGATGGCGACAGTGCTTTTCGATACCCTCGGTCTCAAACCCGGTGGCAAAACTCCCAAGGGCGCGCTTTCAACCGCCAACTCTGTGCTTGAAAAGCTTTCCGGGCAGCATGAAATCATCACCGATATTCTTGAATACCGGAAGATGGAGAAACTGCGCTCCACCTATCTTGAACCTATGCCCAAGCTGGTTAATTCCGACGGGCGGATTCATACAAATTTCAATCAGCTGGCAACAGCAACCGGGCGTCTTTCCAGTTCCGGTCCCAACTTGCAGAACATCCCCATTCGTGGCGATCAGGGCAAGCGCATGCGGGCCTGTTTTACTGCCGGGCAAGGCTTGCGCTTAGCGGCAGCGGATTACTCGCAGGTAGAGCTGCGTGTGCTGGCTCATTTTTCCGGGGACCCGGCCCTTGTCTCTGCATTTGAGCAGGACGAGGATATCCACTCCCGCACAGCTGCTCTGCTTTTTGACCGTGACCCGGCGGATGTGACCTCTGATGAGAGGCGTAATGCCAAGACGATCAATTTCGGTCTGATTTACGGCATGGGACCGCAGAAGCTTTCCCGTGAACTTGGCATTAAGATTAACGAGGCCAAGGAATTTATTGCCAGATATTTTGAAAAGCTGGATGTACTCAAAGATTTTTATGATTCCGTGGTGGAGCAGGGGCGCGAAAAAGGTTATGTCACCACCCTTTCCGGGCGTAGACGTCTTTTGCCTGAGTTGCATTCCACCAGTCAGCAGGTACTTTCACAGGCCCGCAGGCAGGCTATCAACACTGTAATTCAGGGCAGTGCTGCCGACATCATCAAAATGGCTATGATCAAAGTAGCTGATAATGCAGAAATCAAACATCTTGGCGGCAGGTTGATCCTGCAAATTCATGATGAACTTTTAGTGGAAGGCCCGGAAGAGAATATCGAAGAAATAGGTAAGCTCCTGCAAAATGATATGCAGACCGTAACTAGTTTAACTGTGCCGCTCAAAGTAGATCTCGGTTTAGGGCGCAACTGGGCTCAGGCGCATTAATTTTTTAAACACTTGAATCTTGCGGATAATGTTTTTAGAATCCGGCAGATTATTTAAGGAGTTTAGTTATGTCTGACGATAAAAAATGCGGTTGCGGCAGTGAATATGCCAAGGATATGCCTATCCCAGAGGTTAATTTTTCTACTTTTGTCATGTCCATGAGTTCTTCTGCCATGGTTCATCTCGGAGAAGTGGCTGATCCTTCCACAGGCAGAGTTGATTTTTCTCCGGTGCTTGCCAAGCAGTCTATCGATGTTCTGGCCGTGATTGAAGATAAGATCAAGAACGGAATGACCGAAGATGAAGAGCGGCTCCTTTGTGAACTGCTTTACAATCTGCGAATGAAATACGTGCAGAAGACCCAGAAATAGCTAGTCTTTTTCAACATTTCTTTTTGTGCCCCTGACCGGGCATATCTTTTAATACCGATCTTTCCGGGCGCGGTTTTCCGCGCCCTTTTGTTAAATATTTATTGCAAGGATGGATGATTATGAGTGCCGTAGCTGTAGGACTTGTGGGAGTAACCGGATACACTGGTATGGAGCTTACCCGTATTTTGAGCAACCATGACGGCATGAAGCTTGTCCGGGTTACCTCTCGTGCCGAAGCAGGTAAAAAACTCGCAGATATTTATCCTTTCCTTAACGGCATGGAACTGGGCGGTCTTGAAATTACCGCACCTGATGTTGATGATCTGGCTGAATCCTGTGATCTCGTTTTTCTTGCTGTGCCCCACAAGACCGCCATGAATATCGGCGGACAGCTTTACGATAAGAATATCAAAGTGGTGGACCTTAGTGCAGATTTCAGGATTCGTGACCGCGAGACCTATGAAGAATGGTATAAAGTTGACCATACTCGCGAGGATCTTCTCCCGGAAGCTGTTTACGGTTTGCCGGAATTTTATCGCGATCAGGTTAAAGGTGCCAAACTGGTTGCCAACCCCGGCTGCTACCCTACTTCCGTAATTGTCGGACTGACCCCGGCCTTGCGCGAAGGTCTGGTTGAAACGTCCGATATTGTTATTGATTCCAAATCCGGTACCAGCGGAGCAGGACGTAAGGCTGCCGTGGGAACTCTTTTTTGCGAAGTTGCTGATTCTTTCCGCGCTTACGGTCTGACCACTCACCGCCATACCCCGGAAATCGAGCAGGAGCTTGCCGTTGTTTCCGGCGAAGATATGACGGTATCCTTCAATACCCACCTGTTGCCCATTGACCGTGGTATCCTTTCCACCATTTATACCAAAATGAAATCGGGCGTGACTACTGAAGAAATTCGCGCAGCTTATGAAAAGGCTTACGGAAATGAAAAGATGATCCGTTTCCTGCCTGAAGGACAATTGCCGGAAACCCGCTGGGTGCGCGGAACCATGTTCTGTGATGTGGCTGTGGTTCCTGATGAAAGGACCGGAAGGCTGATTGTTGTTGCTGCCATTGATAACCTTTGCCGCGGGGCCTCCGGTCAGGCTGTAGCCAATGCCAACCTTATGCTTGGGTTTGATGAAACAAGAGGTCTGTCGCTTGCTCCCATGATGCCCTAGGCTGGAGTTTATAAATCACGTTGATTGATATTAACCTTTCGGTGAGGTATGTTATCTGTAATGGTTGGATAATTTTTTAACGAACTTTGGGGTGCGGGATTTATGAGTGAATGTGAGGATCTTTTTCTGGATTCTTTTTTTGTCGCCAAACAGCCTGTTTTTGATGCTGAGAAGTCTACTTGGGGGTACGAACTTCTTTTTCGTAATTCCGAAGGAAGTAATGTTGCTGAGATTGGAGATGAAGATGCAGCGACTTCTCAGGTTATTGCTGACGGGTTTGGGTTGATACAGGAAGATATTGATGAAGGGCAGCGTTTACTGATCAATTTTCCCAGAAATATGTTGTTGGAAGGAGCTGCTGATTTTCTGCCTCCGGAAGTTTGCGTGGTGGAGATTTTGGAGCATGTTCAACCTGAACCTGATGTTCTTGAAGTACTTAAGGGACTGAAGGAAAGGGGCTATGTGCTGGCCCTTGATGATTACATCGGACAGGAAGGCTTTGAGCCTTTTATTGAGTTGGCGGATATAGTCAAAGTCGATTGCCTTGATTTGAACCCTGATGAACTGGCTAATGTTGTAGGCAATCTCAAGCAATTGGACGTGAAGCTTCTGGCGGAAAAGGTCGAAGACAATGAAATGTTCAACCGTTGCCGGGAGTTGGGATTTGAATTGTTTCAGGGGTTCTTTTTCAGTCGTCCGGAGATAATTCCCGGTAAGAAGATTTCCACTAATAATATTAATCGCATGCAGCTGTTGAGCTCCATCAGTGGCGATGATTTTGAAGTTGACGATTTGACTCAGGCCATTAACTCTGATGTTTCAGTCAGCTATCGTCTGTTGAAATTTATGAATTCACCTACCTTTGGATTGCCCAACGAAATTAATTCCATCAAGCAGGCTATTGCTTTGATCGGATACAGGAAACTGGCAGGCTGGCTGCGTATGATTCTGCTCTCGGATATGAGTTCAGGTCCGGCGGGTAACGAGCTTGCTTTTCTGTCCATAAAAAGGGCCAAGTTTTTGGAGCTGGTATGTTTGGAAATTAAGCATTGTCCGCTTTCATCTGAATCAATGTTTATGTTGGGGCTGTTTTCCCTGCTTGATGTCCTGTTGGGCAGACCTATGGCAGAGCTAATGGAAGAACTGCCAGTAGAGAAAGATATTATACAGGCTTTGGTTGGTAAACGAAATACAGTTTCGTTATATCTTGATTTGGTTAAATGCCTTGAGAAGGCGGAATGGGATGACTTGGGGCGTTTGATTATGGGCAATAATCTTTCTTCTCTTGCAGTGGCAAGAAGTCATCTGGCTGCCATGCAGTGGGCAAATGAGATTGTCCTCATGGGGCAGGTGGGTACTGAATCTGAATAGGACCGGATGAGGGAATATTGTGAGCCGCGAAGAGTTAAAGCTGGATAAGAATGATTTTGAGCTGTTGCGTAAGCAAATTTATCGAATGTGTGGATTGACCATATCCGAAGGCAAGGAATATCTAATCCAGCATCGGTTTAAAGCATTGTATAAATCCCGCAACTGTCGTTCATGGGGTGAGTTTTATAAGCTTTTGGTGTCGGGTGACATTCATTTCAAGGAAGAGGCCATCTCAGCCATAAGTACCCACGAAACCAGTTTTTTTCGTGACAATCATCCATTTACTTCCATCAGGAATAAGGTTCTACCCGAACTTTTGAAGAATCGCAGGCCGGGTGGCAAGATTAAAATCTGGTGTGCTGCATCATCAACAGGACAAGAACCGTACTCCCTCTCCATGCTCATTCATGAATGGACCAGAACAGCTGGGGGAGGAAAGCTCTCTCCGGCTGATTTTTCTATAATGGCCACAGATATTTCCGGCCCGGTGATTGAGCGGGCCAAAGAAGGACTCTTCAGCAACCTTGAAAAATCAAGGGGATTACCGTCCGGTTATGATAAGTATTTTGAGAAGAACGGCAATAGCTGGCAAGTAGATTCCGCCGTTAAGTCCCTTGTTACTTTTAAGAAATTCAACTTGCTGGATTCCTTTCGCTCTTTGGGGCAATTTGATTTTGTCATGTGCCGCAATGTGCTGATTTATTTTGATGACCCTACAAAAATTGATATTGTTCACCGCATTCACGATATGTTGCCCGACAAAGGGTATCTTATGCTGGGGGCTACTGAGACATTGGCCGGGCATACGGACCGTTTTACCACCGAACACATGGGCGCGGTGATTCTTTACCGCAAGATGCGTGGGATAAAATAAAGCCGCCGACTCCCACTGGGAATCGGCGGCAATTCTCTTATCAGAAAAAATCCGTTAAATTTCGTACTTGGTGCCGAATAGGGTTCTTATTTTTTGGATGAACATATCCATGTCCGCAACTGGCTTGAGCAGTACGTTATCTGAAGAAATACCGTAGGCCCGGACATCCGGCGGAACTGCGTAATCCACTGACCCGGTATGGATGATGAAATCCATGTCCGGATGCAGTTCTTTCAAGTTAATGATGAGATCGTTACCGTGCATCACCGGGAGACGCATGTCTACAATGGCGATATCGGCATTGTCGGTTTTCATCAGAGTCAGGGCCTCTTCCGCACTTCCTACCGAGATTACATCCAGACCTTCGTCTTCAAGGTAATCAACCAGATTTTCCCTGACCATCTGCTCATCATCTACAACCAGAATTCGCATATATTCTCCATCCCATCTGTACTTGTTTGAGTATGAAGTCCAATAAAATCAATCTCAGACTTATCTCATTTTCATGGCTAAGCATAATGCAATGTATATTTATTGGCAATGAAAATGAGTGCAAAGTTGACTTTCATGCCCGAAATAAGAAAGGAGGTCTTTAAAAAAGACCTCCTTTCTGTTTTTATATGTGCGACAGGTAGTTAGCAGCAGAATGTGTTGTAGACCTGCCGGTCTTTATATTCTGCTTTCTTGCCTTCATTCCATTGTTTTACAGGGCGGTAGTAGCCCACAATTCGGGTGTAGACTTCCGATTCCGCGCCGCAGTCGGGGCAGGTATGGTGCTCACCTTGAATGTATCCGTGCTCTTTGCAGATGGAGAAGGTCGGAGTGATGGAGAGATAAGGAATTTTTGTGTTGCGGAAGGCCTTGATAATAAAACTTTTCAATGCATCA
Organism: Desulfovibrio sp. JC022; assembly: GCF_010470665.1. Taxonomy (NCBI): domain Bacteria; kingdom Pseudomonadati; phylum Thermodesulfobacteriota; class Desulfovibrionia; order Desulfovibrionales; family Desulfovibrionaceae; genus Desulfovibrio; species Desulfovibrio sp. JC022. Next base: position 225,652 of record NZ_VOPZ01000004.1, on the reverse strand, counting down.
AGGTCCGTTGTTGATTCCCCGAGGAAGGTGTGGAAGACAGAACCGCCGGTGTACAGGGGCTGTAATTTGTTCTGGTGTGAGAGAGCCAGCACCACATCTTCAGAAACACCTACGGGCAGAGTTGTTGAGTTTGTGTAGTAGGGAATTCCATTACCTGAAGTCTGGATATCCGCATAAAGGGCTTTATCGATTTTTGCCAGGCGGTAGCTGGTTCCTTCAGCCGGGGTGGCTTCAAGGTTGTAGAGGCTGCCTGTTTCTTCCTGAAATTGGGAAGTCAGGTCGCGCAGGTGATTGAGAACCCGGGTCATGAGCCTTATGCCGGAAGGTGTTTCAATCCCTTTGCCCAGCAGGTTCAGACAGGCTTCATGTCCGCCCAGCAGTCCGATGGTGGAGAAATGACCTTTATAACCGTTCTTGAGGTAACGGTGGGACCACGGGAACATGCCGTTATCAAGGTTGGTCTGGATTAGTTTACGTTTGAATTCAAGAGAATTTTTGGCCTGAATGGCGTACTCTTCAATAAGATCAAGGAAATCCTCTTCACCCTGAGCAAGGTAAGCCAGTTTGGGCAGATTGAGGGTGACCACGCCGATGGACCCGGTCAGGTCTCCAGCTCCGAATAATCCGCCGACCTTGTTGCGCAGTTCGCGCAGGTCCATTTGCAGGCGGCAGCACATGGAACGCACGTCTTCGGGGTTGAGGTCTGAATTAATAAAATTCTGGAAATAGGGCACGCCGTATTTGGCTGTCAGGTCGAGCAGGGTTTTGCCGATCTGGGAGTCCCACGGGAAATCTTCGGTGACGTTGTAAGTGGGGATGGGGAAGGAGAAAATACGGTTATGCTGATCTCCGTTGACCATAACTTCAAGAAAGGAGCGGTTGATCATTTCCATTTCTTCGGCATATTCGCCGTAAGTGGTATCCTGAAGTTTACCGCCGATGATTACCGCTTCTTTAGCGATATGTTTGGGCGGAACAAGGTCGAATGAAAGGTTGGTGAACGGGCTTTGCCCGCCCCATCTGGATGTGGTGTTCAGGTTGAACACGAATTTCTGCATGGCCTGACGCACTTCCTCATAGGTAAGACCGTCATGGCGGATGAACGGAGCGAGGTAAGTGTCAACATTGTTGAATGCCTGTGCTCCTGCCCATTCATTTTGCAGGGTGCCGAGAAAGTTGACCATCTGTCCGAGGACGGCGTCGAAGTGCCTTGCCGGTCCGGCACAGGAACGGCCTTCAAGGTTGAAACCTTCTAAAAGCAGGTCACGCAGGGACCATCCGGCGCAGTAACCGGCCAGTCCATAAGAAAGATCATGAATATGGAAGTAGCCGTGTTCGTGGGCCTGCCTGATTTCTTCAGGATATTTTTCAAGGGCGTAACGGGCCTGAATGGTTCCGGAGAGATGAAGCATGAGTCCCTGAAAGGAGTGGGTCATGTTGGCATTTTCAGCCACACGCCAGTCACTTTTTTCCAGATATTCATCAATGGTTTCTTTGATGTCGAGATAGGCGTCTTTCTGGTTTCTCAGTCTGCGGCGGCTGTCACGATAAAGAATAAATTTTTTGGCTACAGAGTGCAGGCGGGAATCCATAAGCACTTCTTCGACCATATTCTGAACATGTTCCTGTTCAGGTATGTCTACGCCGTCAAGCTTCTGCTCGACTTTTCTGGCCATACGTTTGGCCATGAGCGGGTCTTTAATTCCGTTGGCACCTAGTGCTTTGAAAATGGCCTGTGCAATTCGCTCAGTCGACCAGGTCTCCAACCGGCCGTCTCGCTTCATTATCTGCGTGGGCATGATCTCTCCTTGGAGGAATGTAGTTCTGGATGGTCAGGTCAAAGCCATCCGGAAGATAACTCTTGGCAGTTTCGACATCTTCATCTGTAAGGATAGGTACCTTGGTCAGACGAAAATAGAAGGCTTTGGGGTTGGCCTCGGCAAGCTCGAAAATCCTTTCAAGGTTTTTCTGCGCCGCTTCAGCGGTAACGGCCTGCCCGGTGAGGGCAGGATACTTCTCATACGGTCCTTTAACATCAACGGCGAACATGTCCGCCAATCCCTGCTGAAGAATATCTTCCAGAATTTCAGGAAGCATCCCGTTGCTGTCCATTTTGATGGGCAGTTTGGAAACCTGCTGAATTTCGTAAAGAATTTCTCCGAGGTTAGGTACCGTTGTAGGCTCGCCACCAGTGATTGTGACCCCGTCAAGCCATTTTGCTCGGTTCCTTAGGAAAGATTTCATATCCTCTCTGGATAGAAGGGGCAGGCACTCCATATTCCACGCCATGTCGAAATTATGGCAGGTAGGGCAGTTCAGGTTACAACCGCCGAGGAAGAATACGCAGCTGGTCCGGCCCGGCCAGTCGCAAAGACTGAGCGGCTCAATACCGCGAAGATGATTCCATCCAGATGAGAGTTCGTTCATAGTGTTTGTTTGATGAATTGTATTTTGTTTTACAGAGAGTTTTTTCTTAGATTCAGTCTCATGCCCTATGACACAAGGGCTGAAACAGGTACGGGAAGAATACTAACTCAGGGTATGAGTTTTGTACAGGGGGTTGGATGAAAAATTGTTGTTACAGTGTCATATTTGGTGATTATTTGTGATTATTATGAAATATTTGAAAAATGAAAAAGTTTTCCACAGGTTCATAACCTTAAAAGAGGGCGGAAAAACAGGACTTTTTCTAAACTAAGTTTAGAAAAAAAACTTGTTTCCAAGGCTAGGAATGGGTTTTTGACAAGGGGTGGAAAATAGTAAGGAAGGTTGTGCGGTTGCACAAAATGATCAGTTCTTTTAGCATAGCAGTATGTGCTTTGGAAAGAACATTTCCAGTGAAATTAAAAATCATCGCGGGTGCTGTGTCCCTTTAAAAGGGTAAAGGTGATCCGCTTTCCGGCCGAAAAGTTATATGTCTGAAAATATAACCTTTCTTGTGAGGTTTTATGAGAAGTCTTTTGTTTATGCTTGTATTATTCGTTCTCAGTCATGTGCCTTCGCCTGCTCAGGCCAGAAGCATGGAGGAGGAACGGGCCATGTGTCTGACCAGAAGTGCTCTTGCCCGTTCCCAGTGCAAGGATCCCCATGAATTCAGCTACGTGGGGAAAAAAAGGGGAAATATTTATATTTTCAACTCTTTTTATGGAGCTAAGTATACTGATTTTTTCTGCAAAATTGAAAACGGAGATATTACCATCATCTCCCGGAATAAAAAATTCCGGCGCAGTGTGAAGTTTTATATTGATGAAAACGAGTGCGGGATTATTGAATATTATCCTGCATCATGCACTCGTCGCTCTGTGATCAAGTGCTGTTTCCCTAAGTCTGATAAGGAATTGAAGGCCGATAAAGAAATGGAATTCTGGCAGCGGTCCGTGCCTGATCTGCTGAAAGAGGATCAGGAAAACGCGCTAAAGGAGTTACAGAACAGGACAACTAAATCTTCCGAAACCAAGCCAGAAGAGCAATAGCCGGAGTCAGTCCGTAGAGGGGCCAGTATATCTGATTGTAGGTGAAAAAAATAACAGCACCGAGCAGGAATAGAGCGTAAACCCATGCCTCACCATGTTTGGAGAAACGGCGGTCTCTTTCCATCTTCAGGCGAAACATATCGCCTTGCTCCTGCTGGGAAATATTGGTTTCCAGACGTTTATGTCCGGATTGCAATTTGTGCCCGCACTTGGAACATACTTTTGCTGCGTTATTGTTTTTTTTGCCGCATTTGGTGCAAGTGATCATTAAGCTGAAATTCCTTTTATCGCTGTCTATGGGCGATAGTTTTATTGTAGGATTTTTATTTTTTTGACTGCGTCAATATTTTATTTGTTTATCTGATTTTAGCAAGAAAAGTACCATTATTTTCAGTCGGTTCTTTTTATATGAATGATTTTCAGTAGCGCAATGGCTGTTTTGCTCAGTGCGTAACAGGAGCGTGTTAGGGCTTATAATTCTAAACTCCTTGACTATTGTGGCTGAATTGAGACATTTTCATGCAAATAATTAAGAAATTGTGGATGGAGTGTTCATGAGTGAAGTGTCCCAGGAAAACGCGCAAATTCCTGATAAAGATAAGCGGATTGATTTCTACCTGAAAGTTCTGGCTCGCCTTAAGGAGCGCAGTACCCTGCGTGAGGTTCTTGAGCGTGAGGTGTTCCTTGAATTTATCAAGTACAATAACAACCGCATTAATGAATTCCCCCTGCTGGAAAAACAGCAGAGCGGAATTATCGCCCTGTTGTGTCACCGCTCCATCGATCTGCCTGCGCATGAATTCATCAAGAAAATTTTAAGTGAATTCATCCTGATGATCGGCCGTTTCAGCAAGCTCAAAGACGGCAAGGATAAGGATGCCCTGGACAGCATTCGTTCCCGGTTGATTAATGCCGAAACTCTGCTGATCAAGACTGTTCAGGGGGTAGTTTACGCATCCTGTCTTATCTCCGATAATTTTGAAGAAGTTACCCTGCGGCATCTTGGTGAGCCTGCCCTCAAAAAATATAATGCCTTGCTTGAGCAATATGAGCTGGATAAAAATTTCTGGCAGGCCCTGATCGAGCAGTTTATCACTCAGGATGTTGAATCTTCACTTACCGACATCATTACAAATGAGCGTTATGCTCTGACCCGGGATAAGAATTATGTTATCCTGCGTTTTCCTTTTGATGATGTTACCAAACGTTTTTCTACTGAGATACCCGCCATTGATAAAACCCGTATCCAGACGGCATTTGAACAGGTCGGGGCTGACGAGGAGTCCGCTGAGACCCTGAAGATGACCTATAATTCCCTGTTGGAGAGCGGGGTTCTTGTTCATGGGGATGAACCGGTAAGCAACGATGTTGTTGAGCGTATTGCCCGTATCGTCTGTATCGATCCTGCTACCACCAAGTTCAAACAGGATTATGACAATGCCATGGAGGCCCTGCGCGAGACAGCCTACTCTGCGGACAGTGCTGAGAAAGAAGCTGAAATGGCTCGGAAGATGCAGTTTTCGCAGGATCAGATCGGGGCTTGCGCCATCGGGGTCAGTATCACTCTTGATATTGTTGTGAGGGAATTTCTGCTCGGCTTGAAAAATTTTACCCAGCGTGATGAGAAAGTACTTACCGTTTATCTGCGTATGTTCGGGGTGGAGGCTTTAGACAGACTTTTTATATATCTTACCGAGGTGAAGTTTTCTGCTTTGTTGAAGAAGAAGATGCAGGGCGAGGAAAGCAAGATGCAGTTGCGGGTGCTTAAGCGTAGGCGTGCATCGACCAAGGAAGTGCAAGCTTTACATGAAATCGGTATGACCCGCATCCGTATGGCCAGATTGTGGCTCAAGGATTCTTCAAATGAAAATTGGCTGACCTTCAAGCAAACTACTGCCAAAGAGCTGGTCAAGGAAATGCAGTTGCTGGCTCTTGAAAAAGAATTGGCTACAGCAATTTTGAGGTTGTTTGAAAAGGGCAATTTCAAGATTGAATTTCTTGTATTCATCAGTTTGCAGGCTGTTGCCAAGGCCACTAAGGATGTGCGCGGTAAGCTAAATGATCTGTTTATGCGTTTCGGCATCGGCGAGCAGAGTGATGAGCAGCTGGCCAAAAAATTGTCGGCTCCGGCAAAGTAGAAAAGATATTTTATTCACTAAAAAAGCTCTCCTCGCATTCAGCAAGGAGAGCTTTTTTAGCTTTTATTCAAATAATACTAAATAAATACGACAGTCTTGTTGCCGTCTACCAGCACTCTTTCGGTGAGGTGCCACCTTACGGCCCTGCTGAGCACCTGACGTTCAATGTCACGACCGAGCACCTTGAGTTCCTCATAGTCGTGACGGTGGGAAACACGGATAACATCCTGTTCGATGATCGGACCCTGATCCAGTTCCTCGGTAACGTAGTGTGCGGTTGCTCCGATGAGCTTAACTCCGCGTTCCCCGGCCCTGCGGTAGGGGTCGGCTCCCACAAATGCAGGAAGAAAGGAGTGGTGGATGTTGATGATTCTGCTCGGGTAGGCATCGATCAGCTTGGGGGTCAGGATCTGCATGTAGCGGGCGAGGATAACCAGATCGGCATTGCCTTTCATTAGCTCGAGGATCTTATCTTCAGAAGCCTCTTTGTTGCCTTTTTCTACCGGGACGTGGTGGAAAGGCACTCCGAAGGATTCAACAGCTTCGCGCAGGTCTTCGTGGTTGCTGATGACCATGGTGATCTCAGTATGGAGCTCGTCGCGCTTGGCTCTCCAGAGCAGATCCATAAGTGCATGGTCGAATTTTGAGACGAGGATAGCTGTTTTCTTCTTGATCCATGCCGGATTAATATTCCAATCCATGTCAAATTTATTAGCAACATTGTCGGCGAATTCCTGTCTGAACTCTTCAAGGTTGCTCTCAATTCCATTCATATGAAATTTCATTCTGAGGAAAAAACGTCCGCCCACCGGGTCGCTTGAATGCTGGTCGGAATGGATAATGTTTGCATTCTTTGAAAAAAGGAAGCCGGAAACCGCAGAAACGATACCGGGTCTGTCTTTACAGGATACAGTCAAATATGCTGTGGATGCTCTTGATGATGTCATTGTTTATCTCGATAAAATATAAAATTTGTTCCAAAAAAGGGAATTCTTTTAACAACTCAATCCATGGCAGGCAAGCCAAAGCAGCAGCTCTGAAGATTTGGTTATGGTTGTGGTTTTAAGAATAATAATTATAATTTTCGAAAGTAGGAAAAATTATCTTTACAATTGTCTAATCTGAAATTATTCAGGCTCGATTTTCGTTTTAATAAAAAACGAATGTTTAGAAAATAAATGCAGCCGGTCTGCTTTCGAGGTCGAATATGAGTGTTTTGAACGGAGAAGTGGTTTATTCCGCTATCCACGGATTTATGTATTTCGGGGACATTGTTTTTGCGGTCAGCGGCGCGCTGGCTGCGGGCAGGCGCAGAATGGATATTGTGGGTTATGTGCTGATCGGGACTATTACCGGCCTTGGGGGCGGGTCCCTGCGTGATGTGCTGCTGGACCATCCCGTCTGGTGGACCCATGAGCCTGTAGAACTTTATCTCTGTATTATGGCTACCTTATTTACCTATTTCTGCCGTTTGGAGATCAAGGACCGTTATAAGGCCACCTCATGGTTTGATGCTCTTGGCTTAAGTGCTTTTGCCGTTACCGGGAGTTCTGTGGCATTTTTACAATCTCAGGTTCCATGGACAGTGGCTGTATTCATGGGAGTTATGACCGCCACCGGGGGCGGGGTTATCCGTGATTTATTGACCGGGAACCGGCCTATGATTCTTTGCGGGGAGCTTTATGCAGTGGCTGCGCTGGCCGGGGCATTTGTAAACGTAGGTATGATGAAACTGCATGTGCAGCCCGAAGTTGCCATGGCTGCCGGGTTTATGGCTACTCTGGTTCTGCGCGGCGCGGCTATTGTCTTTGATATCCGGCTTGGCCCTCCCGGTGAATTTGTGCGTGTGGGTGGTAGGAATTAGTTGATACGCTAGTGCCGATAGCTTGGCTCATCACTGTCATTATGAAAAAGATTTGAACTATCTCTTTATGTTGGGCGGTTTCTGAAGTATTTTCAGGGTATATTTTAGACAACGGAGAGATAAATCATGTTCAAAGAGATTCAGAACACTAAAAAGATTTTGCCAGAGGGGTCTGTTAAAGAAATTTTGCAGGCCGGGGAAGAGGGCGTATTGGCGACAATAGGTGAGGACGGTTATCCTTATGCGACCCCGCTTAATTACGTTTACCATAACGGAGCCATCTATTTTCATTGCGCTTTGACCGGGCATAAGCTCGATAACATCGCGTTTAATCCCAATGTTTCTTTTTGTGTCTATGTTGATACAGAATTGCTGCCTTCTAAATTCAGCATAAAATTCAAGTCGGTTATTGCGTTCGGTAAGGCCGAAAAAGTTTCCGGAGATGAGAAGAAAGAAGCTTTGCTGGCGTTGATACACAGGCTTTCCCCGGATCATATTCCTGCAGGCGAGAAGTATATAAAAAATGATGCGGACAAGGCCGTGGTTATCAAAATTAATATTGAACATGCCACGGCTAAAGGGCGCACGAATTAATATCTAACTGATATAAATTGTAAAACGGCTGGGTTGACGAAAAGTCAAACCAGCCGTTTTTTTGTTTGTATGGTGTGTTGGTCAGTTTTTAGCGGCAAATGTATGTTGCCTTAATTTCCCCTCCGGAAAATGTAGCTGTGCTTCGCACTGTCCACTGTTTATTGCTGAAAGTAGCGTCAGATATCATGCGCATGCTGAAGCCGGCTTCACTAAGCGTTGAATCTTCATGGTAACGACCGCCGCTCATTCTGTATGTGTCGCATTCAGCGAGTCCGGGCCCTTCGCATACTTTGTAACTTCCGTCGCTGTTTTTGGTTATTTGCATAGGATATGTTCCGGGGAACATGGACGAATAGCCCTGAGCCAGTCCTTTCAATTCAAGATTCTGGCGTGAGCAGGTATAAGTGCCGGAGTAATCTTCAGCTTGGGCAAAACAGGTAAAACCAAGGACCATTACGATGCAAAGAGCTAAAATTGTGATTTGTCTAAACATACTTTTTCCTTAATTGTAGGTTGAAGGCTTATGATTTTCTTCTGTCAGCTGGCAATGGAACTGATTATGGTGCGCAATGCCTAGTTACTGAATAGCAGGAGATGTCAATGTTTAAAAGTAAAATAAAAAAACACCCATATGGTATTTAACTCTTTTGTCAGCCCCCTAAATATGCCTTTTTAACTTCTGGATCATCCATAAGTTGCGCAGATGATCCTTGAGCTACTATTTCCCCGGTGTCGAGTACATAGCCGCGATGGGCGAATTTGAGCGCGAGGTTTGCATTCTGCTCAATCAGAAGGATGGTTAACCCCTGTTCGTTCAGCTCCTTGAGGGTGCGGAACATGTCGTACATGAGCAGCGGTGCCAGTCCCATGGAAGGTTCATCGAGCATGATGAAATTGCACTTGGACATGAGCGCGCGGCCTACGGCCAGCATCTGTTGTTCGCCTCCTGATAAGGATTCGCTGCGTTGCTTGCGGCGTTCGGCAAGACGCGGGAAAAGTCCGAACACGCGGTCATAGTCACCATGAATGTCTTTGACGGAATCCTTGCGGGCATAGGTTGCAAGCTTGAGGTTTTCTTCCACAGTAAGGTTGCCGAAAATATGGCGTCCTTCCGGGACAAGGGCCAAGTGCAGGTCCGAAATGACTTTGTGCGGCGGCATGTCGAGAATGGAATTTCCTTCCCAGCAGATATCACCGGAGGCGACCTTGGGTGCTTCCGGCGGAGGCAACCGGCTGATGGAGAGTAGTGTGGTGGTTTTGCCCGCACCGTTGGCACCGATGAGGGTGACGATTTCACCTTCGTTTACATTGAATGAGATCCCGTGCAGGGCTTCGATGTTACCGTATTTTACGCGGAGATCTTTGATTTCAAGTAGAGTAGTCATCAGATTGAATCATCTCCCAGATAAGCTTTGATAACAGTCTCGCTGGACTGGATATCTTCAGGGGTTCCTTCGGCGATGGTGGCACCGAAATCAATACATTTAATCCACTGGCACAAACTCATAACCACTTTCATCTGGTGTTCGATCATGAGGATGGTGATGTCGAATTCATCATGAATCCATCTGATGAGCTTGATCAGTCCTTCAACGTCCGAGGAATTTAGACCTGCTGCGGGTTCATCAAGCAGCAGCAGCTTGGGCTGAATGGACATGGCCCGGGCGATTTCAACCCGCCGCTGCAAACCGTAGGGCAGGTTGGTGGGCAATTCTTCGGCGTATTCTTTCAGGTCCATGAATTCGAGCAACTCGGTGGAGATGCGATCAATTTCCTTTTCCCTGAGATAGTAATTTTTCGAGCGCAAGACGGCATCGAAAAAGCCGTAACCCATGCGGTAATGCTGGGCAATGCGGATGTTGTCCATCACGGTCATGTCGTGCCAGAGCCGGATGTTCTGGAATGTGCGGGCCACGCCAAGTGCGGTTACTTTATGCGGTTTGAGTCCGCGTGTGGGAGTTCCGCCGAAGGAGATGGTCCCTTCAGTTGGTTGATAAAAACCTGAAATAAGATTGAAAATGGTGGTTTTGCCCGCACCGTTTGGCCCGATCAGCCCGGTGAGGGAACCTTCTTCAAGTTCGATATTGAAATCGGATACGGCCTGTAAGCCTCCGAATCTTTGTGAGAGTCCGTCTATGCTTAAGAGTGACATTTTATCTCCTTATCTCGCGGTGGTGGCTACTTGAATTTGTAGAATTTTTTAAGCCGCGGGAACAGGTCGGGCAGCTCCTTGTTGCCCATGATTCCTTCGGGTCTGAACTGCATGAGCAGGATCAGGGTCAGCGGGATGAGCACCCATTTCCAGACCTGACTGAGATGGTAACTGTCCGGGAGCAGGTTCAGGAAATGCAGTCCGGTATCGATTGCCGGGATGATGAAACGCAGCATTTCAAGCATTAAGGTGAAAAAAATCGCGGAGAGGATTGATCCGCCCAGTGATCCCATGCCGCCGAGGTAGACCATTACAAGGCATTCAGTTGATTTCATAATGTTGAAAGACTGCGGGTTGACGTAACCGAGAACATGGGCGAAGAGCGCGCCCGCTACCCCGGCAAGGCCGGAGGAAAGCATAAAGGCGGCCATTTTCATTTTATTGGTATCCACACTCATGATTTCGGCCGCGACTTCATCCTGACAGATAGACATGATGCCTTTGCCGTATGTGGACGAGACAAAGCGGCGAATGATCCAGATGCTGGCAAATGTTCCGAGGATAACCCAGATCATCATCCAAGGGATGTCGATCACATCTTCCATGGCGTTGAGTACCCGTTTCATGCCCATGAATCCGCGTGGACCGCCGATGATGTCCATATTTTCAATGGCTGAAATGACCATGTAGTTGGCGGCAATGGTAATGATCGCCAGATAGTCGCCCCTTGTTTTGAAGGAGGGGATAGCTACGATGAGTCCGGCTACAGCGGAAACAAGGCCTGCAATAATTATTATGATGGGAAATCCCAGCGGTGCCATCTCCGGGGGCAGGATGGGGGCACCGAATATCTTGTCCTGAGCAAAAAACATTACACTCAGAACGGAAGACACATAGGCTCCGATACACATGAAACCGGCATGTCCGCAGGAAAATTCGCCCATGTATCCGTTAACCACGTTCAGGCTGGAGGAGAGGATGATGTTGATACCGATGAACATGATTACCGACTGGATATAGAGATCCAGCGCGCCGAACTGGGAAAAGGCCACGACAATGGCGGCCATTGCCCATATTCCGATATTAAAACTGTACTTCTGCATTATGTAGATTCCGTCTTAAATCTTGGTTGTCTTGGCAACGCCGAATAATCCGGTGGGCTTAATCCACAGGATGACCAGCAGGATGGAAAAGGCGAAAAGGTCGCGGAAAGTGGAGGGGAATAGGGCAACAACCCCGACTTCGATGAAGCCGAGCAGGAAGCCGCCGATAAAGGCCCCGCGAATGTCTCCGATGCCGCCCACAACCGCTGCGATAAAAGCTTTCCAGCCGATAAGTGCGCCCATGTACGGTTCAAGGATGGGGTAGGACATGGCAAAAAGAAGACCTGCCAGTCCGGCCATACCGGAGCCGAGTACAAAGGTGAACACGATCACATTATCGATAGGAATTCCCATGAGCGGAATTGCGAACTTGTCGTAGGAAATACCGCGCATGGCCATGCCGATTTTGGTTTTGGTGACGATGAATTGCAGGAGCAAAAAAACGGTAATAGCAGCGAAAATAACAATAATTTTAAGGTTGGTAACGGATACGTTACCAAAAGTGTAAATTACTTTATCGAGCAGTTCAGGAAATTTTTTACGGCTGGCACCCAGCAGGGCGAGGTTACCGTTTTCCAGAATCAAACCGCACATAAGAGCAGTGATGACCACGTAAAGCCGATGTGCTCCCTTTCTTCTTAAGGGGCGGTAGGCGATGCGTTCAAGTGTTACCCCGACTCCGGCGGTGAGGATCATGGTCAGCGGAACGGTCAAAGCCAAAACCATCCATGGAGCAAAATCCAGAAAGCCGAGCAGCGCGGTTGCCACGAAAAATGCAATGTAGGCCCCGACCATAAATATATCGCCATGGGCGAAATTGATCAGGAGCAGGACCCCGTAAACAAGGGTGTAGCCCAGCGCAATGAGTGCATAAAAGCTGCCCCATTGCAGTCCATTAAGCAGGTTCTGGATGAGGATATCCACTTTTCTCTCCCAGTCGGCGGGACTGAATCCCGCCGACTGTTTTTGATAGGATTAGGGGCAGACGGATTCGGCAAACACGAAATTCCCGTTTTCGTCGATGCGTACAACAACTGCGCATTTGATGGGATCGCCCTGACTGTCGAACTTCATGGAACCGGTGATACCTGCGAATTCCTTTATGGAACTGAGGGCGTCACGAATAGATTTACGTTCGGTTTTCAGGTCTGAGCTATAGGAGCCTGCGTCCTTGATGGCTTGGAGTACGAGGCGGGTCGCGTCCCAGGTGAGCGCGGCAACGTCGTCAGGAGTTTCGCCGTACTTTGCCTCGTAGCGGTCGATAAATTCTTTGGTTGCACCCTTGGCACCTGCTGCGGCGTAGTGGGTGGAGAAGAACTGGCCTTTGCAATCATCCCCGCAAAGTTTCATCAGTTCTGCGGAACCCCATGCATCAGAGCCCATGAAGGGACCTTTGTAGCCGAGGTCGCGGGCCTGCTTAACAATAAGGGCAACCTGATTGTAGTTGTCGGGAACAAAGATGAAATCAGGATTGGAGTTGATTATCTTGGTCAGCTGGGCGGAGAAGTCCTGATCCTTGGTTCCGTGGGATTCAAAGGCCACAATGGATTTCTTGCCGTTTTTCTTTTCAAATACTTCTTTAAAAATTTCAGCAAGACCTTTGGAGTAGTCGTTGGAAATGTCAAAGAGGACCGCAGAAGTCTTGGCTTTGAACTGCTTGGTGGCGAAGTTCACAGCAACAGGCCCCTGAAAGGGATCGAGGAATGCCGCACGGAAAACCCAGGGGCGGTTTTTGGTAGTGTCCGGGTTGGTTGACCATGGAGAGACCATGGGAGTGCGGTTATCGTTGCAGGTGCCACCTGCGGGAACAGCCTGCTTGGAGGAGTTGGGGCCGATGATGGCGACTACGCCGTCCTGTTCAATCAGCTTGAGAGCTACGTTCACAGCTGATTCAGCCTTGGATTCGTTATCTTCATAAAAGAACTCAAGAGGTATTTTTTTGCCGCCGACTTCAAGGCCGCCCTGCTCATTAATATCAGCAAGGAGCATTTCCGCAGCGTTTTTGGAGGCTTCGCCCACTTTAGGAATGTCTCCGGTCAGGGGGATGTTGAAACCTATCTTGATCTTTTCTTCCTCTTTGGAGCAGCCGCTGACAATGATCAGGGCCAGCCCGAGTACCATGAGGGCCAGAAGTGACCTGATAATCATTTTTTTCATTCTCTACCTCCTGAGATGTTTATTAGGGATATGCTTGAGTCTTTAGAGATAGTTGAAAATAGCGTAAAATAAGGGTTTTCAAAAGGTTTTTTTTAAAAAGGGTGATGAAGAATTATTGCGCAAAAAGATAGGCCCTCCTGATGAAATCCGTCAGGAGGGCCTTGATATTTTACGTATGGAGAAGTGAAGGAGCTAGAGCTTGAATCTGTCCATCATATCTTTAAGGGAGCGGGCCTGCTGGTCGAGATCTTTGACAGCTTCTTCAAGTTGGCGCGAGCTTTCAAGGTTCTGTTCCCCAGCCTGTTTGATGGAGCCGAGGGCTACTGCAACCTGATCAAGCCCGGCCAGCTGTTCCTGACTTGAAGCAGCGATCTGGGCTGATGACTGGGCCGACTGGTTGATGACCGTACTCAGGTTGAGGATGGCTTCTCCGGTCTGGGAGGAAAGGTTTGCGCCTGTTTCCACTGCCTTACCGCCCTGTTCGGTGATCATAACTGCGGAGCTTGTGGCTTTCTGGATGTCTGCGAGAATGGACTGAATCTGGGCTACGGATTGTTTGGACTGGTCGGAGAGGTTTCTGATCTCTCTTGCTACCACAGTGAATCCGCGTCCTTCTTCGCCGGCTTTGGATGCTTCAATGGAAGCGTTCACGGCCAGAATATTGGACTGGTCGGCCAAATCATTCACTACATATATAATATCGCCGATGTGCTGGGATTGCTCGGACAGTTTTACGATGGACTGGGCAATGGTGTCCATCTGGGTGCGGATATCCTTCATTCCTGAAGAAGCGTCTTCCGCAGCCCTTTTGCCCTGCTGGGAAGTGGAAACCGCTTTGCGGGCCACGTCTGCCACCTGCCTTGATTTCTCATTGGAGAGGTGGGCTGTCTGTTTTACTTCTTCGACTGTCGCATTTGTTTCAGCTACCGCGCTGGCTGTTTCCGCTGCACTGGCTGTCAGTTCCGCGGAAGCTGCTGAAATCTGGCTCAGTGAAGAGGAGAGGGTACGTACTGTTTCGTGAATTTGCTGGTTGTCACCTTTCAGGGTTTCGACCATGGTCGCCAGGGCTTTGCCGATGGTGTCGTTTTCAGAGCGGGGTTTTGCTTCCACGGTGAGGTCGGAGTTGGCCACTCTTTCCATGGCTCCGGCCATATGATTGAGCGACTCGGTCATTTTGTTGAAGGCCCGGGCCAGTGAACCGAGTTCGTCCTGACGGTCGGTTCCTTTGATTTCTTTGCTCATATCGCCTTCGGCAATACGGTAGGCTGCTTCAACAACCTTGCGCAGGGGCAGGGTGATGTTGCGTCCTACGATTACAACGGCAGCAACTCCAAGGAAAAAGGCGATGATCCCGAAAATGTATGTGTTTAATATGGCGCGGTCATTACGGGCCTGCAAGGAGGGACCTAGTTTTTCCTGATCTGAAATGATTGATGATTTTGCCTGTTCAATCAGGGTAGTCATCTTGGGCCCCATGATATCCAGTTCCGTATTAAGCAGTTTGTCTCGGGTTGCAGTCTGTGAAAACAGTTCGTTCAGGCTTCGTGTGTAGGCTGCTTTTGCTTCTTTAATTTCCTTAAGTAGAATCAGGTTTTGACCCGTTAAAAGAGAGCTGAGCTGAGTAAGCTCGGCATTAACTTCATTCATCTCGGCGAGAGCTCTTTCTTTATGGGGGGCTGAGCTTTTGTCAATAAATTTAGTTGTATATAGTCTTCCTAGTACGAGGTGGCGTACACCTTTGGCACAATGATAAAGGGCGGGAGCGTTCTTTGTTGATTTACCCAGGTTGTTGATTATGTGTTCGAAATTTTGTTCCATGAGGTCCCCGGCAGGAACCAGTATGGTGTACGCTTGGATGTCTCTTTCTTTCTGGGCTTTGGCTACTTGGGCAAAGGTGGTGTTGTAGTCGTTAAAAAGAATTTTAATTTCTTTAATGATGTTGATGCGGTTTTCTGAAACAAGTTCATTTTTTGCTTTGTCAATCAGCGGAAATATGGCTTTTGCATTTTCAGAATATTTGCGGCTGTACTTACTGTCGCCAGTGATAATGTAGTCTTTGACGTGGGTACGGCCTTGCAGAATACCGGCTTGAATTTTACCGATCAGGTTTGAATCTTTGGCAAAGTCGCGATAGTCGGTGAATCCGGTGGAGGATTTTTGCAGAGCCAGCATTGATTCCATGCTCACAATCCCAAAAAGGATGAAAACAACAATAAAGCTAGAGAATATTTTTTGTCCGACGGTAAACCTTTTCAGCATGGCGCAAAAAATCCTTTGGTTTGTTTGGCGATTAATCAGAGGCAGTGTTTCTTTCGATAGAAACACTGCCTGTATTTTGATTAGCTATTACGCCAGAGAGTCCTGACTTGCAAGGTGCACGGGAATTGAACCGGGCACTATTCGTAATTTGAATTACAGAATTCGTTGCATTTACCTTCTACGTTTCTGACGAGTTGCAGACAATCCTGCTGGTCAGCGCGCAGGCCGATTTTCATACGTACACTTTCGCAGCTCATACGGCATTCTTTGGCTGATTTGTATGGAGCGAGCATGATTTCGGAATATTTTGCACACACCGCGTCCTGAGTGTCGCAGAATTCTTCAGTGGAAAGTGACCGGCAGTAGGAGCTTACATCCTGCATGCTGGTGGGGTGACCGGAACATCCTGCCAGTAAAAGGAGCAGTAAGCTGCTTAAAAATAATTTTTTCAGCATTGATTTCTCCAAAGTTTTATAAAATGTTTTTCAGGGCTGCTAAAAACATGCGGTTACGGGAGTTGTTACCGATGGATACGGTAAGCAGGTCCGGGAGGCCGAAGTCAGCCAATGCTCTCAGCTTAAAACCGTGCTCGAGCATTTTTCCATGAAGTTCCTTTGCCGGCATGGGTGAACTGAACATGATGAAGTTGCTCTGGCTGGGATAGACAGTGCAGCCCAGTTCTTCCAGTCCCTTCTGGACGCGTTCCCTGCCCCTGATGATCAGGGCTATGGTGGAATAGTAGAACTCGCTGTGGTTGAGTGCTGCGAGTCCTGCGCCTACGTTCAGGGGACTGATGGGAGTCGGAAGTCTGGATTCTTCGAATTGTTGCGCTTTTTCACGGCTCATGAGCGCGTATCCTAGACGCACTCCCCTGAGCCCGAAAGACCATGAAAAACTGCGCAGGATAACAAGGTTGGGAGCTTTTTCCAGAAAATTAACCATGGAGTAATCATCTTCGGGCCATGAAAATTCAACAGACCTTTCATCCACTATGAGCAGGGTCCGTTCCGGCAGCAGATTGCACATGGTGGCCAGCTCTTCAGCCGGAAGTCCATAGCCGGAAGGAACATCAGGGTTGGTGATGATTACTGCGGCGGTGTTCTCGTTGGCTGTTGTTACCAGCTGGTCCAGCGGCGGTGTAAAATTTCGCCCTCTGGGTAACCGCAGAAGTTCTACCCCGCAAAGAGCTGCAACACTGCTGTATTCGGGCATGCCGTGTTCATAGCTGAGGACATGGTCACTACCGGGCATGGCGGATAAACGCAGGGCCAGATCAAGGATTTCAACCGCTCCTCCTGCCATGAGTACGCATTCTTCCGGCACATCGTGGCGTTTCGCAAGACCGAACTTAAGGCTGTCTGTGGAGCCGTTTTCAAAAGCGCAGCAATTGTTGGCCATGTTGACGATGGCGTTGGAGACAGCTTTTGAAACCCCCAACGGATTGGCATTGCTGGCAAGGTCCATATCTTTTTTTATTCCGTATTTTTTACGGAATGCAGCAGGACTGAGCTTTGTGTCTGACTTGGCTGTTGCGGCTGGCTCTTCGGTATGCTGCTTTTCTTGTGCGGGAACATTCTCTGTTTTGGCTACAGGTTCCGGCTTCGGAGCAGGCTTTGGTTGGGGGGCTGGTTCGGGCTCCGCAACTGGTTGTGCTGCTTTTTGAGGTTTGCTTGATTTCGGAGCAGGTGCTGATTCGGGTTTGGAGTACATCTCAAGGGGCAGGGTGATAATGCGGATATCGTAGCCTTCGCTCAGAGTTGCGTTGCTGACGATTTCATTAAGTTTATCAAATGAATCGATAATGATGTTCAGCAGATCGTTGCTGAGTTCAATTTCATTTTTAAAGACCTGATCAAGTACTTGGCCAATTTTACCGGCAATTGTACTGATGTTGGTCAGCTCCAGCAGTGAAGCACTTTCTTTCAGGGAAACCAGTATCCCGTAAACCTGCGCAACCGAAGCAGGTGATGGGGAGGTCATTTTTTCCATTTCTATCAGCACATTTTCAATCTGGTCCAGTTTGTCCAGCGATTGTTCCACAAAATGTTGCAGTGCTACGTCTTCTTGCAAATCATCAGTCATTCTTTCTCCCCTTGGGCAAATGTATTTATATGTAGGTTGTTTTCAAGAAACTTTATTTACGTAAACCATAGCTTGTCGGTTAAAGTATATTTGTGCAATTTTTTAAAGAAGAAATCCATTATCTTTTTATATAATTGAATGGAAAAAATGGCAAAGGTTGATCCTTAAAAATATAACCTAATACGGTTGCGCTTTTGGAAACTCTGGTTAATATTAATAATCAATGACCATCTGTTTGCAGAGATTAGGCTGATTTGTCCAAGATAAATCATGATAAATCGATTTCCACAGGAAGTTTTTTAATTAACGAGGTGTACATATGGTTACCTTTTTCAGTGCCAATGAAGTGGCAGAACTTGCAATGCGTATTGAGCAGAAAGGGCAGGCGTTTTATCTGCTGGCCGCAGATGAGGCAAAAGATCCCGCTGCAAAGGAATTTTTTGAATTTTTTGCAGAAGAAGAATCCCGGCATGAGCTTTTTTTCAGGGATATGCGTGATCGCATCGGTTCCATCGAAATTCCTCCGGGAAGCGACTATGAAGAATATACCCAGTATGTAATGGCACTTGTGGATTCCCACGATGTGTTTAATTTTGATTACACTGCGGCATTTAAGGATGAGGATTTCAATTTTGAGCAGGCTGTGCGCGCTGCTATGCGTTTTGAGAAGGACACCATCCTTCTTTTTACCGAGTTGAAAAGAATGGTTCCCGACACTGAACGTAAGTTTGTTGAAGAATGCATTGACGAAGAGCGTAAACATTTGCGCATGCTGGCTGAGAAACTCAGCTAGTTCGCAATGTAAAGACATGAAGAAGCCCCTTTCAGCTTGCTGGAAGGGGCTTTGTCTTTTGTTATTTAACCTTTTGGATTACTTCTTGATTCCAAGTGCAGTGTTGATCAGCGAATCTGTGGTGGTTATTCCCTTGGAGTTGGCCTGAAAACCGCGCTGGGTCAGGATCATGTAGGCAAATTCTTCCGCCAGATCGACGTTTGATGTTTCAAGGCTACTACTTACCACTGAACCGAGTCCTTCTTTACGGGCGACACCTTGAATAGCCTCACCGGAATCCTGCGTGGCGGAGAAGTAGTTGGAGCCTTCCCTGCGCAGGCCGTACTCATTTTTAAAATTGTACAGGTTGACCTGGTAAAGATCCGTACTCATCCCGTTGGAAAACAGGGCACTCATGATACCATCGGAATTGAAGGCCACGTTCTGGAGGTAACCTTCTCCGAATCCGTCCTGAGACTGGCTGATTGTTGAGGATGAACCATAGTAATCAGTGGTGGCAAGGGCATTAATCTTCCCGTCGTTCATACCCGGAAGAGATGCTGCGTTGCTGCCGACGTCAGCTGCGGTCATACCTGTGGTAGTCCATGTGTCTGTGCCGGAAGTTATTCCCATATCAACAGAGATGGTTTGGGCAGTTGCCGTTCCATTTGCTCCCGAGAGGGTAACATTAAAGGTAGGTGCTCCATTGCTGTTCAGTGAAGCCTGCTCCCAGTTGCTGAGGTCCTTGCCGTCAGTTGATCCGGCGGCGAGGGTGAAGGCACTCTGATTGAGCAGGGTTCCGTCCCCGGAAAAAGTAAGTGTCCCGGCCATGACCAGTCCTGCGCCGGAAGTGCCGTTCAGCGAACCGGCATCGCTACCCGGAGGTACGGTCACAACATATTCCCAGTGTCTTTTGTCGGAACTGTCGCCATCATTTACGACCTTGTCGTAGTATACCACCAGATCGTGCTTGTTTCCGTTATCGTCGTAAATTTGTATGGAGCTGTTGTATTCATATTTATCAGCGGTGAGCGGCGTATCGCTTGTACCGTCCCATTCGCTGAGCAGAGAAAAGAACGGGGACTCCGCGTTTTCGCTGTTGTCCACAGCCCCGGAGTCAAGGTTGGTGCGCATATTCACTGAATCAGTGCCCTTGGGGTCTGACTTTACAACCATGACCTTTTTGCCTGTGGCATCAGTCTCTTCCTTCATGGGCAGGACTATGTTCTGCGATGCTGTGCCGATATTGCCATCCGCATCTATTTTGTAACCTTGAAGAACGTTGTTATGGGTATCCACCAGTTGGCCGCTTTTATCAAAATGGAAACTGCCTGCGCGGGTGTAGTGACTGGTTCCTGATGCTGCTTCGGCCACACGGAAAAATCCCTGTCCGCCGATAGCAAGATCAGTACTGGAATTAGTGCTCTCGAAAGCACCTTCCTTGAAATTTATTCTGGTGCTCGCAACCCTTGTTCCCAGCCCGATCTGTCCGGCGGTATTGCTGCCCCCGGATACGATTCCGGAGTTGGCTTTGGCCGAACTATAGCTGCCAAGTGTTTCAAGAAATGTGTCGCCGCTCTTGTAGGCAGTTGTATTGACGTTGGCAAGGTTGGCACCGATCTGCTGTAGCAGTGTTCCGTGTGCCTTCACGCCCGTCGCGGCTGTGTACATTGAGCTGAAACCCATGAGTAAACTCCTTAGATAGGTGCGGCATTTATATTTGTGACTCCGCCTGCACCTGTTTAACCTGTGGCCCGGAATAAAAATCCGGTCACCTGTACTTAAGCAAGGGGCGTGCCTAAAGTTTGTATTAAGCAATATCAAGGGTTTGTTAGCTGACAGTGTGTTCAGAAGAGGAAAAAAAGTCCTTCTTAATATTGAATTAAGAAGGACTCTGGCTATCGATAAAGCTCGACTTATTGCTATGAATTGGAAATTTGGATCAGCCGGAAATTTTTTTACTCAGGTAATTCTTAAGTTTCTTTGCGGGGTTTGAGTCAGGATTGATTTCCAGACATTTCTCAGCGTTTTTAAGAGCCTCTTTGAGATCGTTTTTTTCATACAAGCAGCGGGCTATATTGAAATAAAGGTTCTCGTCATCATTGGTTAACCCCACCGCTCTGGAATAAAAATTAACAGCCTTGTCAAACATCTTGTTTTTACGCAGGGATATGCCGAAATCATTAAATAGATGTTTGTGCTCGCTTTCAAATGCGGCATCAAGATCAATCAATCTGCTGAAAATGTCTGTGGCTTTCTCAGCTTCATTGCGGTCAAGGTAGCATAGGCCTATGCCGAAGTTGGCTCTGATGTTTTCTTCATCAATATTAAGGGCCTTGCCGTATTCCATCTCAGCTGTGAAAGTGTTGCCCTCTTTGCGCTGACGGTCGGCCTTGGCAAGGGATTTGTTCAGTTTTTGGATGGCTGGAAATACTGTGGATGTATATAGCTCAACCTCCGGGGTAAATGATTCCAGCAGTTCTTCCTTGCTGATAATCTGTTCTTCCCCGGTGGGAACGTTGTTTTCATTGAGTACGCGTAAGCCGACTTCCCCATTGTCCTTTTCCTCTGCAAAGTACAGGAAAGACTGGATGACTTTTCTTTTGGTCGTTCCGGTCCCGATTTCCTGTATTAGCTTAGTGGAAAAAGTGCCCTTTATTTTGGGCAGGGGAGTTTTGCTTTTAGTCATGCTTTTAGCTGTAATTGGGGTGTTACTATGTGTTAGAATATATTAGTTAAATTGTATTGGCCTGAAGTGCCTTGGACATATAGCACATATCCGCCCGGCCCTCAATTTTAAAAAACAGTAAAAAAGCGGGACAATGTTACAATTGTCCCGCTTTAATGTTGATTATATCCAGATATAATAGCTGTTACAAAATATAACGTGAGAGATCTCTGTCTTCTGTTACATCTTGCAGTTGTTCCTGAACATATTCTTTGTCAATAACAATTGAATCACCGGAACGGTCAGGAGCTTCAAAGGAAAGGTCGGAGAGAATCTTTTCCATGATGGTGTAAAGTCTTCTGGCTCCGATATTTTCAGTTTCCTCATTGAATTTCTGGGCATTGAAGGCCACTTCTTCAAGGGCTTCGCGGCTGAAGTCGATGTTCAGGTTTTCTGTTTCCAGCAGGGCCTTGTACTGAACTGTCAGGGCGTTCTGCGGTTCGGTAAGGATGCGGTAGAAGTCGTCTTTATCAAGGGAGGTCAGTTCCACACGCAGGGGGAAACGGCCTTGAAGCTCGGGGATCAGGTCCGAGGGTTTGGCGTAGCTGAATGCACCTGCGGAGATGAACAGAATGTGGTCGGTCTTAACCATGCCGTATTTGGTGTTGACCACGCAGCCTTCAACCACGGGCAGCAGATCGCGCTGTACGCCTTCGCGGGAAACATTGGCAGAGCCGCCGCCTTCCTTGTTTCCGGCAACTTTGTCAATTTCATCAAGGAAGAGGATACCGCCCTGTTCAACTCGTTCACGGGCCAGTTCTGCCACGTTGTCCATATCGATGAGCTTGTCGGATTCCTGCTGGATGAGGATTTCGTAAGCTTCGCGAATGTTGACCTTGCGTGTTTTAGTTTTGTTGGGAAACATCTTGCCGATCATGTCATTGACCTGCATGCCCATGTCTTCCATACCGGGCATGGACATGATTTCCACGCCGCCGCCCTGTACAGAAACTTCGATTTCCACTTCACGCTCGTCGAGCTTGCCTTCGCGCCACATTTTGCGGAATTTCTCACGGGTGGAGGACTGGTCCGCTGTGGGCTGTTCCTGCTGCTGTTCTTCCGGCGCGGCAGGATTGAAGAATCCCATTCCGGGCTGTTTGGGCTTGGAGGAGGGCAGCAGGATGTCGAGCAGGGCATCTTCTGCGTGCTTTTCTGCCTTGACTTTGACCTTCTCCATTTCTTCTTTGCGTACAAGGCTGATGCCGATCTCCATCAGGTCGCGGACCATGGATTCAACATCGCGGCCCACATAACCAACCTCGGTAAATTTGGTGGCTTCGACTTTGAAGAAAGGACATTTGGCAAGCTTAGCCAGACGGCGGGCGATTTCAGTTTTACCAACGCCGGTAGGCCCCATCATGATGATGTTTTTGGGTGCGATTTCGTCGCGCAGTTCCGGCGGAAGCTGCTGACGGCGCCAGCGGTTACGCATGGCAATGGCGACCATCCGTTTGGCATCGGACTGGCCGATGATAAATTTATCCAGTTCAGAAACGATTTCTCTAGGTGTAAGATTGCTCATTTTCAGGCTCGCGACTTTTATTTTTCAAGGGTTTTGAGAACAAAGTGGTCATTGGTATAAACGCAGATTTCACTGGCTATTTCCATGGATTTCTGCGCGATCTCCGCAGCAGGCATCTCAGTGTTGCGCATGAGCGCACGGGCTGCGGAAAGAGCGTAGGAACCGCCGGAACCGATAGCTGCAACACCATCGTCAGGTTCGATAACATCGCCGTTACCGCTGATGATGAGGATGTGCTCGGCGTCAGCAACCATGATCATGGCTTCCAGTTTGCGCAGGAATTTATCTGTACGCCAGTCAGTTGCCATTTCAACGGCGGAACGAACAAGGTTGCCGGAGTAGGTTTTGAGTTTCTTTTCAAAGCGTTCAAAAAGGGTAAATGCATCAGCGGTTGCCCCGGCGAATCCGGCGATAACCTGATCATTGTAAAGGGTACGGACTTTGACCGCGGAATGTTTCATCACCACAGCCTGTCCCATAGTGACCTGACCGTCACCGATCATGGCAGTGCCTTTATCGTCCTTAACGGCCAGAATGGTTGTTCCTCTCATTTCCATATTTATCTCCTGATTCATCTATTTCAATATGACGGATTGAGTTCAATTTGTTTATGAATTCAATAATTACGCCGTGGGATATTCATTGATAGCGGCGTGAAATTTTGCGTTACCAGAACATAATACTTGTGGGGGGGATGGCAAGGGGGGATGGGGAGGTTCTTGTCTGTTGGTGATATTTACTGTTATCTATAAACCCGTTTGTGGATTTAGCCATGCGGTATGAGTTCTTGTTTTAGGAGTGAAAGGTAGTGAAAAAGAAGATTGAAAAAGAATTGATTAATAGCCTTGAACATTACATCGCGAGCATCGCTAGTCAGGTTCTTTCCGAGAAAGAGCTTTCATTGTTTGATGGGGGATTAAATGGTGCGTTGGCTATAATGAGTAGAAATCTTGAGGCTAAAACTCCTCCTCGTCCTCATGTCGTTATTTTCTCAAATGCGATAAAAGACCAACTTAGGAATGTAAAAGATGAAGTTCTTCTGGATAAATTTAATTTGTTAGTTAAGTTTTTAAGGTGTGGAAATAGCCAGTTAAATGACTCATCCTTACCTGTAGCTGAACGTTTATCACGAGGAATACACTTGGGTATATTGATAGAAATGGGAAGTTTATATTGGATTTTATGGCATCAGGATTAGGGGTAAGGCACTACCATATAGGATATAATAAAATAACTAATGATAATCTTGTGTTTGTATTGTTTCAAGGAAATGAAGCGCATTTACTTACTTTAGGAAAACATACTGATCTTTATGTTGAATCTCCAGAGTGTAAAGTATTCGAGGTCCTTATTGATGAATATTCTGATTGGGCCAATAGATGGTGTCCTGTTGCAAAAGGGGTTACGGGATTATCAAGACCAGTAGGGACTGTGCAAGATTTTAAAGCGTTGAAAGTTGCAGGATGCACCACAATGTTTCAAGATAAAAATGGTGATGTGCGTATGGTTATTAATTGCAATTCTGTCTCGCGTACTCCGTACCACACCTTTTGTTTGTCCTCTGGTATTATTCAAGAAGTCCTTAATACTTATAAATTATCACGTGAATATAAGGAGAAAAAGATAGCAAAATTGATTTCGATGGAATTTGTAGGTCAGGATCCAATGCTTATCTTTAAAATTGTTGACTCAGGAATTAATTATTTATGTATAAAAGCGAAGTCCGAGACAGCCACTGGCAGAGTGTTATCTATGGTTAAAGATTTTGCGTATCTTAATACTATTGACTGGCCTAAGGCTTATGATGAGGTTATTAAGTTAAGTAGCAGTAGTAGAAATAAAAAGAAGATAGCGCAGCATAAAAAAAATCTCCCTCCCGCATAATGCGAGAGGGAGATTTTTTCTGTCTTACTAATAGAGAGTCCAATCCTTACTCCGCAGCTTCCCGCAACTCCTTAACAGCCTTGGCATAAGCGCGGAACACATTCTCCCTGTTGATGATCCCGATGATCTTGTTGGGATCGTCCTCGCTTACAACCGGAATCTGACCGTAGTCGCTGTCTACGAATTGGAGCAGGGCTGTGTAGAGATCGTCACCCGCTTTAAGTGTGGCGGGCTTGGTGGCCAGATCCTTGGTGAGGATGAGGTCGAAGAGGTCCGGGTTGAAGAGATGGTTCCTGACATTCTGGATGGTCAGGATTCCGGTGATGATTCCTTCGTCATTTTTGACCGGGAAGTATAGCTCGTTGGTGTTGGCGATGATATCGGTCAATGCCTTGAGCGTGGTCCCTTCTTCGAGTGTGGTTACGCGGCCCGGTTTGTAATGGGTATCCACGTGTAAGCCTTCAAGGATATTGATGGTCTTATCCTCAATGTGGGCCGGGGAATCGAATTTACTTTCCACCTGATGCTCATAGAGGGAGAAACTGCGTCCCAGCACGATGCACAGCGCGGAGGCGAGCATGAGCGGAGCCAGCAATCCGTAGCCCTGTGTCAGTTCGCAGACCATGATCAGCGGGCCGATGGGGGCTTTTGCCACCCCGGCGAAAAATGCTGCCATGCCGACCAGTACGTAACCACCGGGCTGGGTGACGATATCCGGGTAATATTTTCCGGCAAGCTGACCTACGATACCGCCGGACATGCCGCCTACGAAAAGCGCGGGCGCGAACATACCGCCGGACATTCCCGAACCGATGGTCATGGATGTGGCGACGGTCTTGCCGATGACGATAGCGATCATCATCATGAGCGGGATTTCACCCATGATGGCCATTTCCAGCCAGCCGTAGCCTCCGGTGAGGACCTGCGGGAAGAACATACCCATGAGTCCCATCATCAGTCCGCCGAGAGCCGTGGCCCACATGAGGCCGACCCGGTCCCTGATCTGGTTGAATACTGAGTATTTGACGAACCGGAAAGTGCGGATGTACATCCAGCCTGCAAAAGTACAGGCAAAGGCCAGCGCGATGTAGAAGATCAGTTCCCGCGGATCGTGGAAAACAAAGCGCGGAATACCGAAGATCGGCTCTGTGCCGTAGAAAAGTGTGAACAGGGAATAGGATACCACTGAAGAGATGACTGAAGGCAGGATAGCCTCAGATTCAAAATCCTCGCGATAGATTACTTCGATGGCGGTCAGTGCGCCGCCCAGAGGGGCACGAAAGATTGCGCCTAGACCGCCTGCTGCGCCGGAAAGGAGCAGGATGCGGCGTTCTTTGGTGGATAATTTCAGCTTCTGGGCCAGCCATGAACCGACCCCGGCTCCCATCTGGGTGATGGGACCTTCACGACCGGCACTACCACCGCAGGAGATGGTGAAAACTGAACTTATCCCTTTGATGATGGGCACGATGGGCTTCATGAGTCCACCACCCTGATGGAAACATTTGATGGTCGCATCAGTACCGTCAGTACCGCCGGAAATGGTTTCAGGAATATATTTGTTGACCAGCCACCCGGTAATCAGCCCGACAATGGTCAGGCAGAGGGGGATGGTCCAGGTGCGCAGCTGTTCGCCGGGAGGGCCGTGAAAAAGCTCTTCCCCTTCGGGGGCGGGCAGAGAAAGTCCTGCCAGTTGGTTCATGAAAAAGTGTTTGCCCACTTCTACTGCACCGAAAAAGAGTACGGCCACGATGCCGGAAAGTATACCGACCACAACACCGAGAACAAGCCAGCGGAAATGACTGACATTGCGGTAGGAACGGACGAGGTCTTTCCACATATGCACATTGAGAAACGGGCTCATTACTCTGCTCCTGATTCTGATTCGCTCAGATGCAGGCCGGGACGGACCTGTGATTCAGGGTAGGAAAGAATTTCGCGGGCAAGGTTGATATCAATGCCGATCCGTTCCTTGAGTTCGTCCAGTCCGTTGAATTTTTTTTCAGAACGGATGCGCTGGATGAAGTGGACGCGAATGTCCTTGCCGTAAATATCTTCTGAAAAATCAAGAATATGTGCTTCTACGGAAAGGGCTTCATTGCCGAAGGTGGGGTTCTTGCCGATGTTGGCAACACCGGGCAGGACTTTACCTTCAACTTCCACGCGGATGGCGTAGACTCCTTTTTTGGGGAAAAGTTCATCTTCGAGTTTGATGTTGGCTGTGGGGAAACCGAGCAGTCTTCCGCCTCTGTTCATGCCGTGCACAACTTCACCTCGGACCTGATAGAAACGGCCCAGCAGCGGACGCACATCCCAGACATTACCTTCACTGACCAAGTCGCGGATACGAGAGGAACTGACCACTGCATCGTTGATGATTACCGGGTCGAGCCGCTCAATACCGTATTTGTATTTCCGGCCCAGTTCCAAAAGAGTTTCATAGTTGCCGCTACGGCCTTTGCCCAGAGCATAATCGTAGCCGACCACCATCTCTTTCATGCCCAGTGGGTTGATGAGGTATTGTTTGATAAATTCTTCAGGGGAAAGGGCGGCCATTTCCTTGGTGAAATTCAGGGCCAGAATTATGTCCGGCTTGTGCAGGGCTATCAGCTCAAGTTTCTGTGAGGTCAGGGTGATAAAGGGCGGGGTTTTGCTGTTCACCAGCACCCGCAGCGGATGGGGGTCAAAGGTTACAACCACGCTGGCAAGGCCGTTGGCCCGAGCCTTTTTGCAGGTGCTGCTGATAAGCTTCTGGTGGCCTTTGTGGACCCCGTCGAAGTTTCCGATTGTTACGCATGCGCCTTGTTCAGGCTTGATTATTTCATCTATTGATTTTGCGATGATCATGTTCGCTTCACTTTTTATTTGGAGATAGAATTTTGGAAACGAAAACCGTTACCTCAAAAGCCCGCATCATTCAAGCTTTCCCTTGCCCTCTTCCTCGGGCGGTTTCGGGTTGATTGTTTCCTGTAGTTTTTTCAGTTCTGCACGTTGTTTTTTGGTTTTTGCTAATCCTTCGGCCTTTTTAAGGTGAAACTGGGCCTGTTTAATGTCATGTCCATATAAGGCTGCGTATGCCAGTTGGGCGTGGGCTTGAAAATAGTGGCCGGATTCCCCGAGCATCCGTCCTAGATGGTAATGGATCTCCTGATCATGGGGGACCATTTCCGCAACCCTGCGCATGGTCAGAATGGCCTGTTTGTAATTTTTACGCACGCCTTCAATACGGGCAATGAAAAACAGGGCCATAACATCACGGGGATTTCGTAAATATGCTTCGCGCAGCAAGGGTGAGGCTTTATCCATCTTACCAATGGTAAAGTAGAAGCGGCCCTGTTCCCTTAAAATCAGGGTGTCGCTGGGGCAGAGGGCGCGTGCCTTATTAAATTCCTGTTCCGCTAATTTATACTTTTTCGTGCGTGAATAAACAATTCCCAAGCCAAGATGATCCAGACAGGTCCTTTTATTCTCAGGGATTGCCAGATAATGAGCAAGGGCAACGTCCGGTGAGGTTAACCTTGCCCGGATCAGGGTCTGAACTTTGAAGAATGCGGCGTCATCGTTTTTGCGTTTGAAATATTCCGGGGGCATGCGCTTAAAGCGGTCTTCAAGATAACCGATACGTGAATCCAGTCCGGGGTGAGTGGAAAGGTAGGTCGGGATATTGGTGTTGCTGATATGCCACTGGCGTTGTTTCATAACCTTGAATCCATCAACCATGCTTTCGGGATTATAGCCTGCGGCAACAAGGTAGTTCATACCCAGATGATCGGCCTCACGTTCATTTTCCTGAGTGTAGTTCAGGTATGCGCTCTTGGCACCGCCCATGGAACCCATGGCAATGGCTGAACCTAGGTTGCCCATATTGCTGCCTCCCCCGGCAATACCGACCAGCATTCCGGCCAGAGTGCCGAGCATGCTGGCAAAGCTGACCATCTTCATTTTTTCCATGCGCCGGGCCACATGCCGCAGGGATACGTGGGCAAGTTCGTGACCGATTACCGCTGCAAGCTCTGCCTCATGTTTCATGTTCAGAATAAGTCCTGTGTAAACATAGACATACCCGCCCGGAACAGCGAAGGCGTTCATAGCATTGTTGCGGATGACTGTGGCCTTGATGGGAAACGGCTGGGGCGGAATATGTTTGGCTATACGGTCCACAAGGTTCTTTACATAACCGTCGATCTGAGGATCAAGAATAACCGGAAGGCGGCTGCGAACCATTTTGTCGAATTCTTTACCAAGCCTGATCTCGTCTTTGACCGTAAAATCGCCAAAAAGAGAATTTGCTGTGGCCTGCGGAGTCATCCATAAACTGAAAAAAAAGATCAGTATTAATGATGTGGTCTGGAGGATGATTTTGTTTCTGATAAGCATGCTGAAATCTATTTGATTTAGAGATGATGTTGATTATTTCGATTTATTAGGAAGAGAGTAAGTTTTGAATGGCTGGTTGTAAAGAAAGGAAGCAAAAAGAAAACCCCGTGAGCAGAACTCACGGGGTTAATAATTCTTTATGGGATGGGCTGATTATTTGCCCATCATATCGAAGAATTCTTCGTTGTTTTTGGTGCCTTTCATCTTATCCAGCAGGAATTCCATGGAATCGATGGAGTTCATGGGGGCAAGCAGCTTGCGCAGAATCCAGACCTTGTTGAGTACGCCGTCATCAAGAAGGAGTTCTTCTTTACGTGTGCCGGAACGGTTGATGTCGATAGCCGGGAATACACGTTTTTCGGCGAGTTTGCGGTCAAGGTAGAGGTCCATGTTACCGGTTCCCTTGAACTCTTCGAAGATGACTTCGTCCATGCGTGAGCCGGTATCGATGAGTGCGGTGGCGATGATGGTCAGGCTGCCGCCTTCTTCGATGTTACGGGCTGCGCCGAAAAATCTTTTGGGGCGCTGCATGGCATTTGCGTCCAGACCGCCGGAAAGAACCCTGCCGGAGGAAGGGGTTACGGCGTTGTAGGCACGGCCGAGGCGGGTGATGGAGTCAAGCAGGATGACAACGTCACGCTTACGCTCAACAAGGCGCTTCGCCTTTTCAAGGACCATCTCGGTAACCTGAACATGACGCTGCGGAGGTTCATCAAAAGTGGAGCTTACCACTTCGGCCTTAACAGTTCTGGCCATGTCGGTAACTTCTTCAGGGCGTTCGTCGATGAGCAGAACGATGAGGTCTACGTCAGGATGGTTGGCGTTGATGGAGTTTGCGATGTTCTGCAACATCATTGTCTTACCTGTACGGGGCGGTGCCACGAGCAATGCACGCTGGCCGCGTCCGATGGGGGAAAGAATATCGATTACCCGGGAGCTGAAATTTTTGGGACCGTTTTCCATTTTAAAACGGTTGTCCGGGTATACGGGGGTGAGGTTGTCGAACAGTACCAGATTTCTGGAATGTTCCGGAGCTTCGAGCCCGATCTCATTCACCCTGAGCAGGGCGAAATAGCGTTCGCCTTCTTTGGGAGGACGGATCTGCCCGGAGATGATGTCACCTTTTCTCAGACCGAATCTTCTGATCTGGGAAGGAGAAACGTAAATATCGTCCGGTCCGGGCATGTAGCTGTAGGTCGGGGAGCGCAGGAAACCAAAACCGTCGGGAAGGACTTCCAGAACACCTTCGCCGTAAATCTGGCCATTCTGGGAGGCGCAACCCTGAAGCAGAGCGAAGATCAGTTCCTGCTTGCGCATGCCGCTGGGGTTTTCAACTTTAAATTTAGCTGCCAGATCCATAAGATCAGACATCTTCTTCTGTTTAAGTTCAGTCAGGTTCAGGTTTTCTATTTTTTTGTCTTGGCCCATACTGTATAACCGGATTTAAAAGTTTAAAAATATTATTAAGCTAACGGAAAGCAATAGTAATGCATGCAAAACGCGATTAGGCACTGCCTGCAATGCTTTACCCTTAACTGGATGATGAAAATTATATTGGATTTTCCTGAGCGAGGGGCTGTTTTCTGTTCGAATACAACGATTTTAGGTCGTATTTGATTCTTACTCCACCCTAGTTGCAGTGTTTTATTGCGGTGCTGCTAAACAGGTTGTTCCGGAAAGGGACTAACGCAACTCCAAAACGTGCAACTCATAGGGCATTAACTGAAAGAATCGTTTATGACAAGTCGTTTGAACAGGATTTTTAGGATTCCTCTTCCTGTTTTTCCAGAACGTCAATGAAAAGTGCATTTATCTCTTCCTTGATTTCTTCCTGATCAAGGCCGAGAGCGAAGGAAAGTTCCATTGAAACCAGACCCATAGCCTGTTCCAGCAGTCTGCGTTCACCAAAGGAGAGTTCTTTATCCCTTCCGATCAGGAAAAGCTCCTTGAGAACATATGCTACGTCATGGAGATCTCCGCTTTTAAGCTTTTCGGAATACTCACGGTAGCGTCTGTTCCAGTTCTGTCCGGTGTATCCGGTAAAATCAGATCTGTCCTTGAGACTTTCGAAAATCTCCATGCCCGCGTCCTTGTCACAAACTGAGCGCAAACCTACGTTGTGAGCATTCATGACCGGAACCATGAGCGTAACATTGTTACTTAAAATGCGGACAATATAAAACTCGGCAGTTGCTCCGCCGATTTCCTGACTTTCAATACGTTCTACTTTGCCTACTCCCTGCGAAGGATAGACTACCAACTGCTCTAGCTCAAACACTCATGGCTCCTTGGACTTACTAAAGAAATGTTTGGAAGGGTCAATGCGAATTTCCGGGAATACTCCGGTTTGGTGATGGCGCGATTACGTGGAATTCAGGATTAGCTGAAAACGGGTTACAGGCCCTTCCAATTTCTTTTACCCTCTTATTGATTTTATTTTCTTATAGAGGGAATTGCTACGAAAAATTATTATAACTGAATTGTGAAAAATAGTCTATGGTTCGGTTTCAGGAACATCAGGCATGAAGCTGTTCATGAATTGTGTGGCTGTTCCTTGTCCCCGCCTGAAGTGCAGGTTCAATCCTTTGATGGCTGCTTGAGTCATCTCCTGAGCAGTCTCAAGTTCTCGGGAGGTGAATTCTTCCAGAACGTAATCTTTCACTTGTGCGGAGAATTCCGGGCGGCCTATGCCTACCCTGATTCTGAAGAAGTTAGGTGATCCCAGTTTCTCCTGAATTGATTCCAAACCCCGGTGTCCATTGTTACCGCCACCCTTTTTGAACTTCATTCTTCCGCAGGGAAGGTCCAGTTCATCGTGGATGACGAAAACGTTCGATACCGGGATGGAGAATTTTCCGCATATGGCCGCAACTGCTTTACCGCTCAGGTTCATGTAAGTGAGAGGCTTTGTCACCAGCACATTGTTTCCGGCCATATTCACGCTGAATAGTTCGAAATCACCGGATATATCCATTTCCTTATAACGCATGTTCTTGCGGGATGCAGCCATTTCAGCCAAAGCATCAACAGCCATAAAACCAATATTGTGTCTGGTTTTGGCATATTGCGGTCCGGGGTTACCCAGTCCTGTAATGAGTGCTTTGTATTCCATGATAATTATCCCTGCTT
Organism: Desulfovibrio sp. JC022; assembly: GCF_010470665.1. NCBI lineage: Bacteria > Pseudomonadati > Thermodesulfobacteriota > Desulfovibrionia > Desulfovibrionales > Desulfovibrionaceae > Desulfovibrio > Desulfovibrio sp. JC022. The sequence goes on along the minus strand of NZ_VOPZ01000004.1, from coordinate 193,418 downwards.
AACAAACGGCAAAGGCCCCGGATAAACCGGGGCCCGAAAATGAATATATTGCTGTCGGCTTATTCTTCAGCTGCTTCTGCTGATTCTTCGCCTTCTTCGTCACCGGAGGAACCGCGGCCTGCGGCACAGCGAACGAGTGCAAAGTTGCTGTCGTGCTGTACTTTTGCGCCACCAGGCAGTTCGATTTCGTTTACGAATACGGTATCGCCAACTTCCATGCTGTCGATGTTAACGACGATTTCAGCTGGAATGGTTGCTGCGGTACAAGCAACGGTAAGCTTTTCGCGGTAAATAGCCATACGGCCACCAAGCTTAACACCGGGTGCAGTGCCTTCGGTAACAACGGGAACGTCGATCTTGAGAGGACGATCAGCTGAAACACCGAGCAGGTCGATGTGGTTGGGACGGGGACGAACGGGGTCCATCTGAATTTTCCAGATCAGGGTATCGTAAGTCTTGCCTTCAACCTCGAGGCTGAACAGACGGGTGGTTCCGACTTTGCGGTACATTTTAACGAATTCAATTTCGTTAACGGAAAGGATCAGGTTTTCGCCGTCCTGTGAATAGAAGACAACGGGAACCATACCCTGGTTACGAAGCTGACGGTTTGCGGATTTACCGGTTTTGGTACGCACTTCAGCTTTGAAGGTTACTTTTTCAGACATTATTTTCTCCTTATGGTTAACCTGCTGCCGCTCGAAATGACCGACAGAGGGTGGGAATAGGCGTAATTAAACGAAGAGTACGCTTACGGAAGACTCGGTGTGCACGTTGTGAATGCATTTAGCGAGGATTCCGGCAACGGATTTGACTTTGATCTTGCCGCCGCTCTTAGCGATTTTTTCTTCGGGAACAGGCAGGGTGTTGGTTACAATCACCTCGGAAAAAGGTGCTGCAGCCAGCCTGTCGATAGCCGGTCCGGAAAGAACCGGGTGGGTTGCGCAGGCGATTACGTCTTTTGCGCCATGGTCGATAAGGACTTTGGCTGCCTGACACATGGTGCCTGCGGTGTCGATCATGTCATCCATGACCACGCAGACTTTGTCTTTTACTTCACCTATAACGTGCATTGCTTTGGCCTGGTTGGGAGCGTCGCGACGTTTGTCCACAATTGCCAGTCCGGCATTGAGGCGTTTGGCGTATGCTCTTGCGCGTTCGGTTCCGCCTGCGTCAGGGGAAACCATGACCATGTCATCGTCACGGGTGCGCAGTTCGTCCAGCAGGACGGGGGCTGCATAAATGTTGTCTACCGGGAGGTTGAAGAAGCCTTGGATCTGGCCTGCGTGCAGGTCGATGGTGACCAGACGCTGCATACCGGCAACGGTCAGGCAATCGGCGCAGAGTTTGGCACTGATGGGTGCACGGGGGGAAACCTTGCGGTCCTGCCTTGCGTACCCGTAGTAGGGAACAACTGCGGTTACTCGGCGGGCACTTGCTCTTTTAAGCGCGTCCAGCATGAGGCACAGCTCCATGAAGTGAAAGTTCACCGGATCACAGGTGGACTGGACTACGAATACATCGCAGCCGCGCACGTTGTCCTGAATCTCGATGCGGATTTCACCATCGCTGAATTTTTCACGCAGACAGGGAGTAAGTTTGCTGCCGAGATGGTCACAGATTGCTTCTGAAAGCGCCAGATTTGACGAGCCGCTGATAATCTTGAGTTCACCGTTCATGTCGGTCTCCAACTTGACCTCTCGGGAAGAGAAATGAATTTGGCAGGGATGGCAGGACTCGAACCCGCGAATGCGTGGACCAAAACCACGTGCCTTACCAACTTGGCGACATCCCTGCACATATTATGTGGAAATATGTACTATATTAAAATTATGAAAACGTGTGAAGAACAGAGTCGACTTTCATCGAGTTTAAGACTGATGCAGCCTTTTGCGCTGTCTCTCTTTTTTTAAAGAATGAGATCACGCTGGCCCCGCTTCCGCTCATGACTGCTCCGCAGGCTCCGTTTTTCAACAAGTATTCCTTTGTCTCCCTGATTTTGGGAAACTCGGGAAGGACAACCTCTTCAAAGTCATTGAACAAAGTTACCCTCGTTTGGGAGGCCGTTCTATTATTACCGCTGGCTGACGTTGTCAAGTTAAAGGCGTCACTTTTTTTCAAATAAGTGGATTGGTCACGGGTTGACCATGCCTTGTATGCCCAGACGGTATTCACGTGCACATCCGGGCAGGCTAATAACGCGGTCAGGCCGGAAAGGTCAACCTCTGCGGGCGATAAAATTTCACCAATTCCTTTTGCCCATGCCGGACCGTCCAGCAGAAAGAAGGGAACATCCGCGCCAAGCCCCGCAGCCAAAGCGTTCAGCTTGTCGTGTTCGAGGCCCGGACTGTCCGGGTGGGTATTTAAAAAACGGAGCATGGAGGCCGCATCGGAGCTGCCTCCGCCAAGTCCGGCCCCGGTGGGAGTACGTTTGGTCAATTCTATATGCAGGCCGGGACGGAATCCGGTAGCCTGAGCGTATTTATCCCAAGCCTTGTAGATAAGATTGTCTTCCGCCGGAAGGTCGAAATCAGCGCAATGAATGGTGCAGCCTTCCCCGGTTTCCGTAACCTCAAGGGTATCGGATAAAGCAGGGAAAGGATGGAAAAGGGTATCCAGTTCGTGATAGCCGTCTTCCCTTTTGCCTACAATTTTCAGGTAAAGATTGACTTTGGCCGGTGCGGTGAGAATTGTTTTCGTCATGGGCAGTCTAATAACGTAAAGAGCTTGAATTAGGAAGCCCGTCCTGAGCTGTCTCAGGACGGGCAATTTTTTTGAGGGTCAACAACAGCCGGAGCTATTTGTCTTTCAATTCAATAGTACGGAATATGTTATGGCCCTGACGTTTCAGGAGCAGCATAACCAGCCCGCGCTTTTTGCCTTCGGTGTTGATAATCTTCTGGAGATCTTTGATGGAATTAACCTTGTGCTGGTTTGCTTCCAGAATCACATCACCTACTGCGATGGCGGCGTCTTCGGCAGGAGTGCTCTGCATTACTTCGATAACCAGCAGACCTTCTGGCCTGTCAAGACCGAGGGACTGGGCTTCAGCTTTGCGGTTGACTCTGCGGACAACAAGTCCGAGGTCATCAAGGTTTTCCTCCGCTGCTTTGGGAGATATCTTTTCCGCTTCAGCCACAACACCCTTACCGTTACGTTCGCCAAGCACTATACGCAGGTTCTTTTCACGTCCCTTGCGCCATACTTTGATGCTTACGGTTTTGCCCGGGGGCAGTGCTGCCACGGTGCGCAGCAGATCGTTGGTGTCGTCGATTTTTTCGCCGTCAACTTTGAGAATGACGTCACCGACCTTCATGCCGCCCTTCTCAGCGGGGTCTCCGGGATTGACGGAATTAACCAGCGCGCCTTTTTCGCTCTTAAGTCCGAGAGCTTTGGCGGTTTTTGCATCAGCATCCTGAATGGTGACGCCAAGCCAGCCGCGGCTGACCTTATGGTCGGTCTTGAGCTGGGAGATGACGTTCTCAGCCATGTTGCTGGGGATGGCAAAGCCGATTCCCTGACCGCTGGCGATGATGGCAGTGTTGATGCCGATGACCCGTCCTTTCAGATCGATAAGCGGTCCGCCGGAGTTACCGGGGTTGATGCTGGCATCGGTCTGAATGAAATTATCAAAGGGGCCTGCGCCGATGATGCGGCCCTTGGCACTGATAATTCCTTTGGTCACGGTGTGTCCCAGACCGAAGGGATTACCGATAGCCAGTACCCATTCGCCTACTTCAGCATTTTCGGAGTTGGCGAATTCAAGGAAGGGCAGGTCTTTTTTTACTTCTATTTTCAAGAGCGCAAGGTCGGTCTCCTTGTCGCGGCCGATGATTTTAGCCGGATATTCGTGCCCGTCATTTTGAAGCTTTATCGTGATTTCATCCGCAGAAGCGACCACATGGTTGTTGGTGACCACGTAACCGTCTTTGGAGATGATGAATCCGGAACCCAGTGAACCGGTTTTACGTTTCTGTTTGGGTTGCTTGCCATTTCCCCTGCCGCGATTATTAAACTGCTTGAAAAAATCCTCGAAGGGGTTGTTTCCGCCCTTTCCGTGGAATTTGAAAAAGTCTTCCATGGGGTTGCCCACTTCGACCATTTTCACAGTATTGATGTTAACCACAGCTGGGCCACACTTTTTAGCCAGATCGACAAAAGAGGGCAGGCCGTCTGCCTGAGCATAAACGGGCAGGATGAGTACAGTGATGAGAGTCAGTAATCCAATGTAGCGTTTTAATTTCATGTAACCTCCTGATAATACCGCCCGGAAAACGGGATAGGCGGCACTTCATTGAGTATAGGCTCCTTTTTTTAAATGTAAATAGTGCGGGAAAAATTATAAAACCAGGAGCAGGATATCTTTACTTCCGCTGGACATTAATAAGAAATTTCAGCTAATGTGATATTACTGGGGTTTTTCCATATTGCGCTGTGCTCGTATTCTAAATTAAGGTGGCTGCCGCATGAAATCATCGCAAGATTCAAAACTTGCTGCTTCCGGCAAAAAGAGATTCTTGAAGGTCGCGGTTCTTTTTTTGCTGATAACATTGACCGTATGGGTCATCCTTTTCTATGTGGCCCGGCAATACGTAGTCAGTCAGGCTGAGGATAAGATCAAAGAAATCCTGCTAGTTCATAAGGGAATGCATCACTATGTGCAGAAGATCATGCATCCTGCTTTGTACAAATATAAAGATGATAATCAGGTAGAAAAAGATTTTTACGCTCCTGAACTTTTTTCCTCGTCTTTCATCATCAGGAATATGCACGGATTTTATAATCAGGAAAAAAGTGCTGCCGGGGATGATGAAGTCTATTACAAGATGGCGGCCAATAATCCCCGTAATGAAGTGAATAAGGCTGATTTCCTTGAACGCGATTTGATTAAGATGTTTAACGAAAATCGGGAAATGAAAAAATACCGGGATATTGTCAGCATCAATGGAACCCAGTATCTATACGTTTCCATACCTTTTCTTGAAAATAACAAGGGCTGCCTTGTCTGCCACGGCAAGCGTGAAGATGCTCCGTCCCAGTTGCGAAAAAGATATGAGGGTGCCGGGGGATATGATGAGGAACTCGGAATTATCAGGGCGGTTATTTCAATCCGGGCTCCCCTGCATAAAGAACTTTTCGATACCTACATTATCGGCGTGGCATTGTTTTCCGGGATCGCGGCTCTGGTGGGATTGCTTTTTTTCAGTACCAAATTGAGGGGAGTGGTCAACAGACGGACTTCCAAGCTAGAACAGGAAATTGCAATACGCACACAGGCGGAGCAGGAAGTGGAGAAACTGCGCAATTATCTTTCAAACGTTATTGATTCCATGCCCTCGCAGATAATCGGGGTTACCCCTGACGGAATTGTTACCCAGTGGAATAGTGGAGCGGGCCGGGATTTCGGGATTTCAAAGGAAGAGGCTCTTGGTAAGAAAATAGAGCTGGTCGCCCCCCGGTTGGCGGATGAAATGGAAAGAGTGCGTAAGGCTGTGCAGTCTCGGACTGTGCAATGTGAATCCAAGCATGTGCGCAGGGAAAACGGAGAAGTACGCTATGAGGACATTACGGTGTATCCTTTGATTGCCAACGGCGTTGAAGGGGCTGTTATCCGTGTTGATGATGTTACTGGGCGTGTGAATCTGGAGCAGGTTTTGGTGCAGTCTGAAAAAATGATGTCTGTCGGAGGTCTGGCTGCTGGAATGGCCCATGAAATCAATAACCCTCTGGCCGGGATACTCGGTAGTGCTTACAACATAAAAAAACGTGTTTTTGGTGATCTTAAAGCCAACCGGAAGGCAGCGCAGGAGTGCGGGATTCATCTTGAACTTGTTCAGGATTACTTGAAGAAGAGAAAAGTGGACCGGATGCTTGAATCTATTCAGGAGAGCGGCAAGCGCGCGGCTGCAATTGTTGAGAATATGCTCAGCTTCAGCCGTAAGAGCGACAGGCATATGGATTTATTTGATCTTTCCACCCTGATAGATAAAACTCTTGATCTGGCAGCTAATGATTACAATTTGAAAAAGCTATATGATTTTCGTCAGATAAGGATAATTCGTGAATTTCAGCCGCAGATGAAACGGGTTCTATGCGATGGTAATGAGATGCAGCAGGTATTTTTGAATTTGTTCAAAAATGGTGCTGAGGCCATGACCGATAAAAAATACGGTGATGATAAGCCCTGTTTTTATTGCCGGGTTTTCGAAGAAAAAGGGCAGGCTGTGGTAGAGATTGAAGATAACGGCCCCGGCATGGATGAAGTCACCCGGTTACGGATTTTTGAACCGTTTTACACTACCAAATCAGTGGGCAAGGGAACCGGACTGGGACTTTCCGTTTCTTATTTTATCATTGCCGACCAGCATAACGGCAGCATGACAGTTGAGTCGAAGCCCGGAGAAGGGACCAAGTTTACTATCATTCTTCCTTTTGATGATGGGGCGGATTAAATCGTTTTCCGTTTTTGAATACCGCACGCACTTCTAGTGATTCCGTTTCCAAGGCCACCAGATCGGCCCGGTATCCTTTTTCGATGCGTCCGAATTCGTGGTCGATACCAATGGCCTGTGCCGGGTAGAGGGAGGTCATGCGCAGGGCTTCATCAAGTTCGATGCCCACGTGGCGCACGCAGTTGTAAACAGCTCTGTCCATGGTCAGCATGGAACCGCCGATGGTGCCGTCTGCGGCGGCGCATTTACCATTTTTTACATAAACAGTCTGGTTGCCGAGTATGAATTCGGTCTGTTCGGAAACCACTGCGGATGTTGCGTCGGTGATGCAGAAAAGTTTTTTGTCTACGATGTTTTTTGCAAGTTCCACATTGTCCCATGAAACATGCACTCCATCCACGATAATGCCGGTCCACGGCTTTTCTAGGTATACGGCCCCCACAAGGCTTGGTTCGCGCCCCTGTATCGGTTCCATGCCGTTGAACAGATGGGTTGCCATACTGATTCCGGCCCGGAACATCTCGCGGGCACGGGGGCAGGTGGCGGCACTATGTCCTGCGGAGACTTTTACCCCGGCATTTTCAAGCAATTGCACCTGTTCCTCTGAAATCACTTCCGGGGCCATGGTACACATTCTGGTCACTTCAGGTCCCAGTTCCACAATATGGTGGAGGATGCTTTCATTAGGATTTTTTATCATATCCGGGTTGTGAATGCCTTTACGTTTGCGGCTAAGATAGGGGCCTTCAAGATGCAGGCCGAGCACCATGTCCGGTGAATTCTTGCGGTATTCGCGGACTACTTCCATGGATTTCAGCATGTCTTTTTCCGGCGCGCTGACGAGCGTCGGCAGGAAAGAGGTACAGCCTGTGGAGATAATTGCGTGTGACATGCGGTCCAGCGTTTCTGCTGAAATATCGTCATTAAAGAATACGCCCCCGCAGCCGTTAAGTTGCAGGTCGATGAATCCGGGGGCAAGGATTGATCCTTCAAGGTCGATCCGCTCAGCATCCGCAGGAATATCATCCGGAGCTACAACTGAGTGAATGCGTTTCCCTTCAATGAGCAGTGCTGAATTCTCCAGCACCTCATTTCCCGTATATATTTTGCAATTTATAAGTGCGTACATGCTCTCGCCTATTTGGGATCTTGCAGGTTCTCTGCTTCTATTTGCTTAAAATATTTAAGTGTCTTAACTTTTAGTTCCATGGTTGCATCCTCATCACAGACAAGGATACCTTTGCGGTGCAGTTGCAGGGCTGAGATTGTCCAGAGGTGGTTCACTCCGTGTTCCACTGCATATGATACGGCCAGAGCTTTATTCAGGCCGGATGCAAGGATGATTACTTCCCTTGAATCAAGCAGGGTTCCTACTCCCACGGTGAGGGCGAACTTGGGCACAGCTTCCATGTCATTATTAAAAAAGCGGGAATTACCCATACGGGTTTCAACGGTCAGGGTCTTGATTCGTGTGCGGGAGGAAAGAGAGGAGGCCGGTTCGTTAAAAGCAATATGTCCGTCAGTTCCCACACCGCCGACGAAGATATGCACTCCGCCGTAATTTTTTATTTTCTGTTCGTAGGCTTCGCACTGCGCTTCGGGATCGGGAGCGTTACCGTCCAGCAGGTTGATGTTTTCCTGCGGGATATCAATATGGTTGAAGAAATTTTCATACATGTAATAGTGGTAACTCTGAGGATGATCTTCGGGCAGCCCAACGTATTCATCCATATTGAATGTCACCACATGTTCAAAGCTGACTTTCCCGGCGCGGTGCAGGTTTATCAGCTCTTTATACATACTTACAGGGGTCCCTCCGGTTGGAAGGCCTAGCACGAAGGGCTTTCTTTTATTCGGGGAAAAAAAATTGATTTTCCTTGCGATGTAATGGGCGGTCCACCAGCCCGGATCGGTTTTTAACGGAACGAGTCTCATGCTTTCCTCCATGCATTAAAACTTTCCTTTAATGCGAAATTATTCATTTTGAGGGGAAGAAATCAACTCATTATACTTTTTTTGCTGATTAAAAAAATTAAATAAAGTTGAGATGGAAGTTGCTAGACAGTATTGTGCAAATCAGGATTCAAGTATTAGAGGGATGACGGGCGTGGACTACAGGGAAGCCGTGCCCGGAATAATCAACAATTTGCCAGGAGTGATGTTATGAGGATTCTGGAAGGATTGCAGAAGCTGGGCCGCTCATTGATGCTGCCCATCGCTGTGCTGCCGGTTGCGGCTCTGATGCTGCGTCTGGGGGCCGGTGACTTGCTTGATATTCCATTTATTTTTAAGGCCGGGGATGCGATTTTTTCCAATCTGCCGTTGATTTTTGCCATCGGTGTTGCTGTAGGTCTTTCCAAGGATAATGCCGGGGCTTCCGCACTGGCCGGGGGTATCGGTTATCTTGTCTTCACCGCCGCTATCGGCAGTTTGAATAAAGACATCAATATGGGAGTCCTTTCCGGGATCATCATGGGTATTACTGCCGGACTGCTCTACAACCGTTATTACAATATAAAACTTGTGGAATGGCTGGCCTTCTTCGGGGGACGGAGGTTTGTACCTATCGTCACCTCCGGTTGTGCGCTGGTATTGGCGTATGTTTTCAGTTTTGCATGGCCTCCCATTCAGGGCGTCATTGATGCCATCGCCAACTGGGTAATCGGTTCCGGCCCGGTGGGAACCTTTGTTTACGGCACCATGAACAGACTGCTCATCCCCACCGGACTGCATCATATCATGAACAATATTGTCTGGTTTCAGTTTGGTGATTTCACCAATGCTGCCGGGCAGGTTGTGCACGGCGACCTGCACAGGTTTTTTGCCGGAGACCCCACTGCCGGTGGATTCATGTCCGGTTTTTTTCCGATTATGATGTTCGGACTGCCCGCAGCAGCTCTGGCAATCTACCGCACTGCCAAGCCTGAAAACAGGGCCATGATCGGTGGTATTCTTTTTTCGGTTGCCTTCACAGCCTTTTTGACCGGGGTTACCGAGCCTATCGAATACATGTTCATGTTTATTGCTCCGGCACTCTACGCTGTGCACGCACTGCTGACCGGGGTTTCACTCGCACTGTGTTCGATCTTTAATATTAAGCTCGGCTTCGGGTTTTCCGCCGGGGCTATTGATTATGTACTGAACTACGGTCTTGCCACCAATCCCCTGATGGGACTGGCCCTTGGCGGCGTATTCTTTGTTATTTATTACTTCCTTTTTGTTTTCGCCATCAGGTTCTTTGATCTCAAGACTCCCGGACGCGAAGAAGATGATGCACTTGTTCCGGTTGATGTTTCCGATGAAGACACCCTTAATCTGGCTCAATCCTGCATCCGTGAGCTTGGCGGCCCTGCAAACCTCGTCAACATTGATTCCTGCATCACCAGACTCCGCCTTGAAGTAAAGGACCCCTCCATTATTAATGAAGACGGTCTCAAGCGTTGCGGTGCCAAGGGCGTTGTGCGGGTCGGTGAAAAGGGCGTTCAGGTAATTCTGGGTACTCAGGCTGAACTGGTCGCCATGGCCATGGGCGGTATGCAGCGTGAAGAGAGTGAACTCTCCGCAGGAGACGCAATCACTCTTTACGCTCCTATCGAAGGTGAAATCATTCCCATTGAAGAGACCCCGGACCCGGTTTTCGCTGACAAGGCTGTGGGGGACGGTGTGGCGATCATTCCTTCCGGTGATATAATGTGCGCACCTGCTGACGGTGTAATTGGTAAGATCTTCAAGACCAACCATGCATTCAGCATGGAGACCGAAGACGGGGTTGAACTCTTTGTCCATTTCGGTATTGATACCGTCTCCCTCAAAGGGGAAGGGTTCACCCGTGTGGCTGAAGAGGGTGCAACCGTTAAAAAGGGTGATCCGGTAATTCGCTTTGACCTTAAGCTGCTTAAAGAAAAGGCCAGCTCGGTGATTACCCCGGTTGTGGTCAGCAATGCTGATGAGTTTACTGCTATGACCAAGTCCGCAGGTAAAGTTTCAATCGGTGTTCCGATCCTGACCCTGAAGAAAAAATAGCCGTTAAAATTCCGGTCCCGGCATTTTGCCGGGGCCGGATTGAATAAGAAAAAAGGATAAAGAAATGGCTGAGAAAACAATTACCATCACAGCGGAAGACGGTCTGCACGTCCGTCCCGCATCCGAATTTGTCAAGCTTGCCAAGGGCTATGAGTCCGACATCAAAGTCACTGTGGGCGGCAAATCCGCCAGTGCCAAGAGCCTTTTCAAGCTGCAATTGCTGGAACTGGTCAAGGGTGCTGAATTGCACATTGAGGCTTCCGGCAGTGATGAACAGGAAGCTGTTAAGAATCTTGCTGAATTTTTAAGTTCACTCAAATAACCGCGAATTAACCTGAAAAGGTTTGCGGAGGTTTTTGCTATGGTTGGCGGAATTGCTGTTTCTCCCGGAGTGGCCCTTGCATCTGCGCTGGTGGTGAAAAATGAGGATGTGGCTTTTGATCGGGCAGCTGTTGCTCCCGGCGCGACAGATCTGGAAATTGAACGGTTCAAAGGTGCAGTGGAGAAGTCCGCAGCCCAGCTGGCCAATATTGCCGCGCAGGTGGAAAAGAAGCTCGGTGCCGATAAGGCCGCAATCTTTGAAGGCCATCTCATGCTGGTGGAAGACGAAGAGTTTTCCGAAGCGGTGATTGAAAAAATACGCGAACAGCGTTTCCCCGCCCCGGCAGCAGTGGAGGATGTGGTCAATGAACACGCCGCCGCCATGGAAGAGCTGGAGGATGAATATTTGCGCGCCCGTGCCGCCGATATCCGCGACCTCGGGCATCGTCTGGTGCTGAACTGTCTGGGAATTTCTCCGCAGGGTTTGGAGCTTATCGATAATGAAGTGATCCTCGTGGCCGAAGATCTTACTCCTTCCCAGACTGCGACTCTTGATACCTCCAAGGTCAAAGGCATTATCACCGAAAAGGGCAACCGCACTTCGCATACCGCCATCATGGCTGCATCCATGGAAATTCCGGCCATTGTGGCTGCGGACGGTGCCACCTCCCTGATCAAAGATGGGGAGATGGTCGGCCTTGACGCCGAGCATAACCGCATTCTGGTGAATCCCACTTCATCGCAGCTGGATCAGATTAAGTATCAGCAGGAGCAATATCGGATTGAACGCAAACAGCTTGAGGAGCTTCGTGAACTACCCGCCGTAACCACGGATGGAGTGGAGATCAAGCTGGCAGCCAATATCGGTTCCCCTTCTGAAAGCGGTCCGGCTGTGTCCAAAGGTGCTCAGGGCGTGGGACTGTACCGGGTTGAATTTTTGTTCATGGAAAAAAGTGAATCCCCGGATGAAGAAGAGCAGTATCAGGCTTTTAAGTCCGTGGTGGATGATATGCAGGGCAGGCCTGTGGTTATCCGTACTCTTGATGTGGGCGGAGATAAGGATCTGCCTTATCTGGCCCTGCCTGAAGAGGCCAATCCATTTCTTGGCTGCCGGGGTATACGGCTTTGTTTTGAGCGTCCCGGATTATTGGTCAAGCAGTTGCGGGCCTTGCTGCGGGCCGGGGTGCACGGGGATGTGCGTATCCTGATTCCCATGATTTCATCACTTGATGAAGTGCGCAGGTTTAAGGAATTTCTGGCTGAAGCAAAAGCTTCTCTTGAGCATGACGGGATTTCCCATGCGGACAAACTTCCCGTGGGGGTGATGATCGAGACTCCGGCGGCGGTGTTCCTTGCTCCGCACCTGATCCGGGAGACGGATTTTTTCAGTATAGGTACCAATGACCTGACCCAGTATACTCTTGCGGTAGACCGCCAGAATGAACGCATTGCCGATTTGTTTGAGCAGCTTTCACCAGCAGTGCTCATGTCCATCAAGCAGGCCACTGACGCCGCCCGTGAAGAGGGAAAACCCGTCTGCGTTTGCGGGCAGATGGCCGGGGATGTGCTTTCCTCTCTGCTCTTGATCGGCCTTGGGGTGGAAGAACTCTCCATGAGTCCGGTTCATATCCCACGGGTTAAAAGTGCCATCCGCAAACACAGCCGTGCAGAACTGCGTGAGCTTGCGCGCAAGGTGCTGGCCCTTGCCACAGCGGATGAAGTGCGGGCCAAGCTGGAAAAGTATCTTTCTTAACTATTCGTACAAGTCCTCGGGGATGGCGCAGCTCTGGTGCAGTTTTTCCAGTACCAGTGCTCCTGCCCCGCGGGCGTAGTTTTCTTCTTTCCATGGACGGATGACCAGTTCCGGTATCTGTCCGAAAACTTCGCAGGCCCGGCTTTCCATGGCTTTGTTCAGGGGCGCGAAAAGCATATCTTTGGCCAGATAGCTTTTTCCGGTGATGATAACTTTTTCCGGGTCAAGCACACGGGTCAAATCTGAAATACGCCTGCCCAGTACGGTCCCGGCCTGAGTAAAAATATTTTGTAATTCCGGGTGTCCCTGTTTGGCTGCATCAATGACGTCTTCTATCTTGATTTTTTCAGGATTTGCGGGGTGCCATACGTTTTTTTGAGCTAGTTGTTTTGCATCGCGCAAAATAGAGAAATTTGAGCCGACAGCCTCAAGGCAGCCGCTCAATCCGCACCTGCACGGCTGTTCGTTCTGGTAGCAGCTTACATGGCCCAGTTCCCCAGCCATGCCTTTCCAGCCGCGGACCAGCCTGCCGTTGACGATCAGCCCCAGCCCGATGCCGTGTTCAAGGGTGACCACAAAGAAATTCTCGCAGCCGCGTGCATCTCCGAACCATTGCTCGTAAATAGCAAGGGTGTTGGAGCTGTTTTCAATGAATGTCTGGAATCCGGTTTCCTGCTCCACAAGGCTGCTGAAGGGTACGTCTTCCCAGCCCGCGCCGCGATTGAATCCGGGATGAAAGTGGATGAGCCCCTCTCGGTGGTTGACCAGACCGGGGATGCCCAGACCCAGCCCCACAATATCGTCAGGAATGAAACCATTGTTAAGTCGGCAGGTCTTTATGGCTTCAGCAAGCAGTTCGATGATTTCCTGCGGTGAATTTATGCCCGGAGTTACGCGCACAAAATGTGATCCCACCACCTTGGCCTCAAGATTGATGATGACCACGCTGATTTTATCGGCTGAAATATAGGCTCCGGCCACAAATGCGCCGTCCGGATTCAAGGCCAGCAGCACCGGAGGGCGGCCCGATGTGGAGGATACCGCCTCTTTTTCGTAAACGATTCCTTCTTTGATGAATTCGGCGGTGATGCCTGTTACCGTGGCAAGGCTCAGTCCGGTCTGCCCGGCAATATCTTTTCTGGAAATACAACCGCCCATCCTGATGGTTCTGAGGATGTTGCAGCGGTTGATGGCCCGCATCATGTCCCTGTTGGCAGCGCGCATTTTATGGCTCCGATGTTATGTTCTTTATATTTCAGCTACAGGATATGTGTGTTTTCAGCAAGATAGGGCAGTGTCTTGACCTTTCTAAAAACCGTTAATAGTTTTAGCGTTCAGTTTAAAAATAATTTTGGAGAATATATGGAACAGTCATCAGAATTAAGAGCGGAATACGAAAAGAAGCTTAAGGAATGCGAAGAGAGTGGAGATTCAAAAGGGAAAGCCGCAATTCTTTATGAATTGGCAAAGCTTGAAATTTCTGAAGGGAATCAGGAACAGGCTCTACTTATGCTTATGGAAGCGTACTCGCGTTTTCAGAAACTGGGTGAATCAAAAGGGCATTGTTTTGCCGGGGAGTTGCTTGGGCAGTTACTTTTTGTTTCCGGTAACCGTGAAGACGGCCTTGCAGTTGTGCGTGAATCTTTTCGGGGATTTACGGAAATGGGTATGCCTGAAGAGGCTGAGAAGACCGGACAGTTGCTTGCGGTTATGGAAGAGCATGCCGCGGCTGACGGTTAAAGTTTGAGAATTTTAAAACGCAAACAGGCCCGCAGTTTCTCAGAAGCTGCGGGCCTGTTTGCGTTGGTAGAAAATTATATCTGGTCCACGCGCAGTTCAATGGCATCGAAACGCCAATATTCATGCTCCACGGTGAGTACTGTGTCTTTGCCGTCTGTCTTGATTCGTCTAACGTAGATTCCCGGAGAGCCGTGCGGGATACCCAGATTTGAGGTCACGTCCCGTGGCAGCAGCAGCGGCCTGATCAGCAGATTTCGCTGTTTGAGACTTAAACCGTAATCTTCTTCTACTACCTGCGTCATGGCCCGGTCGGTAGTCTTGGGGATAATCCCTTCCAGTTTTTCCGCATTTAGATAGTTTAGGGTCCGGGCTACTGGCTGACCATCTATGAAGAAGGTGTTCTCCATGGAATAGACTTTTGTCCCGGCCGGAAAACCCTCGTTAGTATATGTTTCCATAGTGTCTTCGATCGTAATTATTCCGTTATCTTCAGTGGTCCATTCTGCTTTGCGGCCCTGCGATGTGGCAAGTTGGGCGAAGTTAACGTGGTCTGCCGGGTTGTAAACCATGCGGATGGGGTTCACATACCAGCCTTTTCTTTCCAGCCTGAAAATTTTTCCGTCACGTTGCAGTTTCAGCAGGGCATGGCGGATTGTGTTTCTGTTCAGAGATAAATCAGCGCAGAGAGTCCTTTCAGAGGGCAGTTTATCTCCCGGTTTTAGTTCTCCGGAGGCAAGGCGTTGCAGGATCAGATCGCGGACTATCTCGTAGTAACGTTTTTTTTCCATGGCTCGGTTGGTGTTAGAGGTTTTGCCGTTAAACTGGCACAAGATTTATACTGAGTCTCCACGTATTTGAAACTTTTTTTATAAAATCTGGTTTAAACCAGTTGAGCTGTTCTTGGCAAGTGTGTATTAAGGGTGCATACAGTGAGTTACTAGGATGACTGATTCCGGTGGCGGAAGTGAATGTTTCCGCGGCTGGTGGTCAGCAATATCTATGCAGCGCAAAGCCGTATTATTTGTTATACGGACTGGAATTCCCTCACAATGTTGCGTTGTGAAGTTTTGAGGGTGGAGGTAGTTAAATGGCTCTTTTTCGTACTTCTTTCATTTGTCTGTTGATTGTGGCCATGGCATCAATTGCCCAGGCCGGAACTTTGGAAAACGTTAAGAAAGACGGTTTTCTCAAAGCCGGAACCCACATTGAAAACCCCGGTTTTTCCGCTCTGGACAGCAACGGTAAGCGTGTTGGTTTTGACGTTGATTTCATCCGCGCAGTTGCCGCTGCCGTTGATGTTTCTGAAGTCAAATACACCCCGCTCACTTCCAAAGAGCGTCTGCCCGCTTTGCAGTCCGGTGAAATTGATCTTCTCTCCCGCACCACCACCCATACCATGAGCCGTGACGTTAAGCTCGGTCTCGATTTTACCGTGACCACTCTTTATGACGGTCAGGGTATGATGGTCCGTAAGGAACTCGGTATCAAAGATGCCAAGGAACTGGACGGCGCAACTGTTTGTTTGCAGACCGGTTCCACCACCGAACTGAACATTTCCGACTTTTTCCGTAAAAACGGCATGAGCTTCACTCCCGTTGTTTTTGACAAACAGCCTGACGTTCGTAAAGCTTACGACACCGGCCGTTGTGACGTTCACACCACCGACGTTTCCGGCCTTGCTGCTCAGCGTTCCCTGATGGAAAAGCCCGAAGATCACATTATTCTTTCCGAAGTGATCTCCAAGGAACCCCTCGGTCCTGTTGTACGCCACGGCGACAACCAGTGGTCCGACATTGTCCGCTGGACAATCTGGCTGACCATGGCTGCTGAAGAAAAGGGTGTTACTCAGGCAAATGTTGAAGAAATGTACGCTAAGAGCAAAGACCCTGAAGTTCAGCGCATGCTGGGCAAAACCGGTTCCCTGTGGACCGATCTCGGCCTTGATAAAGGCGCACCCGTACGCATCATCAAGACCGTTGGTAACTACGGTGAAATTTTTGACCGTAACCTCGGACCCAAAACTCCCCTGCGCATGGAGCGCGGACTCAACCAGCAGTGGAACAAAGGCGGACTCATCTACGCACCGCCTTTCCGCTAGGTCGTTAAAAACGTAATTATCCGCGCCGGGAATTTTCCCGGCGCGTTTTTTTATTATTAATAAAAAGGTTTATTTATGTCCGAACGTTTAGCACCGCAGGATAAGGTTCCTTTCTGGCGCAGTCCGCAGGGAAGAGCATGGATGTTCCAGCTCTGTATGGTCGGGGCTTTTCTCTGGCTGGCCGTGTCTGTATACAGGAATACGTTGGCTAATCTGGAAACCCGTGGGATCAGTTCCGGTTTCGGTTTTCTCGGGAATGAGGCAGGCTTTCGCATCGGCGAGGTGACCGGGATTCCTCTTCCGCAGGGCGGATTGCTCTGGTTTCTGCTCAGTCTTGTTACCGGACTTGTTGTTTCGCAACTTATTTCCCGTCATTTGAAGAGCAAGTCTGAAAGGCCCATGAACAGTACATGGCTTTCAGTCTGCCTGCTTTTCAGCATCGGCTTGCCCATGCTGACATTGTACATTTTCCGGGACAGTGTTGAGATTGCGCACTACACTGAATCTTCGAGTTATTTCATGGCCCTTTTAACCGGGCTGGGCAATACCTTGAAAGTCACGGTCATCGGCTGTGTCGCTTCAACAATACTCGGGCTGCTGGTTGCCCTCGGACGTCTTTCCCCCAACTGGCTGCTTTCCAATATCTGCCGCTGGTTTGTGGAACTTAACCGCAACCTGCCGGTGTTGCTGCAATTATTTTTTTGGTATTTCATTGTCTTGCAGCAACTGCCTAATGTTCGCCAGTCCATTGATCTGGGCGGGTGGCTGATTCTCAACAAGCGCGGGTTGTACCTTCCTTCACTGGTTCCGCAGCAGGGGGCCTGGCTTTTTTGCGCTGCTGTAGTGATCGGCCTTGCAGCCATCTGGGTGATCCGCAGACGGGCCAGACGTATTCTCGATGAAACAGGCGTGCCTGTTAAAATTCTTTTTCCTTCCCTTGCTGTCCTGATCGCTCTGCCCGCGTTGGCATGGTTACTTGGCGGACAGCCTTTTACTCTCGATTTTCCTGCTCTCAAGGGTTTCAACTTCAAGGGCGGTACCGGGATGACCCCGGAATTTACCGCGCTGGTGGTGGGACTGACCGTATATGTTTCCGCGTTTAACGCCGAGATTATCCGTTCAGGTATCGAAGCAGTTTCCAAAGGGCAGCGGGAAGCCGCACGCGCTCTGGCAATGAATGAGCGTCAGGTTATGCGTATCGTAATCCTGCCGCAGGCCATGCGGGTTATAGTTCCGCCCATGACCAGTGAATATCTGGCTATTGCCAAGAACAGTTCGTTGGCCGTAGCCATCGGTTATCCCGAATTTGTAAGTATTGGTGGGACCATCCTGAACCAGTCCGGGCAGGCGGTGGAGATTGTCGGTATCTGGATGGGTGTTTACCTGTGCATTTCCCTGCTGATTTCTTTTGGAATGAATATTTACAACAGCAAAGTCGCGCTGGTGGAGAGGTAATCATGGCCCAAGATATTCCTGACAGACAACCCCCGGCAACCCAGGTGGGTCTAATCGGATGGGTATGCAAGAACCTGCTCTGCCCGTGGTACAATGCAGTGCTGACCGTTGTTTCCTGCTGGGCCATCTGGTCCGCTGTCGCTCCCTTTTGGGAATGGGCGGTGACCAATGCATCCATCACCCTTGATCCGGTAGCAGCCAAGGAGCACACCGGTGCCGCATGGGGATTCATCCGTGATATGTGGCCCGTGTTCATGACCGGAGTTTATCCGGCCGAAGAACGCTGGCGTCCGCTCATCGCTCTGTGCATTGTGGTGATTTTGGTCAGCCTCAGTCTGGTGGCCTCATTCCGGCGCAGCAAATGGCTTAAAGTCCTTTGGTTTGTTTCACCCATTGTTGTTTTCGCGTTGGTTTACGGCGGCGGAATAACCGGATTGCCCGTGGTGGGAACCCACTACTGGGGCGGTTTGATGTTGACCATCATGCTTTCCATTGTCGCCATGCTGGCTGCATTTCCTCTTAGCGTACTGCTCGCATTGGGCCGTACTTCGGATATGCCTATCGCCAAACCTTTTTGCGTGGCCTATATTGAACTTATCCGCGGGGTGCCGCTGATTACACTCCTGTTCATGGCCTCGGTGGTTCTGCCTTTATTTCTGCCTTCGGGTATGGAATTGGATAAAGTCCTGCGTGCTCTTGTTGGTATCACTATGTTTTTTTCCGCGTATCTTGCGGAGAACATCCGTGGCGGTTTGCAGGGCATCAGTAAAGGTCAGTACGAAGCCGCTGACGCGCTGGGCATGGGGTATTGGAAAAAGACCATCGTGGTTATCCTGCCGCAGGCTCTGCGTATTGTTATCCCGCCCATGGTCAACAACTTTATCGGGATTCTGAAAGATACTTCCCTCGTGGGCATCGTCGGTCTGGTGGACCTTTTGCAGATTGCATTCGCCACCACTTCCAATCCTAAATGGTTCGGCAGGCTGGAGGAAGCGTACGTATTCATTGCTTTCTGGTACTGGATTCTCTGCTACGCCCTTTCCAGCTACAGTCAATACCTTGAACGCAAGATGCCTTCCGCAAGTAAATAGAGGAGAGATATAATGACTTCTGCACATATAAATACCGCTACACATCTGGGAGACAGCCCGGTTGTGATTGATATACAGGGTTTGAACAAATGGTACGGGCAGTTTCACGTACTTAAAGATATTAATCTTCAGATCCGTCAGCAGGAAAAGGTGGTCATCTGTGGGCCGTCCGGGTCGGGTAAATCAACTCTTATCCGGACCATCAATAGACTGGAGGAACATCAGGAAGGGGCCATCGTAGTTGACGGTGCGCCGCTGACCAATGATGTGAAACAGATTGAACGGGTTCGCCGCGAGGTGGGCATGGTTTTTCAGCAGTTCAATCTTTTTCCGCATATGACCATTCTTGATAATGTTGTTTCCGGGCCCATTCATGTGCGCAATATGCCGCGTAAGCAGGCCGTTGATCTAGCTCATTCATATCTTGAGCGGGTTGGAATTGCCGAGCAGGCCAATAAGTTTCCGGGCCAGCTTTCCGGCGGTCAGCAGCAGCGTGTAGCTATTGCCCGCGCCTTAGCCATGCAGCCCAAGATTATGCTTTTTGATGAACCCACTTCAGCCCTTGACCCGGAAATGATCAAGGAAGTGCTGGATGCTATGCGCGAGCTGGCCGATCAGGGTATGACCATGATCTGCGTGACCCATGAAATGGGCTTTGCCCGCGAAGTGGCCGATACCATGGTCTTCATGGATAAAGGCCAGATCGTGGAATACGCCCCGGTGAAGGAGTTCTTTACCGCGCCCAAGGAAGAACGCAGCCGCATGTTTCTTGAGCAGATTTTGAATCATTAGGATTTTAAAATATGTCCTTATCCTTAATAAATAAGCGGCCTTTGATTTGGGCGCATCGCGGGGGGCGTTCCCTTGCACCTGAAAATACTCTTGCGGCTGTGCGTAAGGCCAAAGAGGCCGGGGCGGATGGCTGGGAACTTGATGTGCAGGTCACCAAGGACGGGGAAATTATCCTCCTCCATGATTTGAATCTGCTACGCTCCACCAATGCCAGTGTCCATCCTGTGTTTGCTGTCAATCCTCCTGCTTTGCCGTGGAGGTTTGCCCTTGAGGAAATTAAGCAGCTCAGTGCTAATGTTTTTCCGCGCCGTTTCTGCCCGCCCAAATACAAAAGGCAGCCTTGGCGGGATCTGCCTGAGAATCTGCCTGATGATTTGCGTATCCCCACCCTTGTTGAGGCCCTGAAGTTAAGCAGGGAACTGGATATGTGGATCAATGTGGAGATCAAGGATCTCAGTAAGGCGGTTCCCGGTTCACTTGGTGGAAAGATTGTGGAAAAAGTGCTTGGAATTATCCGGGAGCAGTCCATGGATGATCAGGTGGTGGTTTCTTCTTTCAACCACGATTATGTGCGCAGAAGCAAAGAAATTGCTCCGCACATTCTGACCGGGGTGCTGACGGAGCATAATTTCGATGGAGATCCCCTTGAAGCCGCCCGTAAGGCCGGGGCTGATGCATGGCATCCGGGATTCCGTTTTCTCACCGAAGAGAAGGTCAAAGCCGTGCGCGAAGCCGGGGTGGCTGTTAATCCTTACACTGTAAATGAAGTGGAGGATATGCAGCGGCTTACCAAATGGGGCGTGACTGGTTTGGTCACTGACTATCCGCAGAATATTTGAGTTATTGCAATTGAAATCAAAAAAGAAGGCCGATTCCAGATGGAGTCGGCCTTCTTTTTTGGGTATGGGTAAATGAATTTTACTGCTGTGCAGCCTTACTGGGTTCCCAGTATTCTTGATCAAGTTCATTTTCGCTGTTGGCTACAGCACAGGTTACGGCAAGGTCACCGGTAACGTTGGTGCAGGTGCGGCCCATGTCGAGCAGGGCGTCAATGCCGAAGATCATGGCGTAAGCCAGCGCGGTGGGTGATCCGGCTGTAACTTCCAGACCTACGGAGTTAAGCACGATCATGAGCATGATTGCGCCTGCTCCGGGAATACCGGCAGTTCCCAGCGATGCCAGTACAGTGGTTCCGATGACGGTGATCTGCTGGCTGGCGGTCAGGGGTTCGCCAATGGCATAACCGATGAACAGGGCACATACGCCCTGATAAATAGCGGTTCCATCCATGTTGATGGTTGCGCCCAGCGGCAGGGAGAAAGAATAGATGCTCTTATCCACGCCCAGTTCCTTGTCAGCAGTTTCCATGCTGATGGGCAGTACGCCGCTGCTGGATCTGGTGACAAATGCGGCAATGGAAGCGGTTTTTACCTTTTTGAAGAAGCTCATCGGGTTAACGCCGAAGAGCAGAAGTCCGCCGCCGTAGATAAAGAATATGTGGCAGGCAAAAGCAAGATAGGTGGCGATAACAACTACGCCCAGCGGGCCGAAAGCCTTAGAACCCTGAGCACCGAAAACAACGGCGATCAGCGCGAATACGCCGATGGGAACGTATTGCAGCACCCAGTCAATGATGATGTACATGACCTCGGCAAGGCCTTCAAAGAGGTAAAAGAGGGAATCCCCGGCATTCTTGATGCGTGCGTCTTCGCTGTGGCGCAGAATGGAGATGGCAATACCTGTGATGATGCAGAAAAAGATGGTTGAGAGAACATCACCGGTAGTAATCGCTGCAAAGGGGTTCTTGGGAATGATGTTGATCAGGATATCGAGAAAGGAAGTTGCTTTGGGAGCTGCTACCTTGAGAGTAGCACCTTCTGCGGCCAGTTCAAGGCCGTTGCCGGGCTGGAGGATGTTTCCGAAAAAGAGGCCGATGGCAACTGCGAATCCGGTGGTCAGCATGTAAAAGCCCATACACTTCGCGCCGACCTTACCGAGCTGACTTGGTTTTACACTGCCTGCGCCCACAATGATGGTGGAGACGATTACAGGCATGACGATCATTTTTAATGAGCGGACCAGAATATCTCCCAGCGGTGAGAAAATTTTGGCTTCAGGTCCTAAAATAAGCCCTGCAATTGCCCCTAAAACAAGGCCAATAATAATACGAATCAACAGGTTACTTTTGAAGTACCAAGAAAACATCTTCCCTCCTGATGTTAGTTAAGAGTGTGCTCGAATAGGATTTTCAGATTAATAAAATTTAATTAATCGAAAAAATGTATGGGATTTTATGAGAAATCCGAAAAAGAGAAGGGTTTGATAGCAGTTCTTGGTCTTCTTCGCAAGGTTGGCGGGATTGGGGTGATTTGCGATCGAATAAAGTCCCCCTACTTGACATGTTTTATATTTGGCAATATCGCCAAATAAATAAAAGGAGTGAATAATGAAAATTCAGGTTCTCGGACCCGGCTGCCCCAAGTGCGCTAAAGCTGAACAGAACGTAAGGGAAGCCGTCGCAGAAAGTGGCATCGAGGCGGAAGTCATCAAGGTTAGCGATTTTCAGGAAATAGCAATGATGGGTGTTTTTTCCACCCCTGCTGTTGTTATTGATGGTGAAGTGAAAGTTTCCGGTAAGGCTCCCAGTAAAAAAGAGGTGCTCAAGTGGTTGAAATAAAACAGAAGCGGGATTGTAGGGGGATGTTAAATCGAACCGTTGCATTGCTGGGGTGCCTGATGGTTGCGGGAATGTGCTTCATTGTTGGCCCGGCAACAGCTGACGATTCCGGGGAAAAAGCTCCCACAACAGCTGAGTTAATTTCCGGTAAACCGCATGAGCTGCCGATTAAGGGAATGGTAACTATGGTGGATATCGGGGCTCATGCCTGTATTCCCTGTAAGATGATGACCCCGGTGATCGAAGAGTTGTCAAAAAAATATGATGGACGTGCGGCAGTTGCCTTCATAGATGTCTGGGAACACCGCGAGGAGGCTGCTAAGTATGGCATCCGCACAATTCCCACCCAGATTTTTTATGATGCGCAGGGAAATGAACGATATCGCCATGTGGGTTTTCTGGACAAAGCAAGTATTGAAGCGAAGTTTAGCGAACTGGGCGTGAAGTAGGCTATGGATCAGTTTCTACTTGCCATCAACGGATGGATCGTAAGCGGGACGGTATGGGCTGCCTTTGGCTGCTTGCTCTGGGGGGTGGTCAGTGTCTTGTTTTCACCGTGCCACCTTGCCTCTATACCGCTTATCGTCGGTTATGTGGGAGGGCAGAATGAACTGGTGGAAGGGCGCAGAGCTTGGGGATATGCCGGACTGTTTACTCTCGGATTGTTCATCACCATAGCAGTCATCGGTATTGTCTGCGCCGTACTGGGCAGGCTCATGGGTGACGTAGGCCCATGGTGGACGGTTGTCGTCGGTGCGGTGCTGCTTTGGGTTGCGCTTGATATGTTGGGTCTTGCCAAGTGTTCCATGTCCGGTAACCTTATGGGCAGGTTCAAGCTTAAGGGGTACACTGGGGCGTTCGTGCTGGGACTGGCTTACGGTATTCTGTCCGGATCATGCACTTTCGGTTTTATTGCACCTATTCTGGCTATAATTACTGTGCAGGGCCAAATTGCCACCGGAATTTTGCTGATAGTCCTTTTCGGGATCGGTCATTGCCTGCCCATTGCTGTGGCCGGAAGTTCAACGGCTTTGGTCCGGCGCATGCTGGAAAGTAGCCGCTGGCAGCAGGGTGGCAATCTTTTCCGCAAAATGGCGGGAGCCTTGATAGGCCTGCTCGGGATATATTTTGTGGGGCAGCCGTTCTTTTAAGAAGTCAGAGATTTGATTAATCGGTCTTGCGCCCCTCTCCTCCTTTATTTCTTTCCAAATTCCAAATCCGTTTTACAAATAATCCGCATTTGCGTATTTTAAAAATAGGATGGAATAGCCATAAATAAAGGGGAGTGATTGTGCCTGAATCCAGAGATGCGATCTTTAAAGATTATATAAAAAAGCAGGTCCTTGGTGCCGGTGGGTACGGCACTGTCTATTTGGTTGAAAATGACAAGGGTATTCAGTTTGCCTTGAAAGTTTTGCATAAGGACGTGACCCTCTTTGAACGGGAAGCTCGGGAAACCCTGGGCATCAACGATTCCAGACTGGTAAAAGTGATAGATTACGGGGAATCGGTGGATGGTGAGCCTTGTATCCTCATGGAGTATGTCCCGGAAAATCTGGAAAATGCTCTCGACTGGGATAATGTTTCTGAGGAAAAGGCAGTGGCCCTGTTCAGGGAAATTATGCACGGCCTACAGACTCTTGAGAATCATGGGCTTTTGCATCGGGATATAAAACCGGAAAATCTGTTCCTGACCGGAAATGTTGTCAAAATCGGCGATTTTGGTTCATCGAAGATTACCAGCGGGGAAAGTGTTTCCATGTCTCAGAATGCGGCCCTGACTATCCATTATTCCTCCCCGGAACGGTTCGATACGCATTACGGATTTGAGGTGGACCGCTGGGCTGCTGCGGTTATTTTTTGCCGTATGCTTGGCGGGTATGTCCCTTTCGGTGCCGAGTCTAGCGATCTTCAGTCCATAATGAAATCCATTATTCTGGAACCGCCGGATCTGAGCCGGATGCCGGACCGCTTCAAGCCGTTTTTAGAAAAAGCTTTTGAGAAGAATCCTGAAGACAGGCATAGCGATGTGCAGGAGATGCGTGAGCATTTTGAGGAATGCTGCCGTATGGAGTTCAAATTTTCAACTTATGATGAAGAGGTGGAAAGTTCACCTGCTCAGGAATATGTCGAAGAGGCGGAAGAGAACGGTGATGATGCCGAAGACTCCTACGATTATGACGATGGTTATGAATACTCTCTTGAGGTGGATTGGGAGGATGAACCGGGGGAAGGCGAATATATCGATGATCTTGATTTAGGTGAATATATTTGGATTTGGGTGGAGCCGAGTACGGGTATTGAATTCGTATGGGTCTTTTCCGGACAATTTGATATGGGGGATGACGAAGGTTATGATGATGAGCAGCCTATCCATCTTGTTGAGTTGGATGGTTTCTGGATCAGCCGCTATCCCATCACCCAGCAGCAGTGGACGTCTCTTATGGGGAAAAACCCTTCGTATTTCGAGGGGGACGATCACCCTGTGGAAACGGTTTCGTGGTATGATACCCAGCAGTTTATCCGTAAACTGTCTTCAGCAGCGAATGGTAAATATACCTTTTCCCTGCCCACTGAGGCCCAGTGGGAGTACGCGGCACGGGGTTGCGGTATGTTCGATAAGTATGCCGGTTCGCAGAATGTGAACCGGGTGGCCTGGTACAGTGCCAACAGCGATGAACAAACCCATCCGGTCGGACTGATGATGCCTAATAGAATTGGGATTTACGACATGTCCGGTAATGTCTGGGAGTGGTGTGAGGACTGGTTCAGCCCGGATGCCTATGCGTCACATGACCGCAAGAATCCTATTCATAGGGAATACGGTGAAGAACGCAGCTTGCGGGGCGGAAGCTGGGGGCATGATGAAGAGCATGCCAGAGCAGTCAACAGATTCGGCCTTGATCCTGAAAGCAAGTTCAGTGATCTGGGGTTTCGCTTGATCAGGGAACGCTGATATAACTATGTGACCTGAAGGCATATCCAGCTGACGTTATCTTCAGACCTGTCAGGAATTACCGTTTCTTTCAGGTGTTGCAGGAGATATTGATAGGGATCATTCTGCTGCAACGCCTTTCTGCCCAGTTCTTCCACGCTTTTCAATTGTAGAAACTGGTTCAATCCGTCCGAACAGAGCAGGAATATATCTCCCCGCATTGTTCTTCCTTCAAAGCCCTGCAGTTTCATTTTTTTTCCCATACCCACAAATGAAAGCAGTCTGTTGTGTCCGCCGCCGCTAAGGTATTCTTCGTAAGTTTTGCGGCCCATTGAATACATTGTGAAAGCAATGTTCTGGTCTTCAGTGAGTAGTTCGGTTTTGTTGCTGTTGATGCTGAATATGCGTGTGTCGCCGGTATGGGCTATGAAATATTTGTCTTTTTCCAGCCACAGCGCGGAGCAGGTAGCACCCCGTCGGGACTGTTTTGATTCATTTATCCTGATGTTGGCCCTGTGCAGTACATTCTGAAGTTCTTCCAGACGGTTCGGGGAATCCATGATCTCGGTATAAGCCATTTTAAGAGAATTTTTGACCTCTTGAGCTGTTTCAGCTCCGTCCGATAATCCTCCCATGCCATCCACGACTGCGAAAAGAGCACAGCTGGAACCGTTTTCATCCCGGTTGATACAAAGCAGCCGGTCCTGATTTTCATTTCTGGTCCCCTGATGGGTAAATTCGGTGTGTTTGATTTTCATCCCAAGTCCTTCCTGCCGGAAATAATTACAGCAAATAATAAATTATAGCTGCACTGAACGTTACAAAGACAATGACTTTCAGGGTTACCCGTGTCGTTTTCGGCAGGTCCAGTTTGTAGCCTGCCGAGGGGATAATATAAAAAAACAGTATCAGGAATGATCCGGCCAAAAGGCCGAAAAGCCAGTTGCTTAGCAGGCTGAAATCGCGCAGTTTGGGTGACCATATTTGATCACTCCAGATTATGCGCCCTTTCTGGTCTGTTGCTTTGAGAAATATTTTTATGCGCACATGAGGCTGCTTGAAAAATCCGCTCTCGTGAATGCTGGATTTAACGTGTAGGGTGTGGGTTCCGTTCGCTGAAAAATCGTATCTGTTGGAAGAATCGGCCATGTTTGCCAGCAGAATTGATTCCAGTTCCGGGAAAGGACCGGATACTTTGAGCCGGATATCCTCATTACCGAGCAGGAAGATGCTTTCCGTATTTATGACCATGACTGCTGACTGGGCTGCCTCTTCAAGAAGTTTGGAGCTGCGGACATCAAGCTTGGACGCGGCTGAAGCGGGCAGGGCGTAGAGTAGCGTCAGAGTGATGATGAATATTTTGAGGTAGGTTCCGTTCACTTTATCTCACCTCGCTGTTGAAGGTGAACGATACGTTGCTTTCCTGAAGGGTTATTTCTGCGCCGGGCTTAATCTCTTTGTTGCCGTCTTTGCTGTACAATTGCAAAGAGTTATCCGAGCGGAGCAGTTCGAACTGGTGGTGCAATTGCGGAATTTTTATATGTCCGGAGTTGTCTGCGGAGAAAAGCAGGCGACGGTTAATCAGAACGATGGATTTTATCTGCGATGCAGATGCAATTTGGGATGCGACATGCGGTGTGAGTACAAGGGCGTTGCTGTCTGCGGCATCAACTCTGCATCTGAAGTTCAGCCCGAGTTTCAATTCGTCACCCTTGTTCAGACTCAGTTTGTCGCATTTTTTTCCGTTGACTGTTAATTTTCCATCAATTGATTCCAGTACAGGAATATCATCAATGAAGGATATTTTGGCATGTTTTTCTTTGATCATCGGTGCAGTCAGCGCAATGGCGTTGTGATTTTCAGCTGCCTTGCGGTTTCCGAAATAAGATTCATCCATAAGTATCAAATATCCCCCCCTGTTGACGATATGCAGCAGCATTCTCCCTTTGATCCCTGTTTGCTCGGTGACCATGCGTCTATAATCGGAGATGGATCCATATTTCAGGTTAAGCAGTCTTAGATTGCCTTCTGCCGGAAGGAGACGTGCCGCCCGGTCAAGTTCGGAGGATAGCTCTTCAAGCTGTGTGTCCGACATGTCGGCCGGAGAGTCTAGATTACGGTCCACTCTGAACATAATTTCCTGACCCTCGGCGATTCTTTCACGCATATCCATGGCCGAGATAAGTTGAGGTAAGTCAGAGCATATGGCTGAAGCTTTTTTTATATATGCAGCTCCCTCCGGGAGACGCAATTTTTCCAATTCCATGATAGCGAAGCGTGCCTGTTGTCCGGCTTCTTCGAGATCGCGCTCCAGTCTGGATATATGCAGCGGGTCGTTTTCGGCAAAGCTCAGGTAATCCCTTTTAAATGCATCAGCGGGGAGTTTCAGGAATTTTCTGTACAGGCTGCGGGCTTTGTGAAGTTCTTTGTTCTCTGTTTGTGCAATATATGAATCTTGTATGGCCGATGCCAATAGATTTATTTCCTTGGACATGTGTGGATGGGTGCCGTGTTTTTTTAAAGATTCAGTCACGACATCCTGATCCAGCAGGGCTGTTATGTTATTACCGTATTCCTGCCGTAGTTCCGAAATGGTCAGGATTTTGTTGCGTATGGATCGTTCCATTTTAACCATTTCCAGCCGTTCTTCTATCACTGGTGAATCCTTGAATGATTCATTCAGTAGCGAGAGGCTTTCCCGCATAGTTGAAAGATCCGCATCTGTTGCTTCTGCCAGTGGGTATGTGGTTGCATAATCAAGCTCCGGTAAAATCTTGCGAGCCTGATTGTTGTATAGCTCTGCGTCGGAGCGTGCTTGTTTAAGAAGCTGTGCTGCTTCTGAGCTGAGATTGATATCGGTAACAGCGGAAAGGGAAGAGATGGCTTTGTTCAGCTGGTGCTCAGAAAGTTCTTGTTTACCTTTTTCAAAGGTTTGATTCTGAGTACGGTATTCATTTCTTACCGCGGACAGCCGTTTTGCTGAATCTGTATCGTTAGGGTGCAGGGCCAGTAGTTGGAGCAGGCATTGCTGTTCGCGGTGCAGGTCCTGATCCATGCGGGCCCTTGAGGCTTCAATGCGAAGCTTTTCGGTCTGCAATGTTCTAATTTTTTTTTCGGCTTCCCGTCCAACTCTGCCATCGTCAGCCTTGCTGATTGTTTCCAGTTCGGAAATAGCTGTGGCAAGGTCCGGGGAGGACAAATCATGGTAGGGGGTATTGATGACGCTCAGCATGGCGGCCAACTTGTCGCCACGTTCAGTGCGCAGTTCCGAAAGGGGAGATCCTTCATATGCATCAACTGCAATGCATAGTTCGTCAAGCAACTCTTTTTCGTTGTGGATGTCCCGTGTGCTGTTCCTGAATCTTTCTATTCGGTCGTGTAGTTTTGATCTGCGCCCGGCTTCTTCCAGTGAATAAAGTGAGCAGGTTCGGTGGTCGAAGCGGCTTAGTTCCGCAAGGGTATCGTCAAAGAGCAGGGCAGTTGTTTTTGTTTTGATTTTTTTTAGGCTTGATTCAAAACAGCTACGAAACACGGCTTTAAGCTCAGGATATTCAGAGAGGTTACTGAAACTCGAGGCAAAATTAGATGTCAGCACGTATTCGGTAAACCATTTCACTGCTTCGTCCGGCCCTAAAGTTTCGTTTATGTGCAGGGTCTTGCCGAGCAGGTATCTCTTGGTTTTGCTTAGGAATTCCTGCTCCAGTCTGCGGGCAGCCGGCATCTCCGGGTTAAGTTTTACAAAATCAAACAGGTCGCTCCTTAGAGTTTCCAGTTCTTCAAGACTTAAATATGAGGTTGTTGCGCTTAGTTGTTTAACCCGCTGTTGCAGTGATTTTCCGTCAAGCAGAAGTCTTTTTCTTTCATTTTCAATTCTGAGTTTAAGCAGGGCTATTTCCGATGAAAGGTTTTTGAGGCTTTCTATTTCGCTGCCGTAGGTCGTGATAATATCCTTCAGAACAGATTCCGCTTCATCGTAGTTTTCATTTTTGATCAGGAACTCTATCAGTTCTTTCTTTTTCAGAATAAGATCATCCCGCCTGCTTCTGATCTCTTGATACTCCTGAAGGATTCTCTCCATTCTTTCCTTGAGATCCAAGTTTGCATCCAGATACTTCAGTTCCTGTTGCAAGCGGCTCACAGCCAGCCCCGAACGTCCGGTATTGGACATGTCGTCCAGAATATCGCTGACTTGGGCGCAAAACTGTTCTTCGAGTTTCAGCTTGTCTTTATGGCCTATGTAATTCCAGATATTGCTACCGAAGATGGTACATGCTTCAGCTATGGAGCCTTGCTTTGCGTCAAGAATATCTCTTACTCGGTCCATGGAGTACAAGATTGCCGGAAGCTCCACTTCAGCTGCCCGGTTAGCCTTTTTAAATCTTAAGTTTAACCATTGCGGGCTTCCGACCAGTTCGTTGATAGCATCGTAGTTGTCGTGACTCAGATGCTTCTTGAACTGTTCGAAAAGTTCTCTGAAGTGATCTTTTTCTGCAAACATTTTGACTTTCCTGATTTTCTTTGGGCGGTCTTCCACTTAAATCAAGTATATCTTTTTATTAAGGGCGGGTAAACCGGGAAAGGGAGAATGGTGTAGAGGCGAGGTGGGTAAATTTCTGGTTACCCGACAGAGTCCCCCATATGAAAAAAGGACTTAAGAGTTTCTTCTTAAGTCCTTGAACCCTAGTCAGTTGCCTGTTATGGAATTTGTGCTGAAATAATATAAGGAGTTGGAGATGCGAATTAATGTTTTTATCCTTTTTTTATTACTAAATGTTTGGGGAGTGAGCTTTGTTGAAGCCAAGGAAGATTTTGTTTCTTATATTTTAAAAACGGATTCAGGAAATCATTATACGGCACTAACTTCGATCACAGATAAGGAAGCTAGATTTTTTCATGATACTCTTAGGGTAAGGCTGGATCGAATGCATGATACTGCGCGGTATGAGATGAGTAATAATGTGAGGCCGGATAAAGAAAAATATCTAGGAAAGGTGGCTGCTGCAATTAAAGAAGCTGTCCATGATCAGAAACAGAACCCCATTAAGCCGAGTCTATTGCATAAGGTCATCAACAATACTTATCCATATAGGCAAGAAATAATCGATAAAATCGGCAAAATATACGGTTGGAATAAACTTTGGAACTTATATTCTGATAGTTTACATATTAGTAAAGTTGATATTGTTAAGGACACGGTTGATGCTATACTTGAAAACCCAACAGGTTTTGGTGAAATTAAGGGAGCTGCCAGAAATTTTTTAGAGATGGCTATACGTGCTGATGCCGCGGAGCGGTTGTACAAAACATTGTATTCCGGAGCATGGGAAGGCGATGAGTTTTATCTATATGATGTTGAGGTAAGGGTTTTTCTTTTTAAAAGGAATGGACATGAGTGGGATGGAGATGAAGAGGAGCGAGAACATAGAATTTATCACAAGCCAGACTTAGCATTGGGACTACGGTCAAGCTCAGTTAATTTTGATTACGAATATTTTCCTGTAAAATTTAACTCTGATGATAAAAATGAAGACCGCTATAAGAGATGGCTTGAACGTGCCTGCTTGTTTAAAACTTGTAATCAGCTTAGTTACAAGTTTCATAAAATAGCTATCAGGGGAAATGTTATTGATGTTGCGTTAAGAGATATTGATTATATGCCAAGTCCAGGAAGAGCCGAAGAGATCGGAACTGAAAAAAACTTTGATATGAATGCACATTTAGATCCATATTACTCCACAGATGAATATAACGGTTTAGTTAAGTGTAATATGAAGAATGCCGTCGTGCGATTTTATAAGCGCAGAACGGCAATTAATTCGAAGAATTTTAAAGTTTTTTTTGAACAACAGAACTCCCAACCCTCAGCCCTCGGAGTTATCTTGGAGCAGGACAGCAGTACAGCTGGAACCCTATCCGATCCCGGCAGTTCAAAACCTGTGCAGATCAATTGGTAATTAATATCAAAATATCCGCTAAAAAAAATCCCCGGATGTTTTGTCCGGGGATTTTTTTGCGTTAATTTTACTACGGTTTTATTGTTCAATAAAACACTTAGATTCTTTAAACTGAATATTCTTATCGGGGATGTTTATGCCCATCCCTTCAAGTACAGCCAGCAATCTTTCGAATACAAATTCATCAGATGTTACGCCTGCGGCAAGTGAAATTACAAGATTCTCGCCATCAATGCGGCTGTTTTGTACCATATTGTCTGAAAGTTTCTTTTTCAGATTGTACATGGTCCGTTTTGAATTGAGTTTTACATACACGTTGGCAGTGGAGGGATTTACGCTTCGTGTTTTAGCTTGAGCCATGGAACTCATTCGTCTTGCTTCTTTTTTGGCTCGGTTCATCAATAAGGACGCTGCATTGGACGCCACATCAGCAAGGCCGTCACGAATAGCAAGCCCCGGCTGTCCTTCTGGAATCATGGATACAAATTCCTGACTTCCGACAGATTTTGTTTCACCTGAATTCAGGTCATGCAGGGAGATGGACAGGGTCACGCTCAGTTTTCTGCTGACCTGGTCAAAATACAATGAGGCGATCCGGTAATAGAGAATGATTGTGTTTTTCGCTGCGAATTTGTTTTTAACGATACTGGTAAGTCGTCTATTGATAGCAAATTCTTCCGTGTCATTATCAAAGTATACGCCTACCAACGGGTCGTCATTGGACATTTTCATCCGTTGAAAATCGCTGATTGTGTCCAAACGGGTCAGTTTCAAGCCTTCCCGGTTGGCTCCTTCAATAATGCTGTCCCTGATGGCTCGCTGATATGATGTGTAGAAGATGACAAATGGCCCCAGTCCTCTAAGTTTGCGAGTTCCTGAAGCATCGGCAGAGTTCAGGATCATGGCTATATCGCCTTTGGTCGGCGGTTCTTCCATTATCAGCATTACTACTTCAGCGGCTCCGGATTGGGAACCACAGCCCAACTCTTCTAATCTGTAGTTGAGTTTTTCATCATCAATTCTGACCAGATAGGATGCTTCGAAAGCATTGTCCAACTGGGCAAATCCTTGAGCTGTAACACGTTGAATCAAAACCGCACGGTCATCCAGTAACTGCTTTTCGCATGAGCTGCCAACCGCAGCAGGACTTACCCGTTTTAAGTAATTGGTTATGGCTTGTTTCTGGGCTTTCATTTTTGCGGCTTTCTTGGCCTTGAAGCTGCGTTTGCCCTTTATTGTTACGGACACACCTACGTCTTCATAGGCGTGTCCGATTTTTATTGTTGTCAACAGAAACGCTACTGCTATGAGTATGATTGTTATCGATGATAACCGGCGAATCACGATGTTCTCCTATTTCTTAAGTCTGGTCATGCTTTGGGCGTCTTCTTTTGCTCCTGTGGCTTCATCTACTCTGGCGACCATATCCAGAGCTAGTGAACAACGTCCGATTCCGTCAGCCATATCCTGATCGGTATTTTCATACTCAGTGAATGCATAACGGTATATCTCAAGGGATCTTTCGAAATCTCCCAATCCTTCAAGGGTCAGTGCCAGATTGTATATATCACTGGTCATACCATCCAGATAATCCTTTGCGTCTTCCGAGAGTTCATTTGCAGAGGGCGCAGTGAAAGGCTGGCGTTCTTCTTGAGGCAGTTCCTGTTGCCGAGCTGTATGCTCGGCCTGCATCTGTCTTAAAAGAACCTCCTGAGCAACTTCCTCAAAGGTTAAGTCCTCAAGGAGGGTATCAGCCAAGTCTGTGTTCTTGTCAGCAATTTTCAAGGCTAAATATTTGGAAAGCCCATTATATGCTTGGGTAATGAAAAGAGTTTGAGTTTTTTTATCCTTGCCATGCATTTGTATATCGAATGATTCGAAATGCGGTTGAATAACATCGCGTAATCTTCCACTCGCGGTATGGGCAAGGGCGTTTTTCATATGTAGTTTTGCCGGGATACTGTCATTGTTATTGGTCACATTGACATCAAGATTTGATTTTTTTTGTATCGTATCCGGTTTGCCAAACAAGGACGACAGTGACGAGAGGGATGACAGTGAAGAAAGATCGAGGCCTTCAGTGGTCTTTAGAGTCGCGGATCTGTCTTTCATTTTTTCGAAGCCGATAATTTCCAGATCTGTTGAATATGCTCCGTTACGGATAATTGCCGGCTCTCTTGCAACTTCAAAAACTTGAGCCACCTTGTCTATTTTTCCATTGGGAGTAATCCGGTATACGGAAAGGCTCAGCATCAGACTGGCTGTAACTGCTCGGTAATGAGATTTGAAGAACTCATCTCGGTTTTGAGTGGTTACTTTTGTGGAACAGTATCTTGGGGATCCGTCATCCTTTGTTCCGCATACATAATCAACCATTCGCCACTTATCCAAAGTGATTTTGCTTGGAGTGAAGTTTTCATATTCATCAGAAACCTGCCACCATACCTGTCCGTAAAGAATGCCGTCCAAGCGATGTGTAGGTTTTGCTCCTTTATTAATTTTAGTCAGCTGTTTTTCAATGTCCAGATCAACCAATTGAAAGTATGGTTCATTGTATAATTTGTCAGTAAGACAGCGACGTGCAAGAGTGCAAACACGTGGAGATGCTGCGTATTTTCCTGCTGCAAAGTTTGGTTTAATGGTATTGAATGGAATCACCGAAATTTTACTGATTCCGGTGATTTTTATTTCTCCCGGTTGCAGGAGATTGATCTTTACTTTTTTTGCACAACCAGATCCAAGAAAGATCATGAACGACAACATTATTATCAAGAGTAAGTTCTTGCGCATTTAGTTCTCCTTAAATTTTTTCTGTATGTAGTTGTCGATTTTATTAGGGTCAGAGACCTTGAGCGAAGATTTCAGCATGTCACCAATTCTTTGGACTGAATCCAGTGCGGTTAGGTTTTCAGGATCCGCGTTCACGGCGACCTGATAATAATGCAATGCTTCGTTTTTATTACCAACTACTTCCTGAATTATGGCTAGGTTTTCATAATCCGGAGAATAATCTCGAGTACAATCAATTAGGTCTTCAGCTCTTTGTTGTTCAAGTGCGAGTCGCTTTTCTGGATCAGACTCTACTGCTATAAGCTGATCATACTCAGCATTAACTTCGGCTGAGGATTTCTCGATATTTTCCTCTGCCTCGGTCAGAAGCTCCTCAAGTCTATTTCTTGCATCAAAAAAAGCGGTACCCTTGATCAATGCTACAATAGTGGGATCGCCTTTTTCATTTACAGCCAAAGGCTTCTTTTCCTTGTGCGGGGAGATATCGGAAACTACTTTTGTGATTGCGTCGTTGAGTAATTTTTGGGCAACTTCAGGGTAGGGTGCTTCAGCTTTGCTGCCGGAGTCGCCGCCGGATTTGTTTTCAAATTCCAGATCATCAAATACCCTAGAATATACTTTTTTGCCGTTGATGTCGTACAACGTACAAATCAGCACACCCTTGGCCTTGACCTCAATATACGGAACGTTGCTGAATACTGTCCGTGATTTTGAGGAAGATGCCTTTGCGTACGGCACACCTTTGTCGGAATACGCAACACTGTAATTTTGCGTGGTGAGTCTGGTTTGTATCCGGTCGGTCCCTTTACTTCTGACATAGTTGATTCTTGCTTCAACTTTGAGCTTCGCTGTTTTATGGAACGGGGTGATTTTTACATTGTAACCGTGCTTGGATCTAGCCAGCTTTTTCCGTACCTGTTTAAGGCCGGCTTGAGCGCCGCAAAGTTCATCGGTAGTTTTAATATAGCCATTATAGTACAGCTTGGAGCTAAAATCGTTGACTATGATGTGGGTAAAAATATCTGAAATTTCCCGTGAAGATCTTTTGCTTAGCCCGGAAGTCTTTATCTGAATTTTGGGTTTGTCTATTTTCAGTTGCTGTATTTTGCTTACATCTGAAATTACTTTGGGGGGCATGATGTATTCAGCGTAGACCATTCTCTTGGTGCTTTTACAGCCTGCAATGACCATAATGGTCAGTATCAGTATTAATTTAAAAGCTAAGATATATTTTTTATTCTGCATGGATATTTCTCCTTGGATTAGAGCCTGATGCCCAAACGACTTGCCGTTTCTTCAAGTCTGGCCATTGAATCAGCTGCTGCATTTATCAAAGATTTGTCATCAGCCTGCAACATTATCTGGATATATCCGGTATGGATTGTATGTGCGCTTTGCTCTGATACTCCTCTGGCTTCCTGAGCCATGAAGAGCAGATAATAATTTGCCAGGTCCTCGTCCATGTCTCGTTTGGGAGTCCCGTTCTGCTCTGCTTCTTCATCCCATTTTTCATATAATTGCGGGGTCAGTGCCGTTATCTGTATAGGGGGAAGGATGCTTTTCAATCTTTCTTGAGCAGCTTTAGCTTTTCTGGACCGCAAGAGATGTTTAACCTGACCGTCGCCTCCTGAAGGGAATACTACCGGAACATTGCGATGTTCATTAGAAAGAAGGCTATTGATTTTGGTGATTATTTCACCTGTCATTTTTTTGCGGGCTGCTCTGGTATTGCAGGGTGATTTGGACTGCCTTTCTGATCCGGACCGTACCCACACAGTGTCTTCAGCGTTTACATTGAAATATACGAGAGGCTGCATGTTTTTCACTTCATAAATGCTAATCGCTCCGATAAGCGACGCGGTATATGATTTGCCGTGCTCTTTGACCAAATATTCATATCCACTTCCGTCTTTGTTCTTTTTAACTTTTTTCAGGAAACGGACGTTGTATTTTGTCTGTTGTTTGTTGTCGCAGCGTTCATCCCAGAATGTATCAAGATTAAGGACATAGCGGGGATTGGCTCCGTTATTGACTTTGAAGTACCCGATTTTATTTAGTTGTGAGGAAAGTTCCTTGGCTAAGCCGGGAGTTTCTTTCTTGCTTTCTTTAGTCGAAATAATTCTTAAAAGTGAATCTTTTTTGATGATTGAGAGCTTGGAAGGCACCTCAAAGTTGACCTGAGCATTAGGAACAGGACGTTTAGCGGCACATCCTGCTAAAAGGATGGTTAGCACTATTCCTGTTATGATAACCAGTTGATTTGACCTCATTTATTCCTCCCCGAATATCTTTAATTTGTTTAGCGCAAATTGCTTACCAAGAATTTTTCTGCATCATTTTGGATTTAAGTCCGCGGTTTTTGGCGATACTTATTTTCAGCCCGGAAACAGAAATGGTACCCTTTATGTTTAACTTGCCAAGCATTCGCGTAAAATCACGCTTTAGCTTTGCGGAATCGGCATTGGATTTATAGAAAAATTCATCATGACCTGATCTCGAACCTGAGTTTGGTTTGACCCGGTGAGCATCATATCCACTGAAAGTCCTGAACATGTCTTCCATGTCCATGACATCATATCTATTGAATCCATCGAAAACGATTACCCATTCCTGTAATCGTCCACCTTCAGCATCTACATATTGGATGATGCGCCCGGTCAAGACCTCACCGACTTCTTTTCCAAGGATATGTGCAGTGTCGGTGAGAGCTTCCTGTGAGCCATATTTATTGCTGATCGGTTTTGAAATCTGGGATTTAATATTGAAATTGCCCAATCGAGAGCCATCATAAACAGAGACAATGCGGCCTTCTACCCGTGGGGTAATTCTTGTGGAGTGAGTGTCGTTGTTAATGTTGGGGAAAATTGAAAATATGATTGCTATGTCGATCCCGAGTTTTTTTGCCTCCCGGATTAGCTCTGCGTCATCGCGTCTGATCTTTTTCCGAGTGGCGGATCCAGTGGAAAAAGCAGCTTCATCTTTTACATCAAATCCTTCGTTGAGAAGCGAATTAGAGATGGTATTGATAACTGCTTTGAAAGGCTGGGTTTCGCAGGATAAGCTTTCATGGCTGGAATCATCTCCCACGACCAAGAGGCGAGGTAAATCTGTGGCTGTAGCCGATGTAACTGAGGCTAATGCAAAATATAAAAAATAAATGACGGTAATAAATAACGAACGACACATATGAGAATCACCTCTTATAAATTATGTTAAACCGATGATTCTTTATCTAAAAAACATACTTATTACAAGCTAAGAGAAGCAATTTATGGAAACGTAATTTTTCACGCCACCATAGGCTTGTGGCCTTGTTTTTGGCGTAGACGCAGTGGTTTCCCAAACGGAAAAAGGACTTAAGAATTACTTCTTAAGTCCTTGAATCTTCTGGTAGGAACGAGCAGCTTTGAACTGCTGACCCCTTGCATGTCAAGCAAGTGCTCTACCCCTGAGCTACGCTCCTACTTTTTGATGCCGACTCGCTGTCGACGAAGAAGGTTCTACGTAAGAGGGGCTTCACTGTCAAGCAGGTTTTTTATGTTTTTGCATGATTGTGTTTCTTTTTTAGAATAATCAAATGGTTGGCACCTTGTTGTTTGCTGAATTGATGCTGTTTCATGGAAATATTTTAATCGAAATTCATTATTATCAGGAAGATATTTGCCTGTTTAGGCTTTTCTAAGGGGGTGCTCTCTGATAATAAGTTTTCTTATGAGTGGGCAGAGTGAAGAAAAAATTTATAAGATCGGGCAGGCGGCTAAGGCTGTCGGTTTGAAATCTTACGTGCTGCGATTCTGGGAAGGCGAATTTGAGCAGCTGGAGCCGATCCGTACCCCGTCCGGACAGCGTTTATATAATGAAGGGCACATTTCCTTGATCAGCCGGATAAAGACTCTTCTGCACGATGAGGGGTTGACCATTGAAGGTGCCCGCAAGCGTCTTGATTCCCCGGATGAGGAATCTGTCGAAATGGCGCAGGACTCATTTGCTCCCGCTCCTGATGCGGTCTCGCAATTGCCGCTGTTCAGTCATGAAGAGTTTGATTCTGGAGAGGATAAGGCCCTTTTAAGGGAAATTCGTACGGAATTGTTGGCGATCAAGGATTTACTGGGCTGATGCGCATTTTTCCAAAAACGAAAAGGGGAAGAATCAGTACTGATTCTTCCCCTTTTTATTTTGTTAGGGCAGCCTTTATTGCATGGGAAATTTTCGGGTATCCCTTGAGTGCAGATAGAGGCAGAAAGCCACAAATGACGCAATGAAACCGGGCAGCATAGGCTCCCATGGAATTTTATGGAAAACCGGGATGACCATGGATGCCCCGTAAAGGGTGGCAAAGCAGGCTATGAATGAGAGGTAAAATGACCTTGAAAGTGCCCCGGCTGCGGCAATGGCTATTCCGGTCCAGAATATTTTTTCCGGTACGATATGCGGATTCAGCGTATATACCTTCCATGAAATGAGCATGGTCCCGCCTGCAATGAGGGCTTCAAGGATGGGTGAGTATTTATTCTGGTCCAACAGGTACATGATTGAACGCGGCAGCAGGAAACAGGAATAGATACATAATCCCAGCGAGAGTGGGAAAATATAAAAGAAAGCCTCGGTCATATATGCCGGATTGGGGTCCGGGTTAAGCATATTGGGCAGGAATCCTTGATAATGGGCGTAAAAGAGAAAAGCACCGATGAGTACGGCAATGCTTGGCCATAGTATGGTTGCAGGCACTTTTCTATGCGGTTTGAGTTCAAATTTTTTTGCGATGACAAGGGGAATTATGGCTCCGAATACCGCCATGTGACCAAGGCAAAAATAGAGCAGAGGGGTATCACTCATCTTGCGGGCAAATCTGTACCCCACCATTTTGGGCCAGTTCGAATCTATTAGACTGTCCAGCATGCCGGGCAGTTTGACCATTGTCACCAGATATAATGTATAGGCGGCTATACTCGCCAAAAGAAGAGACCACTTATTTTTCATGAGCATTTTTTGCCTCATTCTCCGGTTCTTTGCAAATCATAATTGCACTGTTTGTGAGTGTGGGGATTCGCATCCTGAATAGAATCAGCTTTTTATATTTTTATAGTTTGATTTTATCAGAGGAGCAGATATATTTGAGGTGTGTATTTAATGATAATTGTTTTTCCGGGTCTGAATGACTTTTTTATAAACGCCGTCCATGGCAACGCTAAGCGGAGAGTTTAATAATGAGTAAGGCAGTTAAAATTATCGTAGCGTCGGTTTCGGCTCTGATTCTGATCGTGGGCGTAGCCATGGTGCTGGCCGTGGTATTGATTAATCCCAATGATTACAAAGGTGAAATTGCAGAGGCTGTGCGTGGCAAAACAGGGCGCGAGCTTGTTTTTGACGGAGATCTGGAACTATCTGTGTTTCCGTGGATCGGGGTTAAAACCGGAGGGATCGCACTTTCCAATGCGGTTGGTTTTTCCGAAAAGAATATGTTCAGTCTTAAATCAGCTGATGTTAGTTTGAAACTTTTACCGCTTATTACCGGTAAGGTTGAGCTTAAAAATGTTGATGTTGCCGATTTACAGCTGTTTCTGATGCGGAATAAAGATGGTCTCACCAACTGGGATGACCTTACCGGGGATAAAAAGAGTGAAGAGAAAAAAGATGAACCTTCCTCTTCCGGCAAGTCGGAATTGAATCTTTCGGTGGGCGGGGTAAATGTCCAGAATGCCCGCGTGGTCTGGGATGACCGTAAGGAAAATGTCCGTCAGTCTGTTGATGACTGCGATATCGTCATCGAAGGATTTGCGCCGGGCAGCCCTTTTAATTTTAATGTTCATGTTGCCCTTTCTTCCACCAAGCCTGAAATCAGTGCTGATATTAACACGTCCGGCGAGGCTTCAATTTCCGCAGACTTCAAACAATTGAGCGTGAAAGGGTTGAATGTTGTGGTGGATGCCGAAGGTAAAGCTGTTCCCGGTGGGAAGGGGCAGGTCAAGCTTTCCGGCGATGCCGCTGTTGATATGATTAAAGGTGCTGCCGATGTGGCCGGGCTGGTGCTGGAAGCATACGGCATGAAGGCGCAGGGGTCGCTTACTGCTGCCGGACTCAATTCCAAAGCTATGAGTTTTTCCGGTGATATGAGCATTCCCGGATTTAACTTGAAGGATACGCTTGATAAAATGGGTATGGGGCTGAAAACCGCAGACAGCAAGGCCCTGACTTCAGTGGGAATGAATTTTAACTATGCTGGCAGCAGCAAGTCTGTTGAGATAAAGGATTTGCAGGTTAATCTTGATGAAACCACCATCAAGGGCCTGTTTTCATTCGCCAATCCTGATCGACCCAATATTGTGGCCCAGTTGGGCATTGATAAAATTAATGTGGACAGCTACCTGCCTCCTGCGGAAGAAAAGAAGGCTGAAGCAAAAGACGAAAAGGCTGCTGAAAAGAAACCAGCCGAGGGCAAGCAGGAACTTATCCCGGTGGATATGCTGCGTAAACTGACCCTTAAAGCAGATTTGAACATAAAGCAGCTCATAGCCAAAAAGGCCAACATAACCGATGTGGTGGTCCGTGCCCGTGCCAAGAATGGAGTGCTGACCGTAAAGCCGGCATCGTTTAATCTTGCCAAGGGGGCTTTTACTTCCTCGGCTGTTGTGGATGTGCGTGGTAAGAGCCCGCTTATGTCCGTGACTGCGGGACTCAGCGGATTGGACGGCAAAGAGCTTGCTTTGCAGATGACCGGACAGGATAAATTCTCCGGTGAGATGAGTTTCAATACCGGCCTTAATACTCGTGGTAACGATATGAAAACCGTATACGCCAACCTTAACGGTAAGCTCGGTTTCAAGGTTATGAGCGGTTACGTATCCGGTTTTGACCTTCTTTATCTTGCCGGGGACGCTTTTTCCGTGCTGACCGGGGGAGCTTTCGGTCAGCGGGACAGCAAGCGTACCGAATTCGGTGAAGTTTCCGCTACAGCAGTCATTAAAAATGGTGTGGCTGATAACCGTGACCTGCTGATGCAATCTCCGCTGCTCAGAGCTGCCGGGGCCGGTAAGGTTGACCTGAATACCATGAAGATCGATTACGGTCTTGATACTAAGATTGTCGGGACTCTGGAAGGTCAGGGCGGTAAAGGTATGAAGGATCTCATAGGATTAACTGTTCCGGTTACTATCACAGGCGATGTTGCTGATCCTTCGGTTATGGTTGATCTGCCTCGCTTTGCGGCTGTTCTGGCAAAGTCCGGATTCAAAGTAGTAGGCAGCGTGATTGAAGGTGTTGGCGATGTCCTTGAAGGAATTGGTGATACTTTCAGTGGCAAGAAAAAGGCTGGTTCCGGTGATGAATCCAAGAAAAATCCGGTTCAGGAACTTGGTGGAGCGATCAAAAAGTTGTTTTAAGTCAATGTGATAGTTAGTATGTGGCGGGCCGTCTTTTATGTAAAGACGGCCTTTTTTTGTGTGCTGACAAGTTCTGCCAGAAAGTGTCTTTTTTATACTGTATTCTATATCTAGTTTTGAATATGTATATGGAGTTTTATAGATGAGGGAAAATGTACTCTATGATGTTCTGGTCCGCGAGATGAGTTATGTTAAATCCGGTATAAAGTGCCCGGAAAAAGCAGCTCTGTGTGTAATGAGTGAGTTTGCGCATGAAAGTGTCTATGTCTCGACCAGGTTTTTGAAGCATGCCGGGTTGGCTGTAAAGGTGGCCCGGCTTAAGGATTACGGTGTGGAAACATGTGATATTGCCGAACGTCTGGGGATCAGCAAACGGCATGTGCGCAGGTTGTACGCGTCTATGAAGAATTAATAGGAGGAGAAGAAAAAAGGCAGGCAGTTTATATAAAACCGCCTGCCTTTAAATACTAATGACATAAATTAATAGGGATTCCAAAGGGCCTTAGGTCCTTTGGCCGCCGGAGGCGAAATCTCCTATCAAAACGCGAAGCGTATCAAATTTTGTCTTTATTTAGTCCAGTCAAGGATGACTTTTCCGGACTGGCCGCTGCGCATCACATCAAAACCTTTCTGAAAATCATCGATTTTGAAGTGGTGGGTGATAGCGGGGGTTACGTCAAGGCTGGACTGGAGCATGGAAGCCATTTTGTACCATGTCTCAAACATCTCACGTCCATAAATACCTTTGAGTTTCAATCCCTTGAACACTACCTGATTCCAGTCAATGGCGGTGTTGTCAGGCAGGATACCAAGCAGGGCGATGTTTCCGCCGTGGTTCATTTTATCCAGCATTTCACTGAACGCGGCGGGGGAGCCGGACATTTCAAGGCCTACGTCAAAACCTTCGGTCATGCCCAGTCCGTTCATCACATCTTCGAGCTTTTCCTTGCTGACGTTCACGGTGCGGGTCGCGCCCATTTTTCCGGCCAGTTCAAGGCGGTAGTCGTTGATGTCAGTGATGACAATGTGTCTTGCACCGGCATGGCGGGCAACAGCAACGGCCATCATGCCGATGGGACCTGCTCCGGTGATGAGTACGTCTTCACCCACGAGATCGAAGGAAAGGGCGGTGTGGACCGCGTTTCCAAGGGGGTCGAAGATGGACGCCATGTCATCGCTGATTGAGTCATCGACTTTGAATACGTTGACAGCGGGGACACAGACGTACTCGGCAAAACAGCCGGGGCGGTTTACGCCTACGCCGATGGTGTTGCGGCAGAGGTGGCGTTTACCGGCGCGGCAGTTACGGCAGTGTCCGCAGGTTACGTGTCCTTCAGCGGAAACACGGTCGCCAAGAGCGAGTCCCTGAACTTCGCCGCCCATCTTTTCGATGGTGCCGACAAATTCATGGCCCACGACCATGGGGACAGGAATGGTCTGCTGAGACCAGCTGTCCCAGTTGTAAATGTGGACATCTGTTCCGCAGATGGCGGTCTTTTTGACCTTGATAAGGACATCGTTATGACCGCATTCAGGAATCGGAACTTCTTCCATCCAGATGCCTTCTTCGGCCTTGCTTTTTACGAGGGCTTTCATTGTACTCATTGTATTGCGCCTTTTCTATTTGATGATCTCGAGTTCCCGGCCGACTTTAATAAATGCGTCAACCGCTCTGTTTACCTGCTCCGGAGTGTGTGCAGCTGACATCTGGGTCCTGATGCGGGCCTGTCCGCGCGGAACTACCGGGAAGCTGAATCCGATTACGTAGATGCCTTCCTTGAGCAGTCCTGCGGCCATTTTCTGGGCCAGAACAGCATCGCCGAGCATTACCGGAATAATCGGGTGGTTGCCGGGTACGAGGTCAAAACCGGCTTCTTCCATACGGGTGCGGAAGATTTTGCTGTTTTCATTGAGTCTTTCGCGTAGCTCAGGCTTTTCAGCAATCATATCCAGAACCGCAATGGAAGTGGAGGCGATAACCGGGGCAAGGGTGTTGGAAAAAAGATAGGGGCGTGATCTCTGGCGCAGCCATTCGATGATTTCTTTGCGGCCGGAAGTGTAGCCGCCGGAAGCACCACCAAGGGCTTTACCAAGAGTTCCGGTGATTATGTCGACACGGTCCAGAACACCGCAGTATTCAGGGGTGCCGCGTCCGTTTTCACCGATAAAACCTACTGCGTGGGAATCGTC
This sequence comes from Desulfovibrio sp. JC022, assembly GCF_010470665.1. NCBI lineage: Bacteria > Pseudomonadati > Thermodesulfobacteriota > Desulfovibrionia > Desulfovibrionales > Desulfovibrionaceae > Desulfovibrio > Desulfovibrio sp. JC022. The sequence goes on along the minus strand of NZ_VOPZ01000004.1, from coordinate 149,771 downwards.
AACCATGACCAGTGCGCCGTACTTGTCAGCCAGGTCACAGACAGACTTGAGATCGGCGATGATGCCGTCCATGGAGAACACACCGTCGGTGACGATGAGCTTGTGGCGGCATCCTTCAGCTGCTTTAAGCTGTTCTTCAAGGTCAGCCATGTCGTTGTTTTTGTAACGGAAACGCTGGGCTTTGCAGAGGCGCACGCCGTCGATGATGGAGGCATGGTTGAGTGAGTCACTGATGACAGCATCTTCTTTACTGAGGATGGTTTCAAAAAGACCGCCGTTGGCATCAAAGCAGGAACTATAAAGAATGGTGTCTTCAGTTTTGAGAAAATCACTGATTTTCTCTTCCAGCTCCTTGTGTACATCCTGCGTTCCGCAAATGAAACGTACAGAAGAAAGTCCGAATCCGTATTTATCGAGAGCCTTTTTGCCTGTCTCGATGAGATCGGGGTTGTTAGCCAGTCCCAGATAGTTGTTGGCGCAGAAGTTGAGCACTTCCTGACCGCCCTCTACCGAAATAAGGGCTTGTTGCTGGGATGTTATGATTCTTTCATCTTTGTAAAGGCCGTTGGCTTTCAACTCTTCGGTCTGGGCTGAAAGTGCCTGAAGTAAATTATTTTTCATATACGTTTCTCCCGTCCAGAAATAATGTTGCTTCGTTTTATTTAAAGAACAACTATATAAATTCTGTCAAGCAAAATTTTAAGGATAAATTTTGCGTAAAATTTAAAATGCAGCCTGTTTTGATGAAAATATGTCTTTGAAATCAGATATTGACGGAATTGTTATTTTCCTCCTATGTATGTTTCGTTAAATGATAAAAAGTGAATTTATTTTAAGAAAAGGAGATTTCGCGTGAAAGAGCGTCCTTTGGTTCTTGATGAAGTTGATCGTAAAATTATTGAAGAATTGCAGCGCAATGGGCGTGAGTCGTACAAAAATATAGCTCGCAAGCTTGGAGTTTCCGATGGAACAGTGCGGCTGCGTACAGAGCGGATGATTAAAAATGATTATCTGAGAATTACTGCTTCTGTAAATCCGCTTTATTTTGAGAACAGCCTTATCGCCATGGTCGGTATTAACCTTGAGGAAAGGGCCAACCCTGAAGTTATGGAAAAGATGGCTAAAGTGCCCGGTGTTCAGTCTGTGATGAACGTGTCCGGAAGATTCGACCTCCTTGTTGAAGTTTTTGTTTCATCCCGAAATGCTTTCCGTCAGTTTCTGGTAGATGACCTGTCCAGTGTCGGCGGTGTAAAATCCACCGAAACTTTCATGTTTCTTGAAGCTGTCAACAAATGGGCTGAGCATAAGGAGTAGCACTGGCTGCTCCTTATTATGGTTTAAGAAATCTGATATTGCCTTTTTTGTAAGGATCAATCTTCAATTGCCCGTCCGGGCATATTCCCCGAAATGCAGGATCGCTACAGTCTATCTTTTTAGATGGTCTGTAACGGCGTTGCTGTATCAGCATGATTTTGCGCCTGCGTTTGCGGCGGAGCATCTCATCAACATCTTTAACGTGTTCACTCCAGCGTTTGTAGGCTCTGTAGGTCTTGCTGAGTTTTTCGTAGTCAACGGCCTCATCCTTGCGCCTGATTCCCAGCATGTTGAGTACCTTGCGGGCAAAAGTTTCTTTGGGTTTTATTTTGATTTTTACCTGTGATTTCTTGTGTTGCTCCCCGTGTTCGTCGGTTTCTTCGCCTTGTTTTTGTTTTTCCTTGAATTTGATGGCAGTGATGGTCAATTTAAGGTCCTTAATTCGGCGTGACCTCAGTTCTTCAGCATTTTTGCCGTTTTTTGAGAGAGGTTGATAATCAAGGGAAAGAAAAACATCCCGTCCGGTTTGGAGCATTACCAGATCATATACGGAAGCCATATTCATTTCAGCATAGGGTTGGTGGTAGAATAGTTCTTCTTCCACTTCCCGGATGTCGCGCTGTGTGTAGTCTAAACTGCCGTTACGATAGGCCTCAAGAACAGCTTTTAAGGCCGGAGAGGGGCTGACTTCTTCTGCCTTTAATGTTCTTCCGCCTGATTTGATAATGAGAAGGTCTTCCTCACTGACTGAGTAGTTAAATTTTGTAGTCGTTTTATTCGAATATTTCGGCAAGGTTCCGTTTTTTACTCTTTCTATAATTTCCTTAAGTTCAGTGGACGGTTTGATTTCATCGGCTTTCTGCGGGGTCACTTCCTCTTTGTTGGGGATAGGTGCCAGTCTGGGCAGCAGGACATTGGCGTCTGTGGTTTTCTTTTCTGCTCCTCTATGGAATTCTAAATTGATATTGCGGGCTGATTGCTCTTTGGGGCGTTGTGATGACAGAGCTGCTCCCGCAAGAGATGTGTTTAGCAACAGCAGTAAAATAAACAATGCCTGTGGCAGCAATGTTCTTTTTGCAGGATTTAAAGCTCCGGGCGTACCTTGCTGTGGGGCCATTTTTTATCCTTAAATGAAAATTATCGTTCCAGCTGTTTGTTGCATGAAAAAGGTGCCGGGGTTGTTTACAGCTAAATTTAATTCTTTTATTACAAAAGAATCTTTTATCCTTTAGCAATTTATGTCAATATACGCTAAAGAATACGTGTATAGAAATCATTTTCATTTGTTACTTTAGCTACACTTGCCCCGGTGGAGAATATGGTCAAGTTTTTTAGAATACGAAAAGGACAGGTCCTGCCATACAAGCTGCTTGTATACATTTTAATTTGCAGTTCCTTTTTTACGATTCTCGGCACCAGCGTGCAGCTCTATATGGAATATCGCAGCGATGTCGGTGAGATTCAGAAAGGATTCGGGCAGATTGAAAACAGTTACGTAAACACCATTGCAGCCAGTCTCTGGGATATTAATATCGACCATGTGAAAATTCAGCTTGAAGGAGCCATGAAGCTGCCCGGGATGCGCTATCTCGAAGTGGTGGAAATGTCTTTCGGATCGGTTGATCCGGTGGCTTTTATCGGCAAGGTTCCTGAAAGTGCCAATGTAATAGAACAAAATTTCCCATTGATTCATGTGATTGACGGCAAGAGTGTTGAAGTCGGGCAATTGCGCGCTGTAGCCGATCTGGATAATGTTTTTAAGAGGTTGCGACTGAGGGTTTTTGTGGTTTTGCTCACGCAGGCCGTGAAGACATTTCTGGTGGCCCTGTTTATTCTCATGATTATCCACTACATGGTTACCCGTCATTTGCAGACCATGGCCGAATATGCGCAGGACATGGATCTTAGCACGCTTGATCGGGAACTGGTTCTCAACCGACGTACAAAGCATTCCAAGCCGGATGAAATTGACCGTGTAGCTGAGGCATTTAATGAAATGCGGCTTAACCTGATCAGGGATATTGCTGAGCGTAAAAAGGCCGAGGAAGCTTTGCGCCAGTCCAATATGATTGTTGAGAAAAGTCCTATGGTCCTTTTCAAATGGAAGAATGAGCCTAACTGGCCTGTAGAGCTTGTCTCCCAGAATGTAAGCCAGTTGGGATTCAATGCGAATGACTTTATGTCCGGAAAAATAAAATACGGTGAAGTTGTTCATCCTGATGATATTGAAAGGGTTGAGTCTGAAGTCAGAGAATATGTTGAGTCCGGTGTGGACCATTTTAATCATGAGTACAGGGTAGTTGATCCGACAGGGCGATCCTATTGGATTGCCGATAGTACTGTGATTGTCAGGGACAGTGAAGGTGGTGTTTCTTCGTATCTTGGAATTACTTATGATTTTACTGAGAAGAAGGTTGCAGAAAATGAACTTGCCCGGTTGCGTAACCTGCTCAAGAACACCATCGACTCCATGCCAACCATGCTTGTCGGTGTGGATGAATCCTTACGCATCAACCAGTGGAATAGATCCGCTGAAGAAGAAACAGATTTGACCTACGAACAGGTGCGTGGAACGCAGTTGATGGATGTTTTTCCTCAGTTGAAGGATGAACGGGACTTGATCATGGATTCGGTTGAGAAACTTGAGGTCCGTGAAAAAAATAAAATTCCGTTTAATTCTGACGGGCACGTTCAGTACAAGAATATTAAAATTTATCCATTGCTTGAAAGCGAATCAGGACGTGGGGCAGTTGTGCTTATTGATGATGTGACCATGAAGTCCCGCCTTGAAGATATGATGATTCAGACAGAGAAGATGATGTCTGTGGGCGGATTGGCTGCGGGAATGGCTCATGAAATTAATAATCCGCTGGGAGCAGTTCTTTCAGGGGTCCAAGGAACGGAAAGAAGATTATCTCCGTCATTGAAGAAGAATGTTGAGGTGGCCTCTGAGTTGGGATTGGATTTGAATAAGGTCCATCAATATATGGATAGGCGGGGAATTCTCGGCTATCTGCGCGGTATAAGTGATGCCGGACGCAGGGCTGCCGTAATTGTCCGTAATATGCTTGAGTTCAGCCGCAAGAGTGAATCTTCCCGTATGCAGGTTCCGGTGAAAGGTATACTTGAAAAAGCCCTTAGCCTCGCGGAAAACGATTATGACCTTAAGAAAAAGTATGATTTCAAAGTCATCGAAATCCGCAGGGATTATGAACAGAGTCTGCCGGCTGTAAGCATCACCGAAACAGAGATTGAGCAGGTCTTTTTGAATATATTCAAAAATGCAGCTCAGGCCATGGCTGATAAGGAATTTGGTGCTGAACGTCCGACCCTGACCCTTAGAACCCGCAAGGATGGCGAGTTTGTGCGGGTTGAAGTGGAAGATAATGGTCCGGGAATGGATGAAGATGTTCGCAAAAGAGTTTTTGAGCCCTTCTACACCACTAAGCACGTGGGGCTTGGAACCGGGCTTGGCCTTTCGGTATCCTATTTTATTATTACCCGGAATCATGAAGGGGAATTCCTTGTGGAGTCTGAAAAGGGCAAAGGGTCAAAGTTCATAATAAGGCTGCCAGTCGGACCGCGTGCTGACAGTGTTTAATTGTTGTCATCTTATTGATAAAATTTGAAAAAAAAAGCCTTCTGTTTTTGCGGAAGGTTTTTTTGCAGGTGAAAATTGATTTATTAAGTTTATACTTCATTGTTTTTTGCAAATACCTTAAGGAATGCCCAACAGGAACGATAGTATATAATAGGTGGTGCTTACATTTATTTCGATGGAAACTATGGGAGGTTTCTTAAATGAGGTTAAACATTAAGAATAAGCTGATTCTGCTTATCCTGACAGCTGTGCTGCTCTGTGCAGGCGGTATGGCTTCTATTTCTTTTGTGAAGATGACTGATATGGCAAAGATTGCTTTTGGGGAGTCCTCGCTTAATGAATTGCAGCAAATAGATATGTATATATCTGAATTTATGCATGAGGCCGAGCTTAACGCGAAATTTCTGGCCGGTGAACCTGTTGTGATCAACTCTTTGGGGTCCAATCCTAATTTTGTCCAGGATTCATCCCTCGATGCGGTCAACCGGGAGAGGATGGACGATAAGGGAAAAGTGGCTTTCGATTTGATGAAAAGAATCGTAAAAAGTCATGACGCATATGACTTTGCCTTCTATGGTATGGAAGACGGTGGATTTAACATGTACCCCGAAGATGGCATGCCCAGTGGTTATGATCCAAGATCAAGACCATGGTATTCTGCGGCTCTTTCTGCATCCAAGGATACTTCAGTCAGTAAAGCTTACAAATCCACAACCGGAAAGGCAGTCAGTTCCGTTACCTCGAAAATTAGGGATAATGGTAGGGTTATCGGTGTAGTCGGCTTTGATATTAACCTTTCTACTCTTACCGACGTTGTTTCGGCTATTAAGATTGGGAAGACCGGGTATGTCATTCTGATGGAAGGTGACAATACGATTCTTTCTGATCCTATGAACAAGGATCATGCTTTCAAGAAAGCTGAAGAAGTAGGTGATTCCGGAATGGATGTATTGGCAGCCATGAAGGATGATTTCACTCAGGTTAATCTCGGGGGCGAGGATAAATTTGTGCGCGTATATACTTCTCCTGCTCTTGACTGGAAATTGGCGTTGTTGATTGATAGGTCCGAGATAATGGAAGGTGCCTACGACACTGTTAAGGATACTCTACTCATGGGTCTCGGTATTGCGTTGGTACTCTGTCTCTTTGGTTGGTTTGTGGCTAAAACTATTGCTACTCCTGTTCAAATGCTTGTTGTGGCGGCGCAGGCTGTCTCAAAGGGTGATTTTGATGCCATTCCCGATGAATCCCGCTTTTCTGGGGAGTTGCTTACTTTGCAACAGGCCCTGAAAGGTATGGTGGTTGATCTCGGGAAGTTGCTTAAATCCACAGAAGAGAAAAGTCTCGAAGCTGAAGAGCAGACCAAGCTGGCCAAGGAAGCTCTTGCGGATGCCGAAGAAGCACGCAGTGCTGCTGAAAGAGCCAAGCGTGAAGGTATGCTGCATGCTGCTGAGCAATTGGAGCAGATTGTAGATCAGGTTACCAGTGCTTCAACTGAGCTTTCCGCACAGATTGAGCAGTCCAGATCCGGTGCTGAGCTTCAGCGTGAGCGTTCTACTGAGGCTGCGACAGCCATGGAAGAAATGAACGCTTCTGTTTTTGAGGTTGCCCAGAATGCTTCACAGGCTGCCGAGAGTGCTGATGATGCCCGCAAGCAGGCTGAAGGCGGGGGCGGTATTGTAAATAATGTTATTTCAAGCATCGGTGAAGTTGATAAGGCCACCGGACAGATGTCGGACGGTCTTCACACCCTTGGGGAACGTGCTGAGGGGATCGGGAAGGTTATGAACGTGATTACCGATATTGCGGATCAGACCAACCTGCTGGCACTTAACGCAGCAATTGAGGCTGCCCGTGCAGGTGAGGCCGGACGCGGTTTTGCCGTTGTTGCGGATGAAGTCCGTAAACTGGCAGAAAAAACAATGGATGCAACCAAGGAAGTGGGGGATGCTGTTTCCGCCATTCAGTCCGGCACTCGCGACAGTATCAGCGATATGGAAAAAGCTTCCGGTATCGTTGAAAGGAGTACTACTTATGCATCTGAAGCCGGGGAGTCTCTGTCGTCCATAGTGAATATTGTTGAATCTACTGCTGATCAGGTCAGGGCCATTGCAACTGCTTCCGAAGAGCAGTCTGCCGCTTCTGAGGAAATCAACCGCAATACTGATGAGGTCAACCGTATTGCCGGTGAAACTTCTCAGGCCATGGAGCAGTCTTCTCAGGCGGTTCACGAATTGTCCCGTCTCTCTGAGGATCTCAAGAATGTTATTGATGATTTGAAAAATGTATAGACCGTAAATATAAAATTGATTCAAAAGCCGTTCTCTGTATGGAGAGCGGCTTTTTTATTTACTTATTTCAGGTCGACGCTGAAAATATAGATTGTTTCTGAACTCAAGAATATTGGAAATTGAAGTGATATGTTTTTGTAACATTGTGAGGCTGCAAAAGGTTGCGCTGCTCTACTTTGAGATATTAAGCAATGTGAAACTGTTGTATTAAATGATATGGTTTATAAATTTAAGTAGTATTATGTGGATGTTGGTTGTAATGCAGCTAAAGGTGTGCTTTGCTTGCTGTTAGTGTGTTTGTGGTGTGTCTTCTTTGGATAATATATTGTTAAGGTGCATACTTCCTCTCTTGATATTGTTTTGAAAAGTGGTTAGGTTCCGCTCTCAAAGATAGTGCATTTTTGAGGGGGAATGCAAAATCCGGCCTTTACTTGAGGGGGAAAACCTATGGTAGCCAGTGTTGGACTGAAAAGACGAGTTTTGCGTGATGATGTGGTAGAGCACATTGTTGGCTGTATTTTAAAAGGATACCTGAAGCCTGGAGATAAAATCGTTGAGACCAGAGTCTCGCGGGAATTGCAGGTAAGTCAGGGGGCTGTACGTGAGGCGATCAGGGATTTGACCGCCAGAGGTTTCGTTGAGACCGAACCTTATAAAGGGTCACGGGTGAAAGTCCTCTCCTCCGGTGAACTTTATGAGTATTATGCTGTTCGAAGCGAATTGGAGCCTTTGGCTCTGGGATGGGGATTTGAGCTGGACAGGATTGACGCTGAGGCCCTCATGTCTTCTGTTGAGAGTATGTTTGACGGAGTTGAGCATAAAGATATGACTGCTGTAGGGCAGGCTGATCTTGATTTTCACAGGACCATTATGGAATGCTCCGGAAATGGCTCACTTGTGCGTTCATGGGAAGCTCTTGCCAATGATTATTGGATGTTTACCCTTGCCAAGCAGCATGTTGAGAATGGTGTGGACCTGAGCGTGCACGCACAGGAACACAAGGATATTGTGGATGCTGTTAATGCCGGGGATCTTGAACTGATGAAAGATCGGTTGAAGAACCATTTTTCACTTTAAGCCCCTGAGCTTCTTTTCCGTGTTCAGCGCATTGCGGCGGCTATTTTTTGCTGCTGTCCCAGATATTTGTTGTGTCGGGTGGAGCGGATAAACGACTTTACTCCCTTCACCCCGTCTATGCTTGCGGCTATCTGCTTGGCATTAACGGCTTCATTGATACTGGCAACCCTGCCCATTAGCACCACATTACATTGTACTGATTTTACGGCGACGTTGGCACCCCATACGGAGTCATCGTTAAGTAATGCGCTTTTGACTGCCATCTGAATCATGTAGTCATCAGTCTTGTCACATGTGTTTTCTTTTTCTGCGAAAAGGTAGGTGGTGAGCGAGTTTACCTTTTTGTTTTTCTTGACGATTTTGCGGATAAGCTGAAAATCTTCCTTTTCATCATATTCACCAACAACATACACATGTCCGTTGTATGAATAGGTGCTCAGATCCATGATGTTGAGTTTCTTTTCATTGAGGATGTCAGATTGAATACTTGTTTCGAGCATTTCATCTTCAACTATAGTCTGGAAACCGCGTTCATCTGTGCTGATGGCGTAGGCTGTGTAGATTGACCCTACTGACGATGGAATCATCATAGGTCCGGGTAGTGGTGGTATGAGCACTGAAGCGGAGCAACCGCTCATGCAGGCTATGGCGAACAGGGCAAGGCAAATCTGTAGTTTCCGCATCTCGTCATCATCCTTGATTAGAGGTTCTGAGATCAGAAAAAGCAAAAGCTGTGCCGTTTTGTTTTAAACGTATTTAGTCTATGAAATTAAGTATGTTGTGGATTCTGTTTTTATATGTGTGTTTAGCCGTCGTAAGTTCCTGCCAATTTTTTGAAAGCTCTTTTTTCAGCTGCGGATGACTTTTAATGAAGTCTGTCTTTTCCGGGATTTGTTCAGGTGTTTTGAAGGTGCAGTATTGCAGCAAATCTTCCGGGAAAATGGAAAGCCCCGGTGTGTAATCGCTGAGCAGGAATCCCCCTGTGGTCCAGACATCGAAATTGCGCTGGGTCAGGCCGCAGGGCAGCAGCGGGCTGGTCATGTTCAGGCTGATTCCGGCACCGGCGTAGATTGAAGGCAGGGCTGTAAAATAATCCACCGGGGGACGCAGGTCCGCGTCAGGCAGGTATTGTGTCCAGCCCTCGTCGCCGAAGACCGTGAGTTTATTTCCGGCATTTTGGAGTGAAAGAATTCGCCAGATCAGCCCTGATTGTTCAGCCCTGAATCCTGTAGCTCGTACTTCGCGTCCTGGCCAGAATTTATCTAACCCATCTTTTGCGGCCCACCATTCAAAATTCGGTTTGATGTTATTCTCGATGGCTTGCAGGGCCGCTTTTTCGTCTTCAATGTTAAAACTACAACCTGAGAAAAAATTGTCCTTGGCCGGGAAGCTGGAGCGACCCACGAAAACTGTGCGTTCGCCAAGCTGCGGATATGGGCTGAGTTTAGCATTAAAAATAGCCGGATCGGTGGCAAGGGGCAGGTGTCGGACTTTTTTTGCCCCGTGTTTTTCAAGTGCGGGAATGAACCAGTGATCGGTGACCAGCAGCGGTACTTCCTGCCAATAATTTGATTTGATGCCGGATATGATGTGGAAAGGATTATCCACCATCCAGACAATAATTTTCACCCCGGCCTCGCGGAGCATGAAAAATGTTTCGCCCGCATTATCCAGTCCGTTGAAATTCACACTCAGGACAAGTTCCGGCAGGTCGCTGCTCAGCAGATTAAGCAGATCTTTGCGCATTGCATCCGGTTCGATAACCCTGTAAGAGAAGCCCTCGGCCTTGAAGGCCCGGCAGAGTTCCGGCAGCAGCAAGGAATTTTCGTCGCCGGGAATCCATACTGTTTTACTTCTTTTTTTGCGTCTGATTCCGGCGCGGGCTACGCTCAGCTTGGAGAGTCGCGGTTCCCAGAAAGAGGGAAACAGCCGTTTGCCCGGTGTGTATAGAATTATCCTGAAACCGGACAGGTCACCAGCTTCGTCTGCGCTGATTTGCTTAAATTGGGCCGGGGTTGTATACCCTTCGGGCAGTTGCGTCGAGAGTTCGGTGCATTCCATGTAATATAAAATTTTCGCCTGCGGGAATAGCTCCGCTGCCAAGGCCGGATTCGGGCCAAGACCGAGGAACAGGATTTCTCCCTCGCCGCCTAGGTCCTGAAAGTATCTTTCGCCTTCGGGCAGGGATTGCAGTTGGGCGGATTCGTTTTTTATGCGGATTCTTTCGGGGCGTTGCATTGCTTATCGATACTTGGCTTGCGGGCCGTAATAAGTTAATTTCCAGACACCTTATAACGCAGTCGGTCCTAAATGTCTTTGCTGGATCACTGCGAAACATAAATTCAGATTATGAAACAATATCGCGATCATTATTTTAAAAGGGCCAAAAAGGAAAACTATCCCGCCCGTTCCGTTTACAAACTTCAGGAACTGGACAAACGTTTCAAGGTTTTCGCAAAAGGCCAGAACGTTATGGATCTCGGGGCTGCTCCCGGTTCATGGACCCTTTTTGCCGCCAAGAAGGTTGGGGACAACGGACGTGTACTTGCAGTAGATATCCAGTCTACCGACACCGTCTTTCCTGATAACGCAACTTTTTTGCAGGCCGACGTATTCGAGGATTCCCCGGAACTTTTGGCTGCAATGGATAAGCAGTTGCCCTATGACCTGATCATCAGTGACATGGCTCCCAAGACTACCGGGGTAAAGTTTGCCGATCAGGCTAATTCTCTTGAGCTTTGCGAGCGTGCGCGTGACATCGTGCCCAGCAGACTTAAGGAAGGCGGTCATTTTATCGTTAAAATTTTCGACGGACCCGACGTTAAAGGGTATACCGATTCTCTGCGCAAGATGTTTTCCAAGGTAAAAAGATTCAAGCCGAAGAGTTGCAGAGAGGAAAGCAAAGAGTTCTTTATCGTAGGACTTGGCTTTCGTGGCATTGAAGGGTAAGAAGACTGGTTCTTCATACATATATAAATACTGTCCCGCCAAATTTAAGAGCGACGGGACTTTGATATTCTCAGGAGGAAAAAATGGCCGGACATAGTAAATGGGCTAATATTCAGCACAGAAAAGGTAGACAGGACGCCAAGCGCGGTAAAATTTTCACCAAAATGGCAAAGGATATCATCCTTGCAGCCAAGGGCGGAGGCGATCCGGCCATGAACGCTTCTCTGCGTCTTGCCATTTCCAAGGCTAAAGCTGTGAACATGCCTAACGATAAGATCGATACCGCGATCAAAAAAGGTACCGGCGAACTGGCCGGTGGCGATATTTCTGAAGTCATGTATGAAGGTTACGGTCCCGGCGGTGTAGCGATTCTTGTTGAAGCTGCAACCGATAACAAGAACCGTACTGTTGCTGAAGTGCGTCACGCACTTGGTAAAGCCGGTGGTTCCATGGGTGAAGCAGGCTGCGTTGCATGGATGTTCGATAAAAAAGGCGTCATGGTTTTTGATGCTGAAAAGTACACCGAAGACCAGCTGCTGGAAATCGGCCTTGAAGGCGGTGCTGAGGACGTAATCGCTGAAGACGATTCCCTCGAAGTTCACTGCATGCCCGAAGATTTCACCGAAGTTCAGAAGGCTTTTGAAGCAGCTGAGTGCGAAGCAAAAAGCTCCGACCTCGCTTTCGTGCCCAAGAACCTCGTAGAAGTTGATGTTTCCAACGCCAAGAAGCTCATGAACCTCATGGAAAAGCTGGAAGACAACGACGATGTGCAGAACGTGCACGTTAACGCTGACTTCCCCGATGAGCTTATGGCTGAAATGGAAGGCTAGATGGGAGATTCCGGTATTGTAATCATCGGCATTGACCCCGGAACCCGCGTAACCGGATACGGAATTGTACGCGAACTTTCCGGGCAGGTTTCCCTTGTGGATGCCGGGACAATCCGGACCAATACCAAGAATCCCATGTGCTCAAGGCTTGGGGAAATTTACTCCCGCATAGCTGAGCTTATAAATGATCATTCACCGGATGAGGCGGCAATCGAAAATGCGTTTGTCGCCTCTAATCCGGCTTCGGCCCTTAAGCTGGGGCAGGCTCGCGGCGCGGCTATGGCTGCCTGTGCGGTATCCGGGCTAGTGGTTTCCGGGTATGAGCCTACCAAGGTTAAACGTAATCTTGTGGGTAGCGGGCGGGCTGATAAATCACAGGTCGCCTTTATGGTGGAGCGTATCCTCGGGGTGAAAAACACCAAGTGGGCCAACGATACCACCGATGCACTGGGCATTGCGATCTGTCATCTCAATGAACGAAGATTCGCAAAGGTAGCTGGAAAATGATCGCCTATATCCACGGTAAGCTCTTAGAAGCTACAGATAAATCCTGCATCATTCTCACTCCCGGCGGAGTGGGCTATGAACTTTTCCTGACCCTCACCGCTATTTCCACCCTGCCGGAATCCGGCTCGGATGTGACTTTTTACGTTCATTCCGTGATCCGTGAGGACGCTTTTGATCTCTACGGCTTTCCCTGCTTTGATGACCGTGAGGTTTTCCGCACCCTTATTTCAGTCGATCGCCTCGGCCCTAAAAAGGCATTGGCTATCCTTTCCCAGTTCGGTCCCAAGGAATTGCAGGATCTCGTTTTTCGCGAGGATGTGAAGACCCTGTCCATTGTTCCCGGTATTGGCCCCAAGTCCGCTCGCCAGATTTTGTGGTCTCTTAAGGATAAAATGGAGACTCTCAAATCCGCCACTGTGCGTAGCGGTGCCTGTCCGGTGGAAGGTGACCGCAGTGAATTTCTCGATGCCCTTTCCGGCCTACGCAATCTTGGTTACGCTGACGACGAAGTACGTGAAATCCTCAAGGAAATATTTGAAGAGGAAGCGGATCTTGACGCTGGTGGAGCTATCCGCGTAGCTTTGAAAAAGATTTCCCAGAACAAGTAATTTTTCAGCAGGCAGTACCGGAATATGATTGAAAGCAACGGTTCAGACGATCACATCAGACCGCAACGGCTGGCCGATTTTATCGGGCAGGACGATCTGCGCGACAACCTTGATGTTTTCATTCAGGCTGCGCGTGGGCGCGGCAATGCCATGGACCATTCTCTTTTCTACGGCAACCCCGGCCTTGGTAAGACAACTCTTGCCCGGATTATTGCTTCCGAGCTTGGGGTCAATCTTATTACCACATCCGGTCCTGTAATAGAACGCAGTGGTGACCTCGCTGCTATTCTAACCAATCTTTCCCGCAACGATATCCTTTTTATTGATGAAATCCACCGTGTGCCTGCAAATGTAGAGGAAGTGCTCTATCCGGCCATGGAGGATTTTAACATCGACCTCATCATCGGGCAGGGACCTGCCGCCCGTACTGTGAAGATCGACCTTGAGCCGTTTACTCTCGTAGGTGCTACAACCCGTTTGGGGCTGCTTACTTCACCTTTGCGTGATCGTTTCGGCTGTATTTTTCGTTTAGAATTTTATTCTCCAGAAGAACTGGCCCGCATAGTTACCCGCGCGGCCCGTATTTTCGACCTCAAGGTCACCGACGAAGGCGCGCTGATAATCGGCAAGCGTTCACGTGGCACACCGCGTATTGCCAACCGACTTCTGCGCAGGGTTCGTGATTTCGCCACCGTGCATGGTGATGGGGTCGTAACCGGCGAACTGGCCGACATGGCCTTGAACAAGCTGGATGTTGATCCCCTTGGACTCGATTACATGGACCGCAAGATTCTTTCTATTTTGATAGACCAGTTCGGTGGCGGCCCTGTAGGTGTAAAAACCATCGCTGTGGCCTGTTCCGAAGAAGTGCGCACCATTGAGGATATTTACGAGCCGTATCTCATTCAGTGCGGTTTTTTAAAACGCACATCCCGCGGGCGTGTCGCTACCGCTAGAGCTTATCAGCATCTTCAGAAGGTTGCTTCCGGGGGACAGGGAAGTTTGTTTTAAGTGCCGGTGGTGGAAAAAATTATGGTTAATAGTAGCAAAGGCCGTTAGGCCTTTTTTTTCGCGGAGAATAAATGTCCATACGAGTTAAACTGATAATGGCAGTGACCGCTATTCTGGTTGGCGCATTTGTTCTCATCAGTCTGTTCAACTATAATGTTACCCGCAAAAATATTCATGATGAAATAGTTTATTCCGCCTTACCGCTGACTCGTGACAATATATATTCAGAAATTCAGTCCGGGTTGATGCGTCCAATTTTTGTTTCATCGCTCATGGCAAATGATACCTTTCTTCAGGATTGGACTGCTTATGGCGAGAAAGATCCAAATGCCATCAAACGTTATCTGAGCGAGATCCAAGACGAGTATGGATTTTTCAGTGCTTTTTTTGTCTCAGCGAGTACCAGAAAATATTATTATCCCGGCGGGGTTTTAAAAAAGGTTTCCGAACAGGACAGGCACGATGTCTGGTATTATGATTTTGTCAAATCCGGTGAGGGATTTGATCTTGATGTTGATACTAACGAGGCGGCGAGTAATATTCTGACTATTTTTATTAATCACCGAGTTGAGGATAATGATGGAAAGTTTCTTGGAGTTGCCGGTGTTGGCCTTAAGATGGATAAGGTTTCAAAGCTTTTAGCAAGTTTTTCTGAAAAGTATTCCAAGCAAATATTTTTAGTGGATTTAGCCGGTGTGGTGCAGGCGCATAGCAATGTGAATTTAATAGAAAAGGTAAATATCAAGAATTTACCGGGCCTGATGACAGTGGCAGAACAGATGCTCAGTCCCAACAGCGAACCCGCAATATTTGAGTTTTCTGCTGGCGGTGAAAAGGAATATTTGACTACTCGTTATATCCCTGAATTTGAATGGGTACTTGTGGTGCAGCAAAGTGAGAGAGGTTCCCTCGGCGCGGCGCGGGATAATTTATCAAGAACTCTTTTGGTTGGTGGCGGCACAACCCTGCTGATTCTTTTGTTAAGTATTCTGACTATTAATCATTTCCAAATACGGCTGGAAAAACAGGCCGGAACAGATGCCTTGACCGGGTTAGCCAACCGTCGTGCATTCGAGAATCGTTTTGATATTGCGATGAATAATTATTTCCGTAATGGGAACGATTTTTCAATAATTCTGCTGGATATTGACGGTTTTAAACGGGTGAATGATTTATGTGGGCATTTACAAGGTGATAATCTGATTAAGGACATTTCATCCAAAGTATGTTCCGCAATCAGAAATGATGATTTCTGCGCCCGTTGGGGTGGCGATGAATTTATTATTCTGGTTTCCGGTAATGTGGATATAGCCATGAGTGTGGCAGAACGCATTCGTTCATCCGCGTGTTGCAACTGTAAGTGTGGTGATGATTCTGCCGAAGGCGAAGAAGTCAGGATCACGGTCAGTTGCGGTGTAGCCGGATTTAACATGGATGATTCCCTTGATTCATTGGCTCAGCGTGCTGATAAGGCTATGTATGAATCGAAAGTGCTGGGGAAGGATCGGGTTGTTAAGGGTTGAGATTAGTTTTTTAGATATCTATGGGAAAGCCCCTTGCAGCTTTAGCTGTGAGGGGCTTTACATTTGAGCAACAGTTGTTATTTGATCAACTGGCATTTTGATTTATAAAATTACATAAATGTTTCAGGAGGTGGCATGGGCCAGCCGATCAAAGTTTATTTGGACACTCAAGACTACCACAATCTAGCGCATGCTTGTAATTCGGACCTTAAAGAGTACTTAATAGGACAAAGGCATAGTGGGGATGTTGAGTTTGTTTGTGGCCCTATTACTTTCTTTGAATTCATTCAGGACATTGAAAGTCCTAATGGCGAGTATTTTCAAAATCGGGTTGATCGAGCAAAGTTTGTAGGTGAGTTCGTTTCAGCTATAGACATTTATTTTCCTGAGATGCCCTTTCCTTTTTCATTTGAAGGTCTGATTACTTGGTTATCTGATTTGCATTTTAGGAAGAAGAAAAAGAGAAGTTTGTCTAGTAGAGTTAAAAAGTTAAAAGAGCATATTAAAGAGGTTAGCGCATTTGAGGATAAGCTCTCAAGGATGAATGAGTTAAACCTAGATAGAACAACGCAAGATGTTATGCATTATGTTTTTTCGAGGAAAC
Source organism: Desulfovibrio sp. JC022 (assembly GCF_010470665.1). Taxonomy (NCBI): domain Bacteria; kingdom Pseudomonadati; phylum Thermodesulfobacteriota; class Desulfovibrionia; order Desulfovibrionales; family Desulfovibrionaceae; genus Desulfovibrio; species Desulfovibrio sp. JC022. The sequence continues at coordinate 133,456 of NZ_VOPZ01000004.1, read as the reverse complement.
CGATAACCAGATACCTTACTAATCAACTAACTAAGCAAGGTGTGGATGATATTGTTACTCGCATGTTTAGACCGGATGTGATTGTTAATGTTCTTGCTGTAAGTGGTGGAATTTCAGGATTTTCAGCTCTAGTGGATAATATTCCTGCAAAAATGGAAAACTTTATCTTACAATATAGAAAAGAGGCGCTGAAGACAGATGAGACTTTTGATGATTTTAGACAGAAGTTGTTGTCAGTCTGTAGATCCAAAGAACGTTATAAAAATACGCCTGTTATCAATAATATCTTGTTTTGGGATATTTATTCAAGGTATCTTTTTTCATATATAAAAGACACAAGTCGTAAAGTAAAAAGGTCAGATTTTTATGACGCAGCTCAAGCTGTATACCTGTATGAATGTGATCTATGGCGTACGGACAAATCTTTTGCAGCATCAATTGCAAAACATGAATACAAAGATAGAATTGTATCAAAGCTTGGATCGTTGAAGGGGCGAATCGAAAATTTAATTTCTCATTAACTTTTTAAATCCAGCGCTAAAAAACCTCCCCCGCTTACCAAAGCAGGGGAGGTTTTCCATTTCCTACCAATCAAAAAATCAATAAATACTAATCCACGTCCGGCACAATCTTACAAATATAAGTAGTCAATAAATCGAACAAATCCTTCGAACGATTGTTGAATCTAAATTCCAGTTCCTTCAAATATAAAGGAAAGCGATGCGGGGAAATTCCTTTGTAGCGCTTGAAACGCTGACGGGCGAATTGCCAGAATTCCCCGCCGGAAATTTCTATGTGCGGGGTGATGTCCGGGTACTTGCGGATGTAATCTAGCGGTAGGGAATCATCTCCGCATAGGATCAGGGAATCGTACTTCTGGTATCGGTCGGTGTGGATGATGCTTCCGTGACGGACCAGCTTTAGGTGGAAGTTGTGGTTGAAGTGGAATACCGATTCGGCGCTGATGTTCTGCATTAAGTCGATGAACACCCAGCCGTTTTTTTCCATTATTCCGAAAACAGGGATGGTTCCGGTGGACTTTTTGGAAGGCACTCCAGTGAGTTTTTTGTTCTTGAGATGGGTGTGCAGTCCTGTTTCGGAACTTAGCAATTGTTGGGCATCGATGGCCTGTGCCAGAATTGCAAATCTGAGCGCGGTGATGGCCTTGTAGGTTGCGTTGTAGGAAAGTTCAAGGTCTATGGAGATTGCATGTGCGGTGTGATCCTCGGCGAACATCTGGATGAGGCGCACCCATTCGCGGCAGGAGAGGCCACCGTTGTTGATCCAGCGACCGCTGAAATCCTGAAAGGTGTATTTGCAGGAAGAGCAGCGGTAGCGGTCGCCATTGAGATTATAGAGCTTATGCTCCCGGCAGCGGGGGCAGAAGGGGTTGCGGTCTCCCAAGGCTTTGTGCAGCAGGAAATTTCTGGCTTCCTCTTCGGAGGATACCAGCCGTTCAAGCAATTCATCCCTGCTTTCGGAAACAGCTTCCAGAGCCGCTTCTTCTATCCGCCTATTGCCGACATCTGTGTTTCGCATACACCTTCACATCCTGATCTTTGTTCTAAGAGATGGTACCCCAGCGGTTTGTCGAGAGTGGCTTCTGCGATTACTTTGCGCAGTGCGTCGTCATCGAGCTCGGGGTTCCTTAAAATGTCACGCAGCCCGTAGGTCTTGTCGGAAAAAAGACAGGTCCGCAGCTGACCGTCAGAGGTGATGCGCAGCCTGTTGCAGGTGGCGCAGAAGTGGGAGCTGACCGGGGAAATAAGGCCCAGCCTGCCTTTGCCGTTTTCAATGGCATACACGCGCGCAGGGCCGTGATTCTCAGGTCTGACTTTTTCCTTTGTGAGGACCGCATATTGCCGGGCTTGTTCAAGGATATCATCCGCAGACCAGAATCTGCTGTCGGATTTGGTGTCATCGCCCATGGGCATGAATTCGATGAAGCGCATGTCGATGGGATTTTCCCGCGCAAAATCAATGAAAGACCCCAGTTCCTTGTCGTTGATTCCTTTCATGGCAACAGCATTGACTTTAACCCTGATCCCGGCTGAGAGGCAGGCGGAAATAGCAGTCAGCACCTCGTTGAGGTGATCACGTCCGGTAACTTCCTTGAAGGTCTCACGGTCAAGGGTATCCAGCGATATGTTCAGCCTGCTGACCCCTATCTTTTTGAGTTCCGGCACCAGCGGTTCAATGAGTGTTCCGTTGGTGGTGATACGCAGGTCCAGCTCCGGGTGGCTGTTCATGACCGCTGAAATAAAATCCATGAAACCGCGGCGGGCAAAGGGTTCTCCTCCGGTTAGCCTCAGTTTGGAAATATTCATGGAAGCAGCCAGATCCACCAGCCGCAGCATTTCCTCGTAGCGCAGGATAGCCGGGTGGGGGATGAACTTGAAATCCTTGGTCACGCAATACATGCAGCGCAGGTTACAGCGATCGGTAACGCTCAGCCGCAGATAATTTACAGTGCGGCCTATCTTGTCGGTAAGCACCATTTTAGAACCCCCAGACGGATAGGGTGCCCCGGCTGTAACCTTCTTCCACTGCTACAAAATCAAGGGGCAGGGACTCAAGGTCGTTAAGGGCGGGCACGGACGTTCTGTCCAGCTTTCGGAAGTCGGTAGTTTTTAGGTAAGTCTTGCAGGAATCGCAGACATCGACCCGGTAGCCCGGTGCTTCTTCCACAGTGAAAAATTTGAGGTTATCTGCGTTGGTCTCATCGCAGTAAGCACAGGCCATTCTGCGCACTCGGTACTCGGTGTGGCAGAAGGAACAGCTGGCATAGCGGAAGCCCTGCTGGTGGTGCAGGGTGTGCATGAAAGGCACAGAGCCGCAGATGGGACAGTGTCCGTGGTTACGCGGCGCGGGCTGTTCCAGTTCGAAGTCCAGTTCTTCATTGTCAGCCCGTTCAGAAGTGTCTGCTTCTATCTCAGGCAGCTTGTCTGCCAGTGCAGCGGCAACGGTTTTTATGGAAGGAGTCAATGCAGACTGGATGAGAAAACTGAGCGTGCGCGGAGCTTCGGGCATTTTCTCCGCCCAGCCCATGAAAAAATCTTCGTTTGTTTCAAGGTAGGCTTTGAACGCTTCTTTCAGGTCTAATTCACCGGATTTGATGTTTGCAGTGATGAGTGTGCTTGCTTCGGCAATGGGCCCTTCTTCTTTACTCACCATTTCGGCCAAGCTGTCTACCAGCTTGCAGGCCTGTTCATAATCATAAGTGAAGTCCTCGCGGGTCAGCAGCGGGCGGCCTTGAAGGTTGGCTTCAGCAGAAGCCAGATTTGTCGGTATGGTTGGAGAGGAGTGCTGCTGTGCTTCCAGCTGGATGGCGGCAACATTTGCAATTAAATTGACAAGCTCTTCCGGAAGAAAGGGCTTTTCCCGCAGCTCGGATACTTTTTTGTCCAGCTGTTCCTTGGCATTGTTGTAATCAAAATTCATTATAAAAAACACTCCTTAAGGGGAACCCGGCAGTAGGGTCAGCCGGGTTTGTTTCATTCCTGTTAAAAAAAGCATATGCCTAATCTTAGGCAGCTGCATTGGAGTGTTAATTAATCACGTTTTGACACAAAGTCTAATCGATTATTTCAAAAAAATATTATGGTTAAAATGGTATAATTTAAGTGCCTGTAAAGATTACAAGCCGCTGATACGGCCTTGATCGTTGTAAACCCAGAATCCGGTTTTGGAGATATTGCCGATGAGGGTGATACCGATCTTGCGGGCCAGCTCTACGGAAAAACTGGTTGCCACAGCAGTGGAGGCCAGCACCGGAACTCCGATGCGTACGGCTTTGAGCAGGATTTCCGAGGCCACCCGCCCGGTGGAAACAATCATTTTGCCGTCTGTGGGCACATTTTCAAGAAAACACTGGCCTACGATCATATCAATGGCATTGTGGCGGCCGATGTCTTCCCGGAAGTAGAGCATTTCTTCGGGGGTACACAGGGATGAATTATGGCAGCCGCGGGTCTTGTTATAAAGAGTGGAGCGGGAATGCAGCTCGTTGGCATGTTTGAGAATCTGCTCCGGTGTAACCGTCAGTTGTGAGTTGATATTCCGTTTGGAAATGGTGGAAACATTGCGTCCGAAGTTGGTGCCTTTACCGCAGCCGGAAGTGATTGAATATTCGAGGACCCGGCCCTTCCATGGATCATGGCTGGTACTTACGTCCGCGATGATGCGGTCTTCGTATTCAGTTATTTTAAGGTCGGTAACCTGATCGCGGGAAGCTATATAGGCGTCCGATTTAAGGAAGCCCACGGCAAGGTAATCCGGATAGCGGGCAGTGGTCAGCAGAGTTACCACTTCACGGCCGTTAAGATTGATGGTCAAAGGGACTTCAAGGATGCTGCTGATCTCTTTTTCCTTGAATTCACCACCGGAATATTCTTTTATTGTATAGCTGAAACTTTCTTTCATCATGCTCCGCCTGATATATTTAAATTAGCATAGGGGTAACAGGCATTGCGGGCAAGTTCTTCTTTTTTGCGCCTGTTTCAGCACATTTTTGGTGCTAAAACGGGTTAAGACTAAGCGTATAATTGTGCTTGTATTGACATAGAGCACTCTTTCTGATCTATATTTATGCTGGTCCCGCCTATTATCAGTCGCGGCCTTAATTTTGCGGATGATCTGGATTTACGAATTTTTTAAACAGAGTTCTCTTTGGAGGAAAAATGAAAAAACTTAAAGTATTGCTGCTTGCTTTCGCTCTCGTTTCCCTGCTCGTTGCTCCGGGACTGGTCAAGGCTGAAACCCTGATGATGGCTACCACCACCAGTACAGATAACACCGGCCTGCTTGATGAACTGGCTCCTATGTTTAAAAAGGATACCGGAATCGAACTGAAATGGACCGCTGTAGGCACCGGTAAGGCTCTCAAAATGGGCCAGAACTGCGATGTTGATGTTCTTATGGTGCATGCTCCCGCTGCTGAAAAAAAATACGTTGGTATGGGCGCGCTCAAAGATCGCCGCGAAGTAATGTACAATGACTTCGTAATTATCGGTCCCGATTCCGATCCCGCAGGTGTTAAAGGTCTTCCTGTTGTGCAGGCCATGAAAGCTATTGCTGATTCCAAGGCTGCTTTTGTTAGCCGTGGTGACAACTCCGGTACCAACAAAAAAGAAATTTCCCTCTGGAAAGTAGCTGGCATGGCTGTTCCTGATAAAGCCAAATGGTACATCCAGACCGGACAGGGCATGATCAAAAGTATCACCGTTGCTGAAGAACGCGATGCTTACATCATGACTGACCGCGGTACTTTCATTAAATACAGTGCCAACAAAAACGGCTCCCCTGAACTGAATGTTCTGGTGGAAGGCGATAAGTCCCTCTTCAACCAGTACAGCGTATTGGCTGTTGATCCCGCGAACTGCAAGAATGCCAAGTACGAACTGGCAACCAAGTTCTCCGAGTGGATGGCTTCCCCCAAGACTCAGAAAGCTATCGGCAATTTTAAGCTGCTCGGTAAAAAGCTCTTCATTCCTAACGCTAAATAATTAATGTCTCCGATGGCCTGAGAGGGAGGACTTTTAGACAAAGTTCCCCCCTCTCGAGGCTCTCTCCCTTCAAAATTTTAACGGGCTTTGCTCTTGTTATTGGAAAACCCGTTTGGTATTAAGAGTATTGCATTGATAGGGAGGGTTTAATACTACATGGATTTTATTTTAAATGGTTTCTGGCAGGCGTTTGTACTGCTTTTTTCAGCTGACCCGGAAACCTATTCCGCCATTTTCACCACCATATGCGTGACCACTATTTCTATCAGCGTAACCCTGATTCTCGGTGCGCCGCTGGGATTCCTGCTCGGCTATCACGAATTTCCCGGTAAAAGGGCTATACGCCTTATTGCCGATACCCTGCTTTCTTTTCCCACTGTTGTTATCGGGTTGCTGGTTTATGCCATGCTATCCCGCAGGGGCCCTATGGGTGAGATGGAACTTCTTTTCACCATTCCCGGTATTGCCGTAGGGCAGACTCTGCTCGGATTGCCTATTGTCATTGCCATGATGGCTACGGCGGTGGAAAATCTTGACCTGCGCCTCAAGCAGACCCTGCTTACCCTTGGTGCTTCCCACAGCCAGATTTTACGCACCACCCTCTGGGAGGCCCGTTACAGCCTCATTCTTGCTGCTGCCGCTGCTTACGGACGCATTGTTTCCGAGATCGGTATTTCCATGATGGTCGGCGGGAATATCAAATGGCATACCCGGACCATCACTACCGCCATTGCCCTTGAAACAGGTAAAGGTGAGTTTGCCATGGGCATCGCGCTTGGTCTGGTGCTGATGATGATTGCCTTTACAGTTAATTATTTTATGTCCGGCATCAGGAAAAGGGCGGGCCAGTAATGAAGGAATTGTACAGGCTGGAAAATGTCCGCCAGCGTTACAACGGACGGCAGGTGCTTTCCATAGAAAGATTTATTGTAGGCGAGGGGACCATCGTGGGGCTTGCCGGGCATAACGGCAGCGGAAAAAGCACCCTCATGCGTATGCTTGCTTTTTTGGAAAGTCCGGATTCCGGTAAAATATTTTATGACGGCAGGGGAATTGAGGGACCTGAGCTTGCCCTGCGGCGTGAAGTTACCATGCTTACTCAGGAACCATACCTGCTTAAGCGTTCCGTAGCCGCAAACGTGGCCTACGGCCTTGAGTTGCGCGGAGAAAAGAATGTCCGCGACAAGGTATGCGACTCCCTTTCACGGGTCGGTCTGGAGCCGGAAAAATTCATGCACCGCCATTGGTTCGAACTTTCCGGCGGGGAAGCCCAGCGAGTGGCCCTTGCGGCCCGTCTGGCCCTTAACCCACGAGTGTTGCTCCTTGACGAACCTACTGCCAGCCTTGATTTGGAATCTACGCAGCTGATACACGATGCTGCTGTTTCCGCTCGTGATAAGCAGGGAACCACCCTTGTTATTGTCAGCCACGATCATTTTTGGCTGGAAGAGGTTTCTGATGTGATTTTCCGTTTGGACAGCGGTCAACTTGCGGGTTGATGTTCAGACTTTAGTAAATCATTCACGGTTTTTACCGGTGAAAAAGTACTTAGGGGCACTTCAACAAAAATTGTGGTCCAGTCGGCCATGGAACCGTTCCATAGTCCGGGAAGTTCCATGGCTTTCAATTCCTTTCCATCTTTTGATTTTACTGAGATAAAGCCGGAATCCTTATCGATTCTCTCGAGCAGGTTAAAAGGCTTGCCTTCGAAATCGCGCAGTCCGCAGATAATATCCACCGGGTTGAAGTGCGTTGCCTTACTTAAGCATTTTGCCTGAGCCGGATCATCAAGATCTACCTGACTTTTTTCTACAATCTGCCTTGCCGGAACACCATCCGGATCAGCCACCCAGAATGGCCCGCCGCCGGGTTCTCCTGTATTTTCAACCATCCCGCAAACCCTGATCGGCCGGTCGAGCTTGGAAAGCAGCCATGCGGATTTATCCTCTTTCGACATTAAACCATATGAGTCCGGCAGCGGTAAGGAAAGGCGGTCGGTAATGAATTTTTCTATGGTTTTCAGCATGTTTGTATCAATGGTTTCGTGTTTGATGCGGCGAACATGGCTGAAAATTTCTTTTTGTAATTCTACCAGTAACCCGCCTAGAATTTGCTTGTACTCAATGGTGTCGGATTTCAGATGATCCGGTGCAACGTTATCGATATTTTTCAGGAAGACGATGTCACCCTGTAGATCGTTCAGGTTTATCAGCAGGGCACCATGTCCGGCGGGCCTGAAAAGTAGGCGGTCATCGTTTGTGCGGAATCCTTCCCCACTGAGGTCCACGGCGATGGTGTTGGTTTGTTTGCGTTGCTCTGAATATGAAATCCTGAAATCCATTTCCGGGTACCGTTTTAATATTTCGGAGATGTGCTTTTCAATTCTTTCCCTGTGCGCCGGAGGGACAGTAAAATGAGCTCGAACTCTGTTCTTTGTATCTCGGGCATATTCCATAGCCTCGATAATGTGCTCGGCAAACGGAGTTCGCGGATGGTCGGGATAACCGTGGAAAGGGATCAGTCCTTTGGGCAGTCCGCCGTAATTCAACCCTTCCGGGCTGAGTACATAATGCAATATGGTTCTGAAATCCATGGTCTGGAAGGCATTATCCAGGTCTTTGCCATTACCTGCCATGAGTTGTTTCAGTTCATCATGAAATGCGAATTTTGGCAGTGAATTAATAAATGTGCGGCAGAATACGACGTTTTCATCACTGCTTTCGAGGTTGGGGATTTCTTCTTCGCTGGAATTGTAAACTGCCAGCAGGGATTTGAACATGCGTGTAGCTGCCCCGGAAGCGGGAACGAATTTGGTTATCCGTCCATTTTCAGCAGCTTGTTTGAAAATTTCAATCAGTCGTTGGCGTTCATGGTCGTTTATTATGGTTATGCCGTCATCGGGGGTGCACGGCCTGAGCAGCGGGGTGCTTGGAAAGCCCGCGCGAAATCTTTGTATTTGTTCTACTATGGTGTCTTCAGCCACTCCGCTGTTGATAATTTGTTGAATGACTTTTTCAGCTTTCCTTAGCGTTTTTTCCAGATTTTTCATGCTGTTTTTATTATCTGACGATTTCATCAGGCTTTCTCCTGCAATAGAATAAACTTATTCAAATTGATGTGTTTTTCTTATTATGATTTGACTTTGATTACTGTGTTTATAGCATCTTGTGTCTAAGCACGCCATAACTGAACTTAAAATGCCTCCTCTTTTTTGGTTCATAATGATTTCAAGTGGATTTAGCCCCTTCAAGCTGTTATCCTAGGCCTAATTCCCGTAGCAGCAGGAGGAGCCATGAAAAAAAGCAGCTTCAAGGTCAAAAAGCAGAATGACCGCAAAAGTCTTACCGAGGATATCAGAGACCATGTTATTTATTCTCTGAGTAAGGAAGTTAAGGATGCCAGTGAATGGGATGCCGGTAAGGCCCTTGCTCTGGCATTGCGTGACAGACTGGTGGAGAGGATGATCGGGACCCGTGACCGTTACCGCCGGGTGAAAGCCAAGCGCATGTATTATTTTTCTATTGAATATCTGCTGGGCCGTTGCCTTGGTAATTCCCTGTGCAATATGGAGCTGCTGGATTTGTGCGAGGATATTTTTAAGGACCTCGGTTACGATCTGGATGAGGTCCGGGCCAGTGAACGCGATCCTGCTCTAGGTAACGGAGGACTCGGCAGGCTGGCTGCTTGTTTTCTTGATTCGCTGGCAACACTTGACCTTCCCGGCTGCGGTTACGGGATCCATTACGAGTACGGTCTGTTCAGGCAATCCATTCATAACGGTTATCAGAAAGAGCTTGCAGACTACTGGATGAAAGAAGGTATGCCGCTTCAGATTGCCCGCCCTGACCAATCAGTTATCGTTCCCCTTTACGGAAGGGTGGAGAATGCGGTTACGCCCAGCGGCGAGTATTTGCCTATGTGGGTGGATTGGGATGATCTCATCGGTGTTCCGCATGATATTCCCGTGGTCGGGTACGGTGGTAAGACGGTAAATTATCTACGTTTGTTTGCGGCACGGGCATCTGATAATTTCGATATGGGAATCTTCAACCACGGCGATTATATTCGGGCTGTGCAGCGCAAAGTTGAGTCCGAGATGGTCTCTAAAGTTCTATATCCGTCGGAGTCTGTATCGTTCGGTAAGGAGCTGCGGCTGGTTCAGGAGTATTTTCTTGTGGCTTGCGGTCTGCGTGACATTACGCGCAGGTTTATGGTCCAGAACAAAAATTTTGAAGAATTTGCTGATTACGTTGCCATTCAGCTTAATGATACCCACCCGGCTCTGACCGTTGTAGAGCTGATGCGTTATCTGGTGGATGAACGGCGTGTTGAATGGGAGAAAGCCTGGGAAATTACTCGTGCTACCTGCGCCTATACCAACCATACTCTGTTGCCGGAGGCCCTTGAATTGTGGTCCGTTTCTTTGATGGAAAAGGTTCTGCCGCGCCATTTACAGATTATTTATGAGATTAACAGCCGTTTTTTGAAAAAGGTTGAGGGCAAATATCCCGATGACACTGAGAAACTGCGCCGGATGTCTCTGATCTGTGAAGATGGGGTAAAGAAGGTCCGTATGGCTAATCTGGCTGTGGTCGGTTCCCATTCTGTGAACGGGGTATCCGAACTCCACTCAGAGTTGGTTAAAACCCGTTTGTTCCTTGATTTTTATGAGCTTGATCCCAAAAAATTCAACAATAAAACAAATGGGGTAACCCCGCGACGCTGGATGCTGAAAGCCAATCCCGCGCTCTCTTCGCTGCTGACCGAGACCCTTGGAGATGGCTGGATTACCGATTTGAACCAGCTGCGTAAATTGGAAGAACACGTCAATGACAGTGAATTCCGTACCCGATTCATGGCGGCCAAGCGGGCCAATAAAATTCGGCTGGGCAATTTCATCAATGCCACTTTGGACATTAATATCCCGCCGGATGCCATCTTCGATATTCAGGCCAAGCGTATCCATGAATATAAACGCCAGTTGCTGAATGTGCTCCACATCATGCATCTCTATCTTGAGTTGGTGGACAATGAAGTGGAGCCTTCCTGCTCCCGTGCATTCATTTTTGCGGGTAAGGCCGCTCCCGGTTATTGGGAGGCCAAGCAGATCATTAAGCTGATCCATTCTGTGGCTGATGTAGTCAACAATGATCCTCGCGCCGAAGGCATACTCAAGGTGGCCTTTGTGCCTGATTACCGGGTTTCTCTGGCAGAGAAGATTATTCCGGCCTGTGATGTGAGTGAGCAGATTTCAACCGCTGGCACCGAGGCTTCGGGAACCGGAAATATGAAGTTCGCCATGAACGGGGCCTTGACTGTGGGCACCTACGACGGGGCAAATATTGAGATGCTGGAAGAGGTGGGAGGTGATAATTTCTACCTCTTCGGGCTGAAGCAGGAAGAAGTGGAAAAAGCCTTGCGCGAAGGAAGTTACCATCCGCGTGAAATTTACAACCATAGTCCTGAAATCAGGCAGGTCTTCACTGCTTTGCTGGAAAACAGGTTTTCACCCGACGGCCCGGACCTGTTCCGCTGGATAGTGGATAAGCTGCTCACTGATAATGAGCAGTACATGCATCTGGCTGATTTTAAATCATACAGCGATGCCCAGAAACGGATCGATAAGGATTATACCGATAGGGAACTCTGGGCAGGAAAGGCAATTTTAAATACCGCACGTATGGGCAAGTTTTCTACTGACCGGACCATGCGCGAGTATGCGGAAGACATCTGGAAAATTAAACCAGTCAAAGGTAAGTCATAGATAAGTCGAAAAACAGGCAGGGATCGTTCTGATAAACGATTCCTGCCTGTTCTTTTTATTTAGGCTGCTTAATCTTTTTGAGTCGTACGGCTGTTCCGTAGCAGGAATAAAATTTATCCCCTTCTGGGTGGAATGAAACAGATTCCCTGTAACATACAATGGCATCGGCATTAGCATCTATTGCCTGTGCGATGAGGCCGTAGAAGGCATTGTCGAAGTTGTAGCTTCGGCAGACAATCAGACCGAATGTCCCCAGAATTTCTCTGTTGGGAACTTCCTCGGTGGTCACTATTTTTACTTTTCCGCCCAGATACAGGGTGCGGGCCATATCAAGACGCTGGTCCTTTTTGGCATCTTCAATGGTCCTGCTTGTCTTGCGGTTGGGGCTTCCGAACATTAACGCCATATTTGAAATCCTTTTTTACAGTCAAGTTTGATTGCTGATTTCTGCCTCAAATATAAATTTATTTCAACTGAATGAAAGTGCAGAACCTTGAAAATTGAGGAAAATCATCCGAAATCTTTCTCAAGCAGAGAAATTTCTTTATGGAGTAGATTCAGTTTTTCCGTTGTTTTTTCAAGGGCTAGTCCGGCTTCTTCCCTGAGATCAGATTTACAGGCTTTTTCCAGTTCAAGGGCCGCCATGGTCAAATCGCCAGCTGAGATATTTGCGGCAGACCCTTTCAGGGTGTGAGCCTTATCCCCGGCTTCTTTGAGCTGGTCGGCTTGTAGCATTTTTTGTACATCTGCGCTGAACTGGGTGTTGTAATCTTTGAAGTTACGCAGAATGCTGACCAGAATTTCCATATCTCCGCCAATGCGCTCCAGAACATCAGAGATATCTATTTCATGACATTTAATATCACTTGAACCGGGGTTTGACGGTGTTTGCGTTGTTTCTAAAACAGCAGGCTGCTCCTGTTTTTTGTTCTGCTTGAGATAGGCCCGGATAGTGCTGAACATCTGCTCTTTATCAATAGGTTTTGGAATATAGTCGTCCATGCCGGAGGCCAGACACCTTTCTTTGTCCCCACGCATGGCGTGGGCGGTCATGGCGATAATGGGAAGCTCTTTCATGCCGAGATCATTGCGGATTATTGCTGTGGCCTCATAGCCGTCCATTTCAGGCATCTGGATATCCATGAGGACTATGTCATAGCCTGTTTCCTGCACCATTTTCACAGCTTCCGCTCCGTTGGGGGCAGCCACAATTTCAATTCCGGTGGGTTCCAGCACCTGTTCTGCTACTTGCTGGTTTATGGGGTTATCTTCCACAAGCAGCAGTCTGAAGTCTTTGAATTCATTTTCAACAGGCTTGGACGGCTCGTTAAAGTATTCTTCAGGGGCATCGTAGCCGAAAACTTCCATTATTGAGTTGAATAAGGTGGCCTGCTTGAGCGGTTTGCTGATCATCCTGTTGATCTGGGCTTTTTGGGCTTTTGCAAGGGCCGTATTCAGCTCAGTGGCTGTGATCATCATTATGGGCAGTTCTTTTGTATCGTATGTTTTGCGGATTACAATGCTCGCTTCATCGCCGCTCATGCCGGGAAGCTTGAGGTCGATAATAACCAGTTTGAACTGGTTGTCCTTTTTCTCTTCGATGAGTTTGAGAGCCTGCTCTGCGTCTGGAACGCTGGTAGGTTGAAAGCCGAACTGTTTGAGGTAACGCACCAGTACACTGCGAACAGCAAAGTTGTCGTCCACTACCAGAACCGGATAATTATTAAGCTCCTGCGGTACTTCAAAATCAACTGAGGACGGTTCTGCTGCCACATCTGGAGTGATGGTGAAAAAGAAGGTGCTGCCGTCTTCGGGTCTGCTGCGGAACCAGATGTTGCCGCCCATAAGGTTGACAATGCGTTTGGAGATGGAAAGTCCCAGCCCTGTTCCGCCATATTTACGGGTGGTGGAACCGTCCGCCTGTTTAAAGGCTTCAAAAAGATGGGGTTGCACGTCTTCGGGGATACCTATTCCTGTGTCTTTGATGGCGAATACTATTTCAGCCTTGTTGGAACTTATCTGGTCAGCGGAAACTGTGATGATAATTTCACCTTTGCTGGTGAATTTAAAAGCGTTTGCGGTGATGTTGACCAGTACCTGTCTCAGGCGCAGGGGGTCACCTATAATGCGCTGCGGAACATCCGGGCGGATATCTATTACAAGTTCTGTCTGCGAGGCGACCATTTGTTCCACAAAAAGATCACTGATGTCATGGATGAGCTGGTGCAGATTGAAGTTGACTTCTTCGAGGCTGAGTTTTCCGGCTTCGATCTTTGAAAAGTCGAGGATATCGTTTATCAGTCGTAGCAGAACTTTTCCTGAGCTGATAATTATCTTCAGAAATTCCCGCTGTTTGTTCGAAAGACTGGTCTCCATAGTCAGGTCTGCCATACCGATGATGGCGTTCATGGGTGTGCGGATTTCATGACTCACGTTGGCCATGAATTCACTTTTGGATTTAGATGCGGCTTCTGCTTCGTCTTTGGCCATTTCCAGCTCACGGTTGATGATTTTAAGTTCCCGGTAGCTGTTTTCAAGGTTTTTGTTGCTTTGGTGGATTTTTTCCTGCAACTGCCCGCTGTATTGTTTGAGTTTTAAATCCTGTTCTTCAATCTGCTGGAGCATATTGTTGAAGTTTTTGACGAGACTTTCCATCTCCCCTTTACATTCGATTTTAACCCGCGCGCTGTAATTCTTATCAAGTGAAATCTGTCTTGCGGTCTGGCTCAATTTGGTAATGGGTGAGATGAGGATTCTGCGCATGGTAACAAAAAGCGCGAGGTTGATCAGAATAACCAGAAGCATGGTCCGGAGCAGGGAACTCAGCAGGGACTGGTACAGCTCATCATCAATGAATTTCGGCGAAAGAAAAATTTCAACAGCTCCGATAGGCTGGTTCATGATGGAAATTTCAGCTTTGCGTTTTACAAATTTTCCAATTGGCCAAGCCGAAAAATTAACTATCTCCCAAACTTCATTGCGTATCTTTCCGGAAAAAACATTGTTGCCGTTATCTTCGGTAACCAGGATTGCTTTAATGCGTTTATCGTTCATTTCTGATAGCAGGATACGGTTGATGGCTGCCTGATCAACGTTCCAGAGTGGGGTGATCAGGGATTCGGAAAGCCTTTCAACCAGGCCGTCAGCTTTCTGGTTTAATTCCTCCAGCATATTGTTACGCATGGAGTTGTAATCATATGCCCCTGAAACGACGAACGAAATCAGGGAAATGACAACAATCAGAACTCCAATTCTGGTTTGGACTTTATCTATTTTTAACAATTTCAATCCATTGGCTGATTAATTTATCCAATTTTTATGATCCTTCTATAGATATAGACAACTGTTTAGCATTCCAGCATATTCAGTGCAAGGTAAACAGTTAAAGCAGGGGGCGATTATTTGGCTTCTGACAATGGACAAGCCTCCTTTCAAACGTTAGATACTCTCCATTCCAAATATCTAAGGACGGACATGAATCAATGAAAATAGCCCTGTTACAGCTTAACCTGACCGTTGGTGATCTTGAAGGAAACGTGGAACTTATTCTCGACGGAGTGAATAGGGCCGCTGAGCGCGGCGCAAGGCTTTGCATTACCTCTGAACTTGCTTTGACCGGTTATCCTCCTCGGGATCTGCTGCTGAATGCGGATTTCGTTAGCCGTTGCCGTGAAGCTGTTTCCGAAATTTCACGGCGCATGCCCGAAGGCATGGCTCTGCTGGCCGGCGGCGTAGATCTCAATCATGAGGGAATCGGCAACCCTTTGCGCAACGGTGCATGGCTGATCGAGCATGGTGCCGTGCCCAAGGTTTTCTATAAATGGTTGCTGCCTACTTACGATGTTTTTGATGAGCAGCGTTACTTTGAGCCTGCTGAAAATGTAAATTTCTTTGAATTTGACGGTTTGAAAATCGGGGTGACCATCTGTGAGGATGTCTGGAATGACCGTGAGAACCGTAATGGAAGGCGTTACGGAAGCAATCCCATTCCGCAGATTATGGATATGAATCCGGATGTGCTGGTCAACCTTTCCGCTTCACCGTTCAGCATTGGCAAGCAGAGAATTCGCGAAAAATTACTTGGAGACATTGCTTCCAAGTACAAGGTACCTGTTTTTTACGCCAATCAGGTGGGCGGTAATGATGACCTTGTGTTTGACGGGCGCAGTTGCGCTTTCAGTACAGACGGCAATCTGGCTGCGCGTGGGCACGGCTTTCAAGAAGATGTAGTTATTGTTGAATCAGACTGTTCTGCCGGGCGCATTGAGGAAGATGATTTTTGCGAGGAAGCAGAGGCATGGCAGGCCATGGTTCTCGGACTGCGGGATTATCTGGGCAAAACCGGGTTCAGTAAGGTTGTGCTCGGGCTTTCCGGAGGTATTGATTCTGCCCTGACTGCTGCTGTAGCTGCTGAGGCCCTTGGAGCTGAGAATGTAACCGGGGTGCTCATGCCTTCCCCGTATTCAAGTAAAGGCAGTGTTGATGATTCACTTGATCTGGTAAAAAATATCGGCATCAATTGTACCACCATTCCCATCGACAAACTCATGGATCAGTTTGAGGACTCGCTCGCTGAAACTTTTGCAGGGTTGCCTGCCAACGTGACTGAAGAGAATATCCAGTCTCGTATTCGCGGTAACCTTGTCATGGCTATTTCAAATAAGATGGGTGCCTTGCTGGTCACCACCGGAAACAAGAGTGAGCTGGCTGTGGGATACTGCACCATTTACGGAGACATGGCCGGGGGACTGGCAGTTATTTCCGACCTCTATAAGACTCTTGTCTTCCGGGTCTGCCGTTGGCTCAATGAGCAGGGCAGGGGCGAAATCATCCCGGTGGCGATCATTGAGAAGCCGCCGTCCGCAGAGTTGCGTCCGGGCCAGAAGGATGAGGATTCTTTGCCTCCTTATGAGGTGCTTGACCGTATTATCGAGTTACGGGTTGAGGGCCACAAGGCGGAAAGTGAAATAATTGCTGAAACAGGATTCGATCCGGAAACTGTCCAGCATGTCCTGCGATTGATCAGAATTTCGGAGTTCAAGCGCAAGCAGGCCGCTCCGGGACTCAAAATTACATCCAGAGCCTTTGGTACTGGGTGGCGTATGCCCATAGCTTGCAGGTTTACCGGATAATGGTCCCTGTGCTTTAATAATGCAGTTTTTGATATTCAAAAATTAGCCCATCAAGTTCCCCGCTGAGGATTTGATGGGCTTTTTATTATACTTCACCGGTTTCGTCTTCCATGAGTTCTGCGCATATTTGCAGCCATTCCGGAAGCTTGATACTGAATTCATTTTGTTCAAGCCACTCTGCCGAAAGCAGGTGCGGGGCATAGTCAACGTTAGTGACTCGCAGTTCGTGATCAAATGAATTGGCTACATGGACAGCTACCGCCGGACTCAGGTCTACACTGCCCAGCCGTTGCGGTTCGTGGTGGCAATAAATGGCTTCGATAATATCTTCATCAAATCCCCAGATAGCCAGCAGGTACGCTCCAACTTCTGCGTGAGTAAAGCCAAGTATGTCTTTTTCTGCTTCTTGAACCGGAATATTTGCATCACGCACGATACTCAGGATAGTTCCGTATTCCTCAGCGTAGGATGTGGAGAGGACCAGCTTGCCGATATCATGAAGGAATCCGGCTAGGAAGGTGTGTTCAGCAAGTTCGTTGCTGCCGCCTTCCGCTTTGATAATGGCGCGGGCCATGAGCGCAGTATATTGACAATGTTCACCCAGTTTTTCGATTGAAAAATCTATTTTGTTTGACCCTGCTGAATTGAACAGGTGAATTCCGAGCACCAGCCCTTTGAGGTTGTCCAGCCCCAGCAGGGTGACAGCCTGTTCCGGGTTGGTTACCTTGGAGTAAAGGCCGAAAAAGGGAGAATTTACAAGTTTGAGCAGTCCAGCGGTCATGCTCATATCTTCGCCGATCATTTTACCGATACTGCTGATCAGTACGTCATCTTTACTCAGCTCCCTTTCAAGCTCCATAAAGAGCTCCGGCATTGTGGGAAGCTCTTCAATGGAAGCAATTCCTTTTGCTGCACGCTCGTTAAGGAAAATATGTTTAAGACGCAGGCTTTTCTTTATTTTCCCGATTAATTCCGATTTTTGATACGGCTTGGTTATGAACTGGTGGGCGTATTTGACAAATTTCAGGCAGTTTTCCGAATTTACTGATTCGGATATGATGAATCGTATACTTCCGGGTTGGCGGGTTCTGATCTCCTCAAGAAGTTCATCACCTTCAAATCCATCCACCTGAAGTTCCATGGCGATTATATCAAAGGGCTTTGTTCTGAGCAGGGTCATGACTTCGTCTTTGTTTGACGCGTAATTAACCTGCCACCGTTTTTTCATGGCACTCAGTTGTTTGTCCAGCATTTCAAGCTGAGCTTTATCTTCATCAATGAAAAGTATGTTTTTAGAGCGGCTCATAGTCATCTCCGAAAAGCTGAAATGTATTGGATGTATAGTTGGTTGTGCCTGTTCTTTATGGTTTCACGATAGCACGGTCTGTGGCTTTTGGAAAACAAAAAACCCCGCTTCGGATTGTCCAAAGCGGGGCGGGGCATATTAGCGGTTGGCAGTTATTTTTTTATCAGTAAATAAGGTCGATCAGAGATGAACTGCTCGTGGATTACAGCGATTCCGTCAGGGCGGTTTTCCCAGCGGTCATAATATTTTTTCTGCATGACCAGAATTACATTGTCTTCTTCAGCGAGAACCTGCTCAATCTCATCGATCTCGCTGGTCTCGTGGATATTGGTTCCGGCGTAGAAGGAGAAAATGCCGGAGTATATTTTATGAGCCAGCGGGTAACTGCCTTCTTGGACATATTCTTTCATGATTTCACCGGTCTGGCGGGGGCTCATGAGCGGATCAAGTGAAGGCAGGGTCATCAGGGCCAACGGCTGGAGCCAGAGAACCATGGCAGCAGTCATGACCAGCAGTCCTTTGTACGCGCCGGATTTTTTGAGAGCGAGCAGGCCCAGCCCTGCAACTCCCATGATCAGCACTGTGAAGGAAAGTCCGTTCAGGGTGATGTCAAAGGGAATGAGCACTTCTGCAAACGGGGTTGCCACAGCAAGAAGCAGGTAGAATCCGGCTATAGCAGTCCAGAGCTTTTTGGAATTGATAGCCGGTTCTTGTCCATCTTCACCAAGAAGGCCGCGCGCGGTCAGCATGGCAAGGGGAGCGAAGAGGGGCAGGATGTAGATCAGTACCTTGATGCTCAAGCAGGTCAGCAGCACAAAGCCGCTGATGAACATAAGCCAAGCCCAGTCTCGACCGTCATTCGCATTGTTTTTGCGGTCGGCGGTGACTTCTACCCAGTGATCGATGTTGAAGATTTTTTTCAGCGGCACGGCGAAGATAGCCAGAGTCCACGGCAGCCATGCCAGCGGGAAGGCGATCAGGTAGTACTGGAAAGGTTCTTCATGATGGAAAGAGCTTACCGCACGCTGATAAATCTGTTTGTAAAAGATATTGTGGATAAAGGAAGAGCCGTCCACGATGAGCGCGCCCACAACCCAGGCCAGCAGGATTGCCAGAAGGATGCCCAGCCCTTTGAGCAGGCCTTTGTTACGCAGGAGCTTAAGCCTGCCTTTCCAGATCAGGAAGCAGGAAGCGGTGAGCAGGGGAAAGATAAGTCCCAAGGGCCCTTTGGTCAGGGTTGCTATGCCCATGAAAGCGAAGGCCCAGATGAAGTATTTACCGGAATCGCGGTTCTGGAATCCTTTGAATAGACAGATATTGGCCCAGAGAATAAAGCCGCCGAAGAGCAGGTCCATCCTTGAATAGTGGGCAATGCCGATGAAGAAAATATTACTTAGCAGCACCAGTCCGGCGGCAAGGGATGTTTTGCGCCCACAGCCCAGAGTGCGGGCAAAGCTGACAGTGGAAAGCAGGAAAAATGCCGCAGAAAGAGCCGAACCGAGGAAGAATACACTGATGCCGTCCGCCGGGGTCAGGGTATCGATCAGTGACAGGAACCAGAAGTACACGGGCGGTTTATCCGGGTAGGCTACGCCGTTCAGATACATGACCAGCCAGTGCCCGGCGTCCTTCATCTGATGGTAGACATCGGCGTAGCGGACCTCATCGGAAAACCACAGGGAACGGTAGTCCATGGTGAAGATGGACTGCAAAAAGAGAATGAGCAGGACACTAAGCCACGGATTGGCTTCCATGATGTCCCAGATGAATGGTCTTTTTTCATAGCGCATGGGCTAGTCCTCTTTGGAAAAAAGGTGAATGGCGAATCCGGCTACTGACCCAAGCATCCAACCGCAGAAAACATCACTGGGATGGTGCCAGGTCAGGTAAATGCGGCTGAAGGCCACGGCTGCGGCAAAAGAGCCCAGTCCCAAAGTCAGCAGCAGGTTCCGGTAGCGTAGAATCAAGGGCAGGCTTGCCCCGTAAATTTCACATGTATGGCCCGAAGGCATGGAGTGGTAAGCCCCCCGTGTGGACATAGGTTCGAAGAACGGACCTTCTCCAGGGCGGGGCTTGCCGATGGCGATTTTTAGAAAGCGGACAGCTATCAGGCTGACAGCCAGCTGTACGCCTATAAATACAAGGGCGAAACGAAGACGCGATTTATCGGTCTTGCGCTGTTTGATGCCTGTGATCAGAAACCAGAGGTAAATGGGATAAAAACAGGCGTTACCCCAGTTGGTAACGATTTTGGCAAAGGATTTCATATCCGGGTGGGCCTGCGCATGGGCATCGAAAAAGGCCAGCACTTCCGCTTCGCTGCCGAAGTTGAAATAAAGGGCTGCAAAAATCAGCAGCAGGGGCAGGGAACCCAGAAAGTAGTGGCAGAAGGTCAGGTTTCTATGAATGAAGGAATTCAATTACCTACTCCTCGTCATTGTCTGATTCGTCCTTGGCAGGAACATCATCCGGGTGCTTGTCCGTGGTGAATTTATACCATGTTTCCTTGTCCGTATTCAGTTCCGCAAGTACTTCAGAAAGTTTTTTACCTTCCTTCTTCCAATACTTGTATTCGTGGTCCGGGCAGGAGAACGGGATAACCAGTGTGCCGTCTTCCATGAGATAGGGCATGTCTTGCTTAGTATCACTCATGGGCACGGTTTACACGTTGACGGGAGAGGATTCAAGCAATGTTTTCGTAAGAAAATATATTGTAATGATCAAAGCGAAAGTCCCTTGCAGCGGGCAGGTGCTGCAAGGGATTTTCTTATGATGAATTAACTTACTGGACGTTGTTATCTGGCTGACCCTTTCAGGCCGCCTTGCGGTTTGCGGACACATTCATGGCCCGGTCCATGTGGCGGACTTTGGTCAGAATTTTTTTGACGATCCGTTTGTAGTGGGGCAGATCCTTGGGCACGTAGCGTGACTTGGCCCTTGCCAGACCTGCCATGTCGAGGATTTCGTTGTACAGGTAGGGCATGTAGAGCAGGTCCTGCCTGATGAAGAAATATACATCGTGCAGAGTCTTGTGGATTTCTTCCTGATTCTTGCCGTGCTTGCGGAAAAGTTTTTCCAGCCGCTTGGTGACGTGATTCAGGGATGAGGTCCACTTGGGGCTGCGTGGTTCAAATACCGGCATGTTGCGCGGGGTGGCGGTCATGTTCATGGCGGTCTTGAAGTGTTCCATGCTTCCCGGTACCGCGGAGAGCAGCCCTTCCATGTTTACTTCATTCATATCCACATTGCGGGTGCCTTCGATAACAGCACAGCCGCCGTAGAGGTTGAAGAACGGTGCGCGGAGATTTTTGATATCGTCTTCCATTTCGCGTTTGGAAGTCATGTACTGAATGGTGGAGGTCAGTTTTTCTCCGTCCGCATTTTCCAGCTCCACCAGCATAGCCGGGTTGTACTGGGCTCCGGAGTTCTGGTGACCTGATGCGTGGGAGACCTGACCTTTCCATGCGAAATCCTGTCCAACCATCAGGATGTGGTTGAATCCGCACCAGTCCAGAAATCTTGCCAGAGTGATACTGACGTTACTACCCGCATCGAAAACTTCTTCATGGTTGTTCAGGGCGAATGTTCCCAGTCCGCCGACAGTCCACATGGGGATGGTCGGTCCGGGGTATGCGGCAAGCACTTCATGATCTAGCTTGGTGGAGTAAATGAGCGGGATATCCTTGGCCCATTCATGGTCCAACTGATCATAAACCCTGCTCATGGAAGCGTTGTAGTCAATACCGATACAGAAGTGAGGCTTGATTCCGGTTTTCTGCACAGCGGGGAGACCCTGCAAAGAGGTGGTGAAGATTGCCTGTCCCGGATTCTTAGCCAGTTCCGGTCCGAACTGGGCCAGAGAAGGACCGGCACCAAGAACTACCGCACCCATGCCGCGTCCGGCTCCCTTGAGCGGGGAGATGCTGCCGTCTTCGAGAATGCGTGAAAAGTTGTCCAGCTCGTTGCCGACCATGACGTCCTGCTTGAGACGCAGGGTGGTCATTTCCACGGTAAAGGATTCCATTTTGTTGCGGATGGTGGCGGACCAGCGTGCGTATTCCGGTCCAAGCTGCTGGCTGGCCATATCCAGCCGCAGATAAATTTTACCGTATACGAATTGAAGGTCGAGGTCTTTAATGATACTCATCAAACTGTTTTCATCGACTGTGCAAAAATGGAGTTTTCCGGCCTCCATAAAAGGACGGTAGTCGGTCTGTCCCAGACAGGCGAGTATCATTTCCGGATTAGGGTCGGTAACAATGACTTTGTGGGTGTCGGGGGTGCTCATCAGTACCTGATTGAGTCCGTAGCCCACATTGCAGCCGACAATGAAAGTTGCACTGGTTTCGGCCTTTTCTTCGGCCTTCCAGCTTTTGTAGATCATGTTGGGCGTGACGGATTCAAACATCCCGGTGCCGTTTTCCATTCTCCAGTCGAGAATGCCCAATTTATTATTGAAGAGAGAGTCATGTAATTTCTCTTCGTCAATATCCTGACTGCTCAGCCAGGCATAAAAGGGCGGGTTGTATGTTTGAAGAGCTTCGATGTTGTCTTTAAGAAAAGGATAGGCTGACATTTGTTCCGTCCTTGGCGACTGTTTTTATTAGCTGTAGCTTGTACCGGGTTCATTCCTTACCCCGGTTTTCCAACCAGATTGATGATCTTCTGCTTTGTATTTGCAAAATGATTGCCAGAAATAAAAGGACGCGGACTCTTTTTTACTTTCTTAAAGATAATTAGCTGAAAGGATTAAATAAAATGTTTGCTCGTAATATTCTTGAATTGGTAGGCGAAACCCCCCTTGTTGAAATGCGGGGGCTTAATCCCAATAAAAATGTCAAGATTCTGGCTAAGCTGGAAGCCATGAACCCCGGCGGCTCCATTAAGGATCGTGCGGCAGGGGCCATGATCCGCAAGGCTGAGAAGTGCGGGGAGCTTACCGCGGATAAAATCATAATTGAAGCCACTTCCGGCAATACCGGAATCGGGCTGGCCATGGCCTGTGCAGTGCGCGGTTATAAGCTGATGCTGATCATGCCTGAGACCGCCTCCGAAGAACGCAAGATGATCATGCGAGCCTACGGGGCTGATATTATGCTTACCCCGGGGCATCTTGCCACGGACGGGGCCATTGAACAGGCTTATCGTTTCTACCGCGAGGAGCCGGAAAAATATCTGCTCATGGACCAGTACAACAATGAAGCCTCCATCGAGGCTCATTATGATGGAACCGGGCAGGAAATATGGGACCAGACCGAAGGAAAGGTTACTCACGTTGTGGCCTGCCTCGGTACTACTGGAACGGTCATGGGGATCACTAAGCGGCTCAAGGAGTTGAACAAAGATATCCAGATGATTGCCGTGGAACCTGAACCGGGGCACAAGATTCAGGGTCTCAAAAATATGCAGGAATCTTATCCTCCCGGCATCTACGATAAGCAGAAGCTGGACCGCATTATCCGGGTACAGGATAATGATGCATTTGATGCCTGCCGCCGTCTTGCCAAGGAAGAAGGCGTGTTTGTGGGTATGAGTTCCGGGGCTGCCATGGCCGGGGCTGCTGCTATCGCCTCTGAGCTTGAAGACGGACTGGTAGTGACAATTTTTCCCGATGGCGGCGAGCGTTATCTTTCCACTCCCTTGTTTCGTCCGCAGGTACTTAAGGGGCCGAAACTTTTTGACCACAGCAGCGGCGAGGACCGGGTGCTTTCCATCTCCGAGGCGGAGACCGGGCTTTTCACCATGGGACCGTCTTTTGATAATCCCTACGATCCTGAAGTGTTCCGGCGCATTGTGCTGCTGGATGTGCTGGCCCGTCATCTTGAGCGCGAGGGAGCCAAGGTTTCCGCGCTGGTGGGCCTTGCCGATCTTGAGGATCAGACTCTAGCCGCCTCCCGTGAGCGGGGTGTGGACCGGGAATCATTTTCTACTGAAGTTGCTACAGCCGTGCGCAAGGCCGCTTACTTATTGGGTGTACGCAAATCCATGCGCTTTGAACGTGCTTCCGAATCCGTTGATCGCACAGTGGAGCTTTGCCGGGCATTGCTGGCCCACGGCTTGGCTTACGAGAAGCTGCGCTCTGTATATTTCGATATTTCCCGCGACAAGGGCTACGGACAGATGTCCAACATGGATATCGACAAGGTAAGCCTCGGCAAGACAGTGGATATGGATGATTACGTGAAGGAGAATCCGCGTGATTTCACCCTGCTTAAGCGGGCTACTCTGCAAGACCTCAAGCTTGGTGACATCATCGAGACCGAGTGGGGCAATGTGCGTCCCAGCTGGTTTATGCAGCAGGCGGTCACCGCCCTTGAAGGGCTACCCGGAGTCAGTCTTATGCTGGCCGGGGAAATCCACCGTTTTCCGCATCTGGAAAATCTGCGAGCCATCTGGGCCGGGGCCGGGGTTTCCCCGCAGGCATGGATGGTGGCACAGCCGGTACTTCCCGGCGGTCCGGTACTGCCCTGTGTTGATGAACTCATCGAGCAATCCGGTCAGCCCATAGCTGTGCGTATGTGGATGCTTTCATCATCCTACAAGAAGCCGCTGGTTTGCAGCGAGCAATCCATTTCCATGTGGGTTAAGAATCAGCAGAAATTGCAGGAACTTGCCGCAGGGCTGAGCATCCATGCCGGGGATTCCGGTGAGGTGTCAGAAGATATTGATCAGGAAGTCTTCACCCTCAAGTCCGGGCTTTCGCAGGCCCTGAACGACAACCTCAAGCTGCATCGCTTCTGGCCCATCCTGTTCAGTTTCACCAAAACCATTAATTCCCAGCTGGGCAGCGCAAAACTTTCAGCCAAGGAAGCAAAATTCTGTCTTGATCAGCTTCTAGAAGTTGACGATATCCTAGGTATCCTCGATCACGAAGCCATGCCCGTTCCGTTCGTCTCTCTGCCTGAAGAAGCAAAGGATCTGCTGGAGCAACGCGAGCTTGCCCGCGCAAATAGGGATTTTGCCACTGCCGACGGCTTACGCGACAAGTTGCTGGAACTCGGTTTCAATGTAGAAGACAGCTCTGAGGGGGCGCGGGTTTTCCGGGTGAAGAATTAGTTGGTGCGCTTCGCGTTTTTGATAGATGATTTCGCCTCCGGCGGCCAAAGGGACTAAGCCCCTTTGGAATCCCTAATAGTTTTGATTATGGATGAAAATTAAACTTCCCCTGCCGTTTGGTGCGGCAGGGGGATTTTGTTTTGTTGCTTAATTAATATTTGTGAACTATGTTTGTTTCATGTTTTTGAGTTTTTAACTTTTTTTGTTATAAATTTTAAACAAATATATTTTCAAAATGTCTGTCAAAATATCTGTTGTTGAGCATATGACCTTTAAGACGGGAAAATTTAAATTTTCTTGTGAATTTGATTCAGCAGAAATCTTACCCCTGATGGTTGAGGCCCGTTCTTTGTCTAATTTGTTGCAGTCCCTGCCTGTATTGCCGGGGTTTCTGGCAAAGATGGAGACGGAGCTGATTCGGCGTTCCATATTCGGTACCGCCGCCATTGAAGGGAATCCTTTGAGCGAGGATGCTGTAGGCGAATTGTTGAAGATGGCTGACAGCTTGTCTGATGGTAAGGAAATTTCAGCAAATCAGGCTGAAAGGGAAATTCGAAACCTCAAGCGATTGTATAAAACTCTTGAAGATAGGGAGGTTGTGACGGCTGACCTGACGGAGAATTTTATTAAAAGTGTTCACGAGACAGTTACAGCAGGCATAGATTATTACCATAATTCTCCGGGGAAATATCGCAATGAAGTGGTGAAGGTCGGAAATGCCGAGCATGGCGGAATTTATACTCCTCCGAAAACCCTGTCGGATATCCGTGCCTTAATGGAAATTTTCATATCGTGGATTAATGCGCCAGAAATGAAAGTGGCTGACTTGTTGTTGCGTGCTGCTGCGGCCCATTACCATCTGGCAATGATTCATCCGTTTCAGGACGGTAACGGGCGTACTGCAAGGTTTATCGAAGCGGTGCTTTTGAGTTCAGGAGAGGGCGGCTTATTGCCCTTGATGATGTCCAATTTTTACTATCGCAACATAGATCGTTATTTCATCGCTTTTTCCGATTCCAGAAAAAGCGGAGACATGACCCCGTTCCTGAAGTTTTATTTTGAAGGCGTGATTGAAAGCCTCAGCGAAGTGCAGCAAAAAGTTCTTTCGGACTTGAATGCAGTACTTATCAGGGAATATCTTTCAGTTCTTCTGCGGGAAAAGAAAATTGTCAGCAGGCAGCATGACCTAATGCTTCAGCTTATTGAGACAGGTAAGGACGTATCTTTACGTGCTCTTTACGGCGATCCGGTTTTCAAACCCCTCTATATAAGTGTCGCGGAATCAACCGCACGCCGTGACCTCAAAAAGTTAATTGAGCTTGAGCTGATCAAGCCTGTTGCGGGCAAGAATTATGCTGTGAATTGGGATCGGTTTAAGCGGTTGTAAATTTGGTATGTTTTTAAATTAAGACTCCCCCTGTCGTTTGGTGCGGCAGGGGGAGTCTTGTTGTGTATTATAATTTATGCGTTACCGGAGAACGGTCACAAAGCATTTCAAGTTTGCGTTTAAGCATTAATGATCTTTTTTGGCTTTGTATAAAACTGTTTTCTTTCGGTTTTCCCGTGAAAGAAATAATTCCTGTTTTCTTTATGTTCTTATGGTTGTTTTTGTAGAAGTCCGCGGCATGTATAATTTGTCTGTGACCTTCTCGAATATCTGATCCTTTTAGTTCGACATATATTGCGCGTTTATCTGTGGTCACAACGTAATCGCAGGCTTTGGTGTTTTCCATAACACAGTTGTCAAAATCAATTACAGTGAATTTAATTTGAGCTTTATTTTCTAGCCTTACCGTTGCTTTGGATTTATTCTTTTTATCTTCTAAGACATGAATTTTCTTTTTTAGAACCTGTTCGCAACTCTTAGGCATCTGAAGCCTCTTCATTGAATTCTATGTCGAATATTTTATCGAATTCAACTCCGATTTTATCCGAAACACTGTCAATGCTATCAGCGTCAATTAACCCACTTTCTTCATCCATGATTGAACGAACTGTTCCATCTGCTTCTACCATGTACGCAGCTACGTCTTCTGAATTCAACCACTGATCTTCAGGGATAATATCTTTGACTTTTGAAGCTTTTTCTTCACTTTGCTTGCCTACAGTTCCTGCGTAAATGAGGTTGTTTACTGCTGTTAGGATGTAGGGGCTGTGGGTTGTTAGGGTTATGTTTGTATTTGTTTGGTTGTGTATTTCCGAGATGTAGCGAGTTAATAAATATTGTGCTTCTGGGAAGATGTGTGCTTCTGGTTCTTCGATGTAGGTGTGTTGGACAGAGGCTTCATTTACTCTGTTTAACCCAACTAAAATGGGGAGTGTTGCTTGCTGCCCAGATGAAGCATTAGCTAGACTTACAAGTCTTCCGTTTTCATTTATAACGTATCCTGAGTCTTGTCGTTCAATCTGTCCTTTGGTTATTGATTCTAGGGTGTTGCATGTAAGAGGTTTGTCTGTGGTATCTTTTTTTAGCTGTCTTGAGTATGCTTGTCCAAAGCGGACTAATAATGCGTCTACGTTGCTTTCTCGCATCCAAAAAGAATTATCTGCAATTATGTTAACTAAAGATCTTGATGCAGGTATAAATAAGTGAGTGTTTTGTGGTAGGACACGCATCCAGTCAAATGCTTCTTCCAGTTTTTCTCTTAATTTAACTATTTCAGTATAACTTAGTTCTGAATTATCCTTTGCAATTTCAATCGTGTCTTCTAGTCCAGCCTGTAGTTTCTTTATATGTTTTAGATCAGATTTAAGTATTTCAAAGTTTATCTGGTGTGCATCCGTTTCGGAGGATTCTTCGAAATTGTATTCATTCGGTGTTAATCCGGAATTTTGGAATATCCATACGTTATTGTTGTTGTCTGTTAACGTTATTTTAAAATCATTATTTATATGTCGTTGTTCAAAAATAGAATAGAAAAGATTAATGTATGCACTCTGCATATCTTCTGTGATGCTTTCTTCTGGTGAGATTATTTTGATTTCATACTCAGCTACTACTTCTTCCAAAAAATACAGCACCTTCGCAATCAAACTCTTCCCCGCAGCCTGCGGTCCGATCAGTATATTGAACTTTTTGAAATCCAGTTCGGCGTGCTTGATATTGTAAAAATTCTCGATCAGTAATTTCATATTTTCCTCGCAAAGTTATACCCGTGAAGTTCTTCATTCTTAGGAAATTGTCAATATTTCCCGAGAATTTTTAACTGCACGGGTAACTTGTGCTTGCGTTAATTCCCCTACTTCTTAGTCATCCGATAAACCCCATCCCAGATTTCTCCTTCTGGTACCGGGGGATTGAGCTTGTGCTCTTCGGCGCGCTTGATGAATACATCCGAGGGCGTGAATTTGGTATCGTCGTAGAGTTCGTATTTGTTGGCTTCCTTGTATAATTCAATGGCCTTGTCCCAGTTCTGGGCAACGTATTCTTCGCGGGCTTTGTTGAAGAGATCGAAGAGGATCTCCTCGTTTTCGGTCAGGCCGCCTTTCATTGCTACCAGTTCGTAGATGCGTACCGGTTCGTTTTTACCGACCACCTGAATATTATCGATAAGACGTGCTTCCACGAGATCAAGAAGTTTGTGGGTTTCGCCGTCAACTTCCACATCCAGATCAAGGGTGAAATGGGAGACTGCGGTAAAGATACCGAACTGTTTGGCTCCTTCTTCCAGACGGGCGGCGAGGTTAACCGCGTCACCCATCATGGTGTAGTTCATGCGCATGGATGAGCCCATGTTTCCGACCACTATCTCACCTGAGTTGACCCCGATTCTGGTACGCATGTTGTGTACAACCTTAGGCCATTTTTCGCCCTTGGCCCATTGTTCTTCAGGGAAATTCTTGGTGTTGCGGTCCGGTTCATCAGGGAGCTGAACTTCTTTGGCCCACTTGTCGCGCAATTCGAGTCCGGCCTGTTGCATTTTTACAGCTACCCGGCAGGCGCGCAGGGCGTGATCCGGCACATCCATAGGTGCACCGAAAAAGGCGATGATCGCGTCACCTTCGTATTTATCGAGGGTTCCTTTTTCTTCGATGAGAATATCGGTCATGACCGAGAGGTATTCGTTGAGCAGTTCAACCAGCTGCGGCGCGGTCAGCTTTTCCGAGAAAGTGGAGAAGCTCTGGATGTCGGTGAAGTAGGCGGTTACCTGCCTTGCTTCACCGCCCAGTTCCGGCATTTCGCGGTTGGAGAACATTTCGTCAATGAGCTCCGGGGCCAGATAGGATGAGAAGGTTGCTTGCAGGAATTTTTTCTGCCCTTCCTCGCGCCAGAATTTGATCAGGGTCAGCAGGGTGAAGTTTATTCCCAGTGCTATGAGTGCGTACATGGGTGTGAAGTATGCATTGTAAGCTTGGAAAATATAGAGCGATCCGTAGACAATGCCCGTTCCCATGGCCGCGATGGGCAGGATCATCCACATGGAGCGGGTCCATGTCAGCAGGATCATGGAGACTATGCCCGCCACAAGTACCAGCAGTAGCTCTAGCCCCGGAACCCAGTCCGGCTTGAGGAGGAAATCGCGGGTCAGGATGTTGTCTACAATAGTGGCATGCACTTCCACGCCGGGATAATCCGATGCAAAAGGGGTAACCCTTAAATCGCGTAGTCCTGCGGCAGAGGTGCCCATGAATACTATTTTGCCCTTGAGTTCCTTTTCACCGATCTTGCCGCTGAGGATGTCTTTGGCACTATAGTAGGGGAACTCTTCCATACCGCCCCGGTAGCGAACCATCATTTGCCCCTTGGCATCCACGGGGATGGTTGTTTTACCCACGCGGATGGATTCAATGCCGATGAGGCTGGTTTTGGCGATGATATTTTTACGCCCAAGGGCCTTCATTAATGTAGCAAGGGCAAGGCTGGGGTATTGCTTGCCGTTCAGGGTAATTATCAGCGGTACCCGGCGGACCACCCCGTCATAATCAGTGATGGAGTTGTAGAAGCCGCACAGGGGAGAGGCTTTTGCCAGCACCGGAAGCGGGCAGATGGCATCCAGCGCGGAGAGAGTCAGGTCCTTGAGCTGAGGGGCACCTTTGGCCCTGATCTGGGCAATGGGGACTGGTTTGGCAAAGCAGGGTTGGTCATTCACTGACGGAGCCTGTCCTTCCAGAAAGTCAAAATAAAATCCTAATACATAACGACCTTGCTTAAGAACATCTGCCAAAACCAGATCATTATCCATCAGCCCTTGAGGCAGACCTTTGAAATTGACGGTAACGCCTAGTTCTTCGCGCAGGCTTTTTTTAATGGTAGTCGGGGAAGTGCGGTCCGGCTCACCGATGAGAATATCAAGCCCGGTGGAAAGTGCCCCGGCCTGTTGGATTTTAGCCAGCAGCAGGGCCATGCGGTAGCGGGGCCACGGCCATTGTCCCAGCTCGGCGAGACTTTCATCGTCAATATCGACAATAACCGGGATGTTTGTTTTTTTTCCGACCGGACTGGAGCGCATGAACTGGTCGTAGATCTTGTAATCCACGAACTGAAGGATGGGCGGTTGAAAAATGTACAGGGAAGCCGCCATAATAGAGACTGCCAGCCCGGTAAGGAGCAGGAAAAATGAATCGGACCCGGTGATTTTTTTTAATATGTTCAGCATTTTTTTTGGATTGGGCTTGATTTTATGTTAAAAGATATTTGTAAATACTATTTATATATGTATGAATCGTCTGGATTTTTCAATTAATATTATATATATACTGAAAGTATAAAGAATAGATTAAGATAGAATTATACTGCAATGTTTTAATATAGTTGGATCTTTTGGGAGGGATTTGTTGTGAAATTAGTTCGAATTTTTATTCTGGGAATGGCGGTCAGCTTGCTGTTCGGTGCGTTCAGTGTTGCCTTGGCGCAACAGGAAATGTCCCCCATGAATCCAAAGCAGTCTGACGGCAAGCCTTATCTACGGGCAATTCTCAATGATCTTCTTTCTACCCATGATCGCATCAAGGCTGCGGAAGCCCGTGTTGAATCCGCTGAGCATCTTGTCTCCCAGAGCTGGTCCGGTTGGACTCCATCCGTTGATGTCTCGATTGAAGGTGGACGCGAGGAGATCGACAAGCCCGGCGGCGGTACCAATAAATACCGTAATGAACAACGTATTGAAGCCACCCAGATGCTGTACGATTTCGGCGGGGTGAATAGTAATATCGATAGCACCAATGCGCTGCTGAATGAATATAAAGCAGTCCTTGAGCAGACCCGTCAGGAATTGATGATTCAGGGTGTACAGGCTTATCTGGAGCTTATCCGGGCACGGGAAACCCTCAAGTACGCTCTTCAGTCCGAAGAAAGTATGAAGCGTCTTTCCGGTATGGAAGAAACTCTGGTTAAGCGTGGTGCCGGGCTCTCCTACAAGGAACTCCAGATCAAGGCACAGCTTGCCGGGGCGACTTCGTACAGGGTTACTATAGAGCGTTCTGTGCAGACTGCGCGTAACCGTTTCAAGGCTGTTTACGGCTTTCCCGTTACCATGGATGAAATCGAGAAGATGGTTCCGGTTGAAATGCCTTCCAGTTACATGCCTGCATCTCTTGATGACGCCATCACTCAGGCTCAGTCCCAGAACCCCATGCTGCTGCAACTTAAATTTACCAAGGAAAGGCTTTCCCACGATGTTGATGTGCAGGAAGCAACCCTTTATCCCAAATTTGAGTTCGTGGCTGAAGGTAAAAGAAGGGAGCAGGATCAGGGTGCAAGCGGTGTAAGAATGGAGAACAAGGCCACATTTCAGGTCAGCTATACGGGTTTCTCCGGTCTTTATGAATATGAAGCCACTCAGGCTGCTAAAGCCAATTTGCGCGAAATACGAAAAATGACTCTGGACGTGAGACGTGATGTTGAGGAAAAAGTCCGCAACGCATGGCTTGAGCTTATGACCCTGCGCAAAAACGCTGAGCTGTACAGAACTCAGGCCAACATCACCGCGGAATTCCTTGAGCTGATTAAGAAAAAGAGAGCCACCGGTGAACAGGTGGAGCTGCTTGATATTCTCGTCGGTGAAAGGGATTATTCTACAGCAACCAGTGCCAGCGTTACCGCTGACATTGACAATATTATCTTCGCCTACAAGCTTCTGTACGAAATGGGTATGATGAACATCGAAGTTTTCAAATAAGTTACAGGCGTAATTTAGAAGTTTACTGAAAATTCCATGTGTGCATGCTCATGGAATTTTCTTTTTCCGGGCAGTTTTTTGCTTTTCTTACTTTGGATAGGGGATAGGTCACATGAGAGAGTTGTTGAGGAGATTGTCGTTACACCCGTTTCTTGCCTTTGAGATCTGCCTCGCTTCTTTTTTTATCAATATACTATCCCTTGCTTCACCTATCTTCGTTATTCAGGTCCTGAACCGTTATGTCGGGTACGGCTTTGACGGAACCCTGATCACCCTGACCACCGGGATGCTCATTGCCGGGGTTTTGAATCATGCTTTTACTTTGGTGCGGGTGCGTCTGGCTTCAGCTGTTAATGTGGGACCGGACCGTATGCTTTCCGAGACCGTGCTGGGCTGCCTTGCCCGCGCCAAGATGAATACTCTGGGCAGGATTCCCCCGGCGCGTATTCATGAACTCATGGGAGGGATACAGGTTGTGCAGTCCGGTTATGACGCATCAGTTATCTGTTCTGTTCTGGATATGCCGTTCTTTATCCTATTTGTGGGGGCGACCTTCTTTTTGAGTCCGGTGTTGGCCCTGATTACCGTGCTGGCTATTGTTTGTTCCATGCTGGCCGGTTGGCTGAACATGAGGCGCGGCAAACGGATGACCGATGTCATGCGTAACGAGTCGGTGATACACCGGGGCAACCTTGCCAATGCCATCAGCGGTGCCGACACAGTCAGGGCTTTTGGCGGGCGCGGATATCTGAACAATGTTTTTCAGACCCAGATGGGTAAATTGCAGCAGATCAAGCGTGACATGGTTCAGAGCGGAACGCGCGGACAGGCTGTTTTGCAAAGTATAGCCATGCTGTTGCGGGTTATGGTTTATGCAGTGGGTGCACGTGAGGTTGTTGCCGGATCAATGAGCACCGGTGGACTTATCGGGGCATCAATCCTTTCCGGTAAGGCTCTTGCCGTATCTGCATCTTTCATGAAATCACGGGCAATGATCGCGCAGGCTGGGCAGATGATGCAGTCCTTGCAGGAGTTCGTCCGCCAACCCCTTGAATCTGAAACAGGGACAGAACTTAAAAATTACAGAGGCGGCATAGAGATTAAAGATCTCGGCTTTGCCTATCCCGGTTCAACCGGACCTCTTTTCGAAGGTCTGGATGTGCGTATTGAGCCGGGCAATATTGTGATTATTACCGGGCATAACGGGGCCGGGAAAACTTCTCTCGTGCGTCTCTTATTGGGGCTTATCGATCCCGGACGGGGTCAGATTCTTGTGGGAGGAGTTGATGTGCGTCAGCTTTCAGCTCCATGGTGGCGCAAGCAGGTCATGTATCTGCCGCAGGAACCGACTTTTCTTAATGCCACCATCAGGGAAAATATCTGTTTGAACAATCCCGATATGGATGAGGAGCGGGTTAAGCGTGTTGTGGAGATTGCCGGACTCAAGAAGTATCTTGATACCAGTGCCCAGGGGCTTGAAGCGCAGGTGGTAAACGGCGGAGCAGAGCTTGCCGTGGGTATCCGGCGCAGGCTTGCTCTTGCCAGGGCTTTGTCTGTTCAAGGGGCGGTTGCCGTGCTTGATGAGCCTGCCGAGGGCTTTGATATTGAAGGGTTGCGGGTCATGGATATGATTATCCAGAGTATGGCTAAAGCGAAAAAAACTATGGTGATAGTTTCACAGGATATGCGGCTCATGCAGCGTGCGGATATTATTATTGATCTTGGGCATAAACCGAAGCCGAATGTGCTTTTCCCGAAACTGGATGTTGAAAAGGATAAGGCTGAACCGTCCAAAAGCGGGAGTGTGCAATGACCGGTATGACCCCGGAATATTCCGGTGAAGTAAAGGGTGCCAGTCATTTTTTCCTTTTCCTGTGCATTGCCATGTGCTTGGGATTTTTAGGCTGGGCCTGCTTTTTTCAATTGGATATCGTCAGTCAGGCGGAAGGTGAGGTTATTCCCAGTTCAAGGGTTAAGCCCGTGCAGCACCTTGAGGGCGGCATTATCATGAAGATTAACGTCCGCGAAGGGGAGAGCGTGGCAAAGGGGCAGGAACTTGTCGTTCTTGAAGCCACTGCCAGTGATTCCACTGTGGATGAACTGGAGGTCCGGGTTACTTCCCTGCGGGTCAATATCGCCCGTCTTTCCGCTGAGGATAAGGGACTTGAAGAGCCTGATTATCCCAAAGATATTTTTAAAAAATTTCCCGCTTTGATTAAACGGTCCCTGAAATTATTCCAGACCCGTAAGGCCCGGGTTGAGAGCGATCTGCTTTCGGAGCGTGAAAAGATCAAGCAGCGGGAACAGGATATCAAACAGATTACTTCCCGGCAGCGAAACTCCCGCAACAGCCTGAAACTTTTGCGTGAGCAGATTAAAATCAGTGCCGGACTGCTGGAAGACGGCTTGACCTCCCGTTACAAGCACCTGGGTTTTCTCAAGGAAGAATCAAAGCTCAAAAGTGCCATTGAGGAGGATTCCGCCAAGCTGGGCAAGGCTCGTTCTGCATTGGCGCAGGCCAAGGCTGATATCGGGGAGATCAGGAATTCATATCTGGCTTCTGTCCGTGAGGAGTTGCAGGAGGACCGCAGGGAATTTGATGAGCTTTCACAGCGGCTCAGGAAATTTGCGGACAATCTCAGCCGTACTGTCATCCGTTCCCCGGTGGATGGAGTGGTCAAGACACTTTACGTGGTCAGTATCGGTGAAGTTGTGCGACCCGGTATGACCATCATGGACATTGTTCCGGCGGGTGATAAGCTTGTTATTGAAGCGCGGCTGCCCATCAGTGATATCGGTTATGTAAAGGACGGGCAGAAGGCGGTGGTTAAGCTGGCTTCAAGTGATGCATCCCGTTTCGGCAATATTGACGGTAAGGTCGTGAACATCAGTCCTGATGCAGACTCCACCGATAGGGGTCTGACTTTTTACCGGGTGCGCATTGTGACTGATAAGGATTTTTTTGAGCACGATGGAAATTATTATAAGCTTTTCCCCGGCATTCGTGTAATTGCCGGAATCCACATCGGGACCCGGTCAGTGATGGAATATCTTCTTGAGCCGTTTATGGGGTCCATCAGTTATGCCATGAGGGAACGATGAGTAATAAAGAACCAGCTTCCGGGCAGAAAGGGAATAGACAGCCGGACTGGATTGATACGGTTCCTCTGCGGGTAAAGGAAGTTTTTATCAATGCGGTAAAGGAGCACTCTGCCGGCAATTATGATGAGGCCATTGCTCTATACTCCGTTGCGTTGGGGCAACTGCCGGATGATCCCGTATTGCTGGGTAATCTTGGAGTGGCCCTGCGTGCTCAGGAGAAATTTAAGGCTGCTGAGGTTTGTTACCGTAGGTCTATTGCGGTAAAGCCGGACAATCCCGGTACATGGAGCAATCTGGGTAATGTACTGCGCAGGCTGGGGCGACTCAAGGAATCCGTAGCCTGCCATCGCCGGGCAATTGAACTGGATCGCAAATTTATTGATGCCTATTACAATCTTGGATTGGTTTTGCAGGATATGGGCAAGTTGGATGAGGCCATCCGACTCTTTAATCATTGCCTGAAATTCAAACCCGATGATGACAGGATTAATTGGGATAAATCTCTGGCCCTGCTGGCAAAAGGTGATTTCATCAACGGCTTTGAGCTTTATGAATACCGCTGGAAGCGTGAAGAGCTTGTTGTCCGTCATTTCCGCCAGCCGCTTTGGGATGGCTCCCCCCTGAACGGGAAAACGATTTTCATTTATGCGGAGCAGGGTTTCGGGGATACCCTTAATTTCTGCCGTTACATTCCCTTAGTGGCCGAGGCCGGGGGCAGGGTTGTTTTTGAGTGCCAGCCGGAACTTGTTTCTTTATTGCAAGGGATGGACGGGATCGCTGAGATCGTAAGTGGTGGAGATAAATTACCGGAATTTGAGGTGCAGATTCCGCTCATCAGTCTGCCGAGAATTTTGAAACATGATATGGATTCTATTCCACGGGAATGCCCCTATCTGATTCCTCCTGCACAGGCCGGATTTCCGGTCCATGTTCCTGACGGTACAAAATTCAAGATCGGAATTGTCTGGGCAGGAAAGCCTACCCATAAAAATGACCATAACCGTTCGGTAAGTATTGAAAATTTTCTGCCTTTTGCCGAGCTTCCCGGCGTGAGTCTATATTCACTGCAAAAGGGACCTGAGACCAGACAGCGCGATGAATTCGGTTGTGGGGTGCTTGTGCGTGATCTTGGCAGCGGCTGTGAAGATTTTGCGGATACGGCCAAAATCATGGGACAGCTGGATCTGATTATTACCGTGGATACCTCGGTTGCCCATTTGGCTGGAGCCTTAAATCTTCCTGTCTGGGTTGCGATCCCTTATAATCCTGACTGGCGGTGGATGCGCAAGCGCAAGGATTCTCCATGGTATTCGAGCATGACTCTTTTTCGTCAGAAAAAGCCCGGCGATTGGAATTACGTTTTTAACACCATGCTGGCTACTTTGAAAAAGAAACTTAAAAGTTAAGTTAATATCAATTCGATGCTTTTTGCTAAGAGAGGCTGGACTGAAAGGTTTAGGTGATGTAACGATTTAACTGAGTTCAAGAAATACATTAAGATTCTAAAGCGAATTGAGGGGATAGCCAGTAATGACGGGGAGTAGAATTCTGCTTGAATCCGGAACCAATGAGGTGGAGCTTTTAGAGCTTTACCTTGATGAGGGCAGCGGTGATTCATATAAGCGCTGGTCTTTCGGTCTGAACGTTGCGAAAGTTAAGAAAATTGTCAGAGAAGCGGATCTTAAAAATTTTTCCGGACGTAAGCAGGATGGTTCTATTTCCAGAGCTTCTTCCTCAATTGATACCAAGAGTCCATTGGTACTGGGCATATTTGAATTCATGGGTACGGTCATTCCGCTTATTGATCTCAGCGGCTGGCTGCATATGGAGCCGGTTACAAATGAACGCCGCATGGTGCTGGTCACCGAATTTAATGAAATCGTCAGTGCTTTTCTTGTTTCCGGGGTTAACAGGATTCATCGCGTCAGCTGGAGCGAGCTTGAATCCCTGCAAGGCAATATGGCTAAGTATGCTGAAGGGACCATCATCGGAACGGTAAAGCTTACTGATCCAGACCGCATTTTACAGGTGCTTGACCTTGAGCAGGCCATGGAAGATCTAAACCCGGCACGGGACAAGGCTGCCCTTGAAGAAGTGGAAGAATCGGTGGAATGTGTCTATCAGGCACTGTGCGCTGATGATTCCCGTTCCATGCGTAATCTGGTTAAAATGTCCCTTGAGCGGGGTGGATTCGATGTTACCGCTTATCCCAACGGTCTTGAGATCTGGAAGGCCTTAGAAGAAATTTCTGCAAAGGTTAGTAAGACCGGTTTGCATGTTTCCGAATTTATCCAGATTGTGGTCTCGGATATCGAAATGCCGGGTATGGACGGTCATGCCCTGACCAAGCGCATCAAGGAAGATCCTAATCTGCGTGACCTTACTGTTTATCTTTTCTCATCTTTGATTAATGAAGAGTTGCTGCACAAGGGGGAGGCCGTAGGTGCGAACCGCCAGTATTCCAAGCCGCAGATTGCAACGTTGGTCAAGCAGGCCAGAGCTGATCTTGATGGGCTGTATAAAGGCTGTATCTAGAGCTGCTCTTCACCGCTGGCAATCAACTCAAGCGTTGCTTCATCAATAATTTCAACTGTTTTTCGTTCTACCTTGATAAGCCCCTGTTCGCTCATCTTTTTGAAGACGCGGGATAGGGTTTCCTGAATGGTGCCCAGATATGAAGCGATTAGCCCTTTGGGCAGGTCCAGTTCCAGTTTGTTGGAATTCTGGGTGGATTTGAGCAGGAGCAGGTAACTGGCAAGCCTTGCCGGAACCTCGCTTAAACTCAGGGCTGCCACCTGGTTGACCAATTGACGCAGCCTTCCAGAGAGCAGGGCCAGCATGGACATGGCAAGGTCCGGGTCTTCGCGGATAACTTTTTCAAAACGGTCACGCGGGAAATAGAGCAGGGTGGATTTAGCAAGAGTAACTGCGCTTGCAGGATAGCAGGCTCCCTGAAAAACCGGCACTTCCCCGAAAATCTCTCCAGCCCCGAAAATATGAATAATCTGTTCTTTGCCTGCCAGTGATTCCCGATAGATTTTTACTTTTCCCGACTCGATTGAATAAAAGCCTGTGGCATCGCTTCCGGCAATAAAGATCTGTTCACCCTTTTTTAATTCACGTGGGACGATGATTTGTGAGATTTTATCCAGTTGTTCACTGTTAAGACCTGCAAAAAGGCTGATTTTTTCCAGATTATGTGTCTTTTTCATTACATCTTTCTTTATAATTAATGGTGCCCGGTAAATGACTTAAGTCAGGGCTTGTGCCCAATTTGTATTCTATGGTTAACTAACCGATAAAACGAAGAAAGGAAACAGCATGGATAAATCATCTGTAATTAATGCCTGCCGTGGAACTGCCGGGGGGTGCCGTTTTGCCTTGTTTATTGATGAAGATTTTTCAAAGCGAATTGAGAAGGCAATTGAGGAAACAGGCTGGCCTGAATTCCTTGAGCAAAAGTTCGGTGATAAAGTAAGCAGGCATAAAATGGCCAGTGTAAATGTGGCTGCATGTCCCAATGGTTGTTCACGGCCTCACATTGCTGATATCGGCCTGATCAGGGCCTGTGTTCCGGTTATTGACCATGAGGGATGTATCGGATGTGAGGAGTGTGTGCGCCACTGTCCCGACGAGGCTATGGAAATGGTAGACGGCAAGATTCTCATAAACCGCGAGAAGTGCCTTGTCTGCGGATATTGTACAAATGTTTGTCCTACTGAAGTTATTTCCTGCTCCCGTAGCGGATGGCGTTTTCTGGTGGGCGGTAGGCTTGGACGCCATCCCCGGCTGGGAACCGAGCTTCCCGGCGTCTACACCACTGATGAAGTACTGGGTTTGATTGTCAGATGCATGAATATTTGGATGGAAAATTATGTGGATGGCAAACGTTTTGGATGGGTCATGGAACGGGCCGGACATGACAAACTTCTGCTCGAGTAATATGAAAACTAATCACAGGATGGTCAGGTGACGGGACTTTTTTTGCTTTCCATTGCATATCTGCTGCTTGCGGCTCATGCCGTGCGTGGTGGGGATGGTGGACTTGCGGTATTTCTGATCGGTTCGGCAGGACTCGCTTTCAGCCGGGAACGCTGGGCCGGGAATATTGCCGGCATTTTACTCGGTTGCGGTTCACTGCTCTGGCTTGATAAAGGTTCCGCGCTGATAAATTTGCGCATCAATGCGGGAGCTGACTGGATTCGGCTGGCCCTGATTATGGGGGCTGTTTTTGCTTTGACTATCTTTTCTGCTGCCTATTGTTTTTCCCCTGCCGGAAGGGAACGGTTTAAGCGGGGCAGGGAACAGGGCTGGTTTAAAGCATCCATTTTCCTGCTGACCGCAATTCTGCTCGAAATTACGCGCAGCAAGGTTCCCTTCCCTATACTCCTTGCCGACCGCTTTTTTCCCGGTTGGGGCAGGGCGGAAATCTTTCTGCTGGCTCTCTACGCGACATGGCTTGGGGGCAGGATGCTCAGCCCGGAAGGCGCTAAAACCATGCGCCCGCGCATCTGGGCTTTGTTCTCGCTGGTCTTTTTCGGGCAACTGGCCCTCGGCTTAGCCGGGATTGAACAGTGCTTGATGAGCGGGAAACTCCACCTGCCCGTGCCCGCATTAATTGCCGCAGGTCCGGTATTTCGCGGTTCCGGTTTTTTTATGCCTATCCTTTTTACTGTATCGGTACTTCTGGTCGGTCCGGCGTGGTGCAGTCATCTTTGTTATATCGGGGCATGGGATGACCTGTGCAGCCGCATCGGTAATCTTAAACCGTCGAATAATTTCAACTCCCGGCTAATCTGGATGCGGCTGGCTTTGCTGACACTTGTTCTCGTTGCAGCGTGGGGGATGCGTGCGGCAGGAGTTTCAGCTGTGATTGCGGTCTGGTCTGCTGCTCTGTTCGGTATGCTGGGCATCATGATCATGCTTTGGTTTTCCCGGCGTATGGGCATGATGGTCCATTGCACGGCTTTTTGTCCCATGGGCATTGTTTCCAATCTGCTGGGCCGTATTTCCCCTTGGCGGATGAAGATTTCAGCAGATTGCTGCAAATGTATGAAGTGCAGCAGGACTTGCCGTTATAATGCCCTTAGGCCCGCAGATATCGAATCAGGGAGCCCCGGAATTTCCTGTACTCTTTGCGGGGATTGTGTTTCCAGCTGCGCTTCAGCAAGTATCGGTTACCGGTTGCCATTTATGGCTCCGGAAATGTCGCGTAAAATATTTCTGGTTCTGGTCATATCACTGCATGCACTGTTTTTGGGGGTAGCCCGCATCTGATTTTTTCCTTTAAATTCAAAATTTATACTTTACAAAACACTATTAAGAACTATTCTTAATAGTGTTTTGGTGTTTAGAAGGAAATATGTTTCGCAAGTTTTGCGAGTGTGATAATTTCAAACTTGGATTGTCTGGTTTGTCCTATTTTTAGGAGGAGGCAAAATATGAGTCGTACTGTAGTTGTTGACGTTGATGAATGTGTTGGTTGTGAAGCTTGTGTTGAAGTTTGCCCCGGTGTGTTTGTAATGGGTGCTTGTGATTTGGCTCAAGTTCAGAATCCCGAAGGGGCCGGCGAGTCTGATGTGGAGGCTGCAATGGAGCTTTGTCCTACCAATTGTATTCACTGGGAAGATTAAAAATTAGAAAATTATGTCTCCTTTGACCTGAATCAAATACTTTTAAGCGTCATTTGCCTAGTTTGGACTCAACAAATGAGAAATCAATCCTGACGCGGGCTGGGTCGAAGTTTTAAAGCCGTCTCAGGTTAATCTTTAAAACAGTATTTAACGGAAGGGGAAAAATTATGGCTTTTGATCTGAATCAAATACTTAAAAAGGTTGTTTCGATATTCGGTAGTGAAGAAGTAGAAAACCAAATACCTGAAAAGGAGTTTAAAATGTTTTGCAACCAGTGTGAACAGACAGCAAAAGGCCAAGGCTGCACCGTTAAGGGTGTCTGCGGTAAGACTGATGAAGTGTCCGCCATTCAGGATCTTCTTGTTCAGCTTTGTGTCGAGCTTGGAACAGCAGCTACCGCAGCACGTAAAGAAGGTGTTGCAGTTTCAGCTGAAACAAACCGCCTTACTGCTGAAGCAGTTTTCTCTACTCTTACTAATGTTAACTTTGATGATGAAAGATTTGTTCCGGTCATTAAGAATGTTGCTGCCGCCCGTGACGAACTGGCCGCCAAGGTCAGCGCGGACTGTGGTCCTGTAACCAAGGTTGCTGCCACTGCTGCTGAGCTGAGCAAGCAGGGTGAAGCATTTCCCGTAACT
The DNA here is from genome assembly GCF_010470665.1 of Desulfovibrio sp. JC022. NCBI lineage: Bacteria > Pseudomonadati > Thermodesulfobacteriota > Desulfovibrionia > Desulfovibrionales > Desulfovibrionaceae > Desulfovibrio > Desulfovibrio sp. JC022. The sequence continues at coordinate 92,203 of NZ_VOPZ01000004.1, read as the reverse complement.
TCCTTTGACGAAAATGAAGATCTTCGTTCCCTGAAGCAGATTCTTGTCTACGGCCTCAAGGGTGTAGCTGCTTACGTTGACCATGCAGCCATTCTCGGTCAGGAAGACGACGAACTCTACGCTCAGATTCACGAAGCACTTTCCGTTGTTCCGCAGCAGCTCGGCCTTGAAGAGCTGGTCGGCTGGGCCATGAAGTGTGGTGAAATGAACCTCAAGGCCATGGAACTTCTCGATGCAGGTAACACCGGTTCTTACGGTCATCCCGTGCCCACCGAAGTTCCCCTCGGTGCCAAGGCTGGTAAGGCTATCCTCGTTTCCGGTCATGATCTTAAGGATCTGCGCCAGCTCCTCGAACAGACTGAAGGAACCGGAATCAATATTTACACCCATGGTGAAATGCTGCCTTGCCACGGTTACCCCGAACTGAAAAAGTTTGACCATTTCTACGGTCATTACGGAACCGCATGGCAGAATCAGGCCAAGGAATTCGCAGCGTTCCCCGGTGCCATTCTGATGACCACCAACTGCATTCAGAAGCCTGTTGAAAGCTACAAGGGCAACATTTACACCACCGGTCTCGTCGGCTGGCCCGGCGTTACCCACGTAACCAACGGTGATTTTGCAGCAGTAATCGAAAAGGCCAAGGAACTGCCCGGTTTCGCAGCAGATACTGACAACGGCAAAGTTCTCTGCGGTTTCGCCCGCAATTCCGTACTCGGTGTGGCAGATAAGGTAATCGAAGGCGTGAAGGCCGGTGCCATCAAGCACTTCTTCCTCGTCGGCGGTTGTGACGGTGCTAAGCCCGGACGTAACTACTACACTGATTTCGTTGAGCAAGCTCCGCAGGATACCGTTATTCTGACCCTCGCTTGCGGTAAGTTCCGTTTCTTTGACAAGCAGCTCGGCGACATCGGCGGCATCCCCCGTCTGCTCGATATCGGTCAGTGCAATGATGCCTACTCCGCAATCCAGATCGCAGTAGCTCTTGCAGGCGCATTCGAATGCGACGTGAACGAGCTTCCCCTGTCCATGATCCTGTCCTGGTACGAGCAGAAGGCTGTATCCATCCTGCTGACTCTGCTGCACCTCGGCATCAAGGACATCCGCCTCGGGCCCAGTCTTCCCGCTTTCATCACACCTAACGTGCTGAACTTCCTCGTTGAAAATTTCAACATTATGCCCATCAGCACCCCTGAAGAAGATCTCAAGGCAATTCTCGGTTAATTGCCTCCGGCGGCTGGGGAGGGGAAAACTCTTGCAAGAGTTTTCCCCTCCCCAGACCCCACCCCTTTCAGAAACTTTTAATAAGCTGTCGCTCTGTTTTGCCGGAAGACTCTATTAACTCTTTAAATTTATTTTTACCCGGCAGAGCGTCGTTGAAAGATTTAATACAAATTTCCGCTAAAGGTTTAATTATCTGAGGCACAATTGAATAAGTTTACAATACCTGAAACCAATTAAAACGTTTTGGGATTCTTAAACCCTTTTGGAAAAGGGTTTAAGGCCTCCGGCAGGATCGCCGAAGGCATCTTAGATAAAAAGCGCGATAGCGCATCAAATCCCAGCCGCCGCAGGCCTATAAGGCACGGCGATGGAGGATAATAAAATGAAAGTATTACGTAAGATGATTTCTATAGACGAGGAACTTTGCGACGGTTGCGGCCAGTGTGTACCGGGCTGTGAAGAGGGCGCATTGCAGATAATTGACGGCAAGGCCAAGCTTGTTGCTGAAAAGTACTGTGACGGTCTGGGGGCCTGTCTGGGCGAATGTCCTACCGGCGCGCTGAAGGTTATTGAAGTGGAAGCTGACGACTTTGATCCTGAAGCAGTTAAGGAATTGCTGACCGAGCAGGGCCGTGAAGTGCCGAACCATATGCCTGACCCTGAAAGCCTGCGTCTGAACGGTGCAGGAGCCAAGCCTGTCTCCGGCGGTTGCGGTTGTGCGGGTTCCAAGCTTGAAGCCTTTGCTCCTGCTGCATCTCCCTGCCAGCAGGCCAATGTTCCAACTGATGCTGAGGCCGGACCTTCGCAGTTGACCCACTGGCCTATCCAGATTCGTCTGGTGCCTGCGGACGCTCCTTTCCTCAAGGGCGCGGACCTGTTGTTGACTGCGGACTGTGTTGCGGTCTCGCTTCCGGGTTACCATGAAAGATTTCTGCCCGGTAAGAAGGTGCTCATGGGCTGTCCAAAGTTTGATGATGTGCAGATGTACGTGCAGCGTCTGACCGAAATTTTCAGTGTGAGTGGACTTAAATCCATCACTGTTCTGGAAATGGAAGTTCCCTGTTGTTCCAATTTCAGCAAGATTGTTGCTGCGGCTCTTAAGCAGGCCGGAGCGGACATTCCGGCAGAAAAAATAATTGTTAAGCGTACCGGTGAAATAAAGGCCAAGACTACTCTTGATCAGCCTGTACCGCTTTAGAGTTTTGTAAAGAAAGGATTCATCTACCTCCTTTGACTATATAAGCTGAAACGGGGCATCGCCGAGTTGATCGGAGATGCCCCGTTTCTATTTAAGTGATAAACTATTGGGTTAAGCAGCGAAGCTGAACTAAAGGGTTTAAGGCCCCCGGCAGGGTCGCCGAAGGCATTCTTAATTCATAATATCCTGCTCAAAGCCGGGCTGGTTGTGAAATTGGTCCGGCACGTAACGCGGTTGTGATGTGGATTGTGCGGGATCATTTCTTTCAATTGGCCCGGAGGTATTGACCATAGGGTAGATATCCGGGTCTTCCTTGATGGGCAGCAGAGCCTTTGTTTTTGAATTGAGGGGCACAGTCCAGTCCCATGAACCTAGAATTTCTCCGTCTGCAACGGTTGAAACTGCGGCAGTTACAAAAATTTGTTTTTTGCCGACGGAATATGCCCCGGCGAGTACACATTTTTCCGGCGGAGCCAGATCTTCATCAAGGGCGGTTGTGGGAAAGCGGGAACTGTCAGCAACAATGGCAAATCCTTTTTGCGCAATGCGTGAAGCTACCTGCTCGGTGAGAACTTTGGCAAAGTCAGTTTGCAGGGTACTGCCGCGCAGCCGGAACATGCTCACGGTGATAGGTGATCCCGGAGGGAGTCTTTCTTCAAGTTGATTGGATATCTGGTCCCCTGCTTTGTAGTTCAATTCTACCATGGGGGTATTATCTTCCTTGAAAAACGGTCCGGTGGTGGGGCGTTTGCCGAGGTAGTCCAAGGTCCGTTCTTTGTAGCCTGCTGAGCATGCGCTAAATGCCAGAAGCGCGGTCAGTGCCATTATCAAGCTTATTGTTCTGCCTTTCATGAAAGTTCCCTGTTTTTAAATATGAGCAACATTGTAAGGGTTTGCTGACGCTAAATTGTTTGCAATGAAAATGCCACGGTAGAAAAGAGACGCTTATACAGACTCTTGACCCCGTGGCATTTTATTTGCGATGACAAAATCGGGCAAATAGAGCCGGAAAAATGGCCTTCCTGACAGTTAAAAAACTAATCCAGCCGGGAAATAATTTCTCGAATCAATGCGGACATGGCGGCTGAAGACTTGGCAGCCTGCTCGATTACTGCTTCGTGAGTTGTCTCAGCCATGCAGTCCGGCAGGTTTTTGTTGGTCAAACAGGCTATGCCCATTACTTTGATGCCCATGTGCACTGCGGCAATGGCTTCGATGGCGGTGGACATGCCTACTGCGTCGGCACCAAGCCGTTTAAACATGCGGGTCTCAGCCGGGGTTTCGAGGTTGGGTCCGCTGACTTGAACATACACACCGCGCTCAAGGCGGATTCCCTTGTCTTTAGCGGCTTGAACAGCTGTTGCACGCAATTTCTCGCAGTAAACTTTGCTCATATCCGGGAAACGGACTCCCCAATCGTCGTTATTTTGTCCGGTCAGCGGGGAGTGCCCGGTAAAATTGATCTGATCGGTGATCAACATAAGGTCCCCGGCATCAAATTGAGGATTGAGTGCTCCGGCGGCATTGGTAATGAAAATTCTTTTTATGCCCAACTCACCCATAACCCTTACCGGAGTGCAGGCTTCGGCTGCGCTGTATCCTTCGTAAATGTGAAACCGCCCGCTGAAGACAAGTATTGGTTTTCCTTCCATTAAACCATATATGAGGCTTCCGCTGTGGCCCTTGACTGTGGATTGCGGAAATCCCGGAATTTCAGAGTAGGGGATTTCAATTGCTGAATCCAGACGGGTTATGGCCTCGCCAAGACCTGAACCGAGAATAATTCCGGTGGCAGTTGCTTGAAAATTATCTATCTTTTCTAGTATATGCCTGCTAATAGTATGTATAGATTCCGGGGAGGTCATAGTTTTTTTACTCGTAGTTTCGGGTTTAATGTACGGATGGAGCATGTGGTTGCTCCTTGTTTCTCTAACTATCCGTCTTAACTAGTAACTTAAAAGAGAACGGGTTTCTATGGATTTTTCCACTTTAATCGGGATGCTGGTCGGGCTTTCCCTGGTTGTCGGTGCAATTTTTATTGGCGGTGCGGTGGACGTATTTGTCAACGTTCCCGGTATGATGATTGTTATCGGCGGTACTTTGGCTTCTATTTGCGTTGCTTTTCCTTTTGAAGAAGTTATTCAGGCCATGATCGCAGGATTCAAGGCTTTTTCTTCCAGAAAAGTTAAGGTCAACGAAGTTGTTAGCATCATGGTCAAAGTTGCTGAAATCAGCCGTCGTGAAGGTCTGATTGCCCTTGAAAACGTCCAGACCGAGAACGTGGTCCTGCGCAAATCATGTCAGCTTATTGCAGATAATGCTGATCCTGAACTTATCCGCGCCACTTTGCAGATTGAAATTTCGGCCATGAAGAGACGCCACAAGATTGCTCAGGACGTGTATAAACGCCTTGCGGGACTTGCTCCTGCGTTTGGTATGCTCGGTACTCTGATCGGTCTGGTCCAGATGCTGTCCAACCTTTCTGACCCTGCATCCATCGGTCCGGCCATGGCTGTTGCTATTCTGACCACTTTTTACGGTTCCCTGCTGGCAACCCTGCTTTTTATCCCCATCGGAGCAAAACTTAGGGCGAGGACTCTTCAGGAGCAGCTTCATCTTGAGATTATTTTTGAGGGTGCCAAGTCTATCCTCGAAAACAATAACCCCCGACTGGTTTATGAGAAGCTTTCTTCATTTCAGGCTCCCAGAGACAGGACCGGAGATTAAGCCATGGATGATGAACTTCTGAAAGGCGGGCTGATTGTTGACGATGAAGCAGATGAGGATGAGCCGAATGAGTGGATAACCACTTTTGCTGACTTATCCATGTTGCTGCTGGTCTTTTTTATTTTGCTTTATTCCATGTCTGAAATTGATGCTAAGAAATTTGATATGACTTTTCAGTCGGTGAGCAAATCCATCAGTGGTAAATTGCAGAAGATCGCCACCAGCAAGGTCTCCCGTGAGGAGGCCGGGGCCATCCTCAATCAGGTTGTCACCCGCAGGCAGATAATCAAAGCCCAGCGCAAAGTCTTTGAAGATGTAAAATATCTCCAGACCACCAAGGGGGTGGAAGGGATTATGAGTGCCAAGTTTGAGGACGGCAAGATAACTATCAAGTTGCCCTCGGATGTGCTTTTTAAACCCGGACAGGTGCAGCTCAGTAAAAAAGGGCGGGCCGCGGTAAAAGCCTTGAAAAACTTTTTTATCAGCCACTCCGACCAGTATATCAATATCAAAGGGTACACTGATGATACCCAGCCAAGCAGTAAGAGCAGGTTGAAGGATAACTGGGAAATTTCATCTTTACGTGCAGTAAATGTTCTGCGCTACCTTATGAAATTGGGAATTAAGCCGAATAGACTTACCGCAACGGGCTTGGGCGAGATGGATCCCCTTGTTCCTAATAATTCGAAGCGCAACCGTCAGCGTAATCGGCGTGTTGAATTTGTGTTGGATAAAATTATGACCGGGCCGTAAGTCTGCGGTTATAAAAAATTAGTAAAATTTAAATTCCGCTCTCAAAATATATATGATTATATTCTGCGGGTGTGATGTTTAGACCTGAGTTTGGTGTCATCGGTGTTAACCGGTTGAACATTATTGGAGAGAAGAATGGACATTTCATTCGATAGCAATACGTCAAGAGGTGCGTTCCGGACGAGTCTTCCCGGACTGGCACTCAGGATTGAAGGGTACCCTTCCACTTACAGTGTGAAAGATTTCAGTGTTAACGGTCTGGCTTTTTCTGCCGGGAAGGATACTTTTGAGGTGGACCAGCAGCTCAAGGCGGACTTTGTCCTCGGTAAAAAAGAGCTTTTGACAGGTCTTGATATCAAGGTTGTACGTGACATTGGTAAGGGACTGATGGGCTGTATTTATGTTGAGCTGGACAAGTATCAGGAAGCGCGCCTTGATAAGCTCGTTCTTGAGGTCCAGAAGCGTATGATTCTGTTGCGCAAGAAGAAAGGCGCATCCTGATTATGCCGGTGCTGAAAAGTGTATAAAGGAGAACACAAGGTCCTGATCGCCAACCGTGGCGAGATTGCGATCAGGATTGCTAAAGCCTGTCTGGAACTTAACCAGAATTTCGTCTGCGTCTATACCATGGCGGACAGTGAAAGTGGTCATGTTCGTTTTGCGCGGGACAACGGCGGCGAAGATAGTCTCTTTTGTATCAGCTCCTACCGGGATGCCAATGAGATATTCAGTGTTGCGGACCGCAGTAATGCTTCTGCCATCCATCCGGGATACGGATTTTTTGCTGAGGATTTCAGGTTTGCGCGCCGGGTGGTAAAAAGGGAACAACCGCTTATTTTTATAGGGCCTTCGTGGCGGGTGATTCAGGAACTTGGCGACAAGATTAATACCAAACGTCTTGCGCGTAGTCTTGGGGTACCCACTGTTCCGGGGTCCGACAGTCCTATTTATGATGAACTTGAGGCTGTTGAGCTTGCCGACAGCCTTTTCGCATTTCAAAGGGAACAGGGATTTCAAGCCCCGGCCATTATGGTCAAGGCTTCCGCCGGGGGCGGAGGTATGGGTATTGAAGAGGTCAATGATCCCGATGAGTTCCGTTCTGTTTATCGGCGTATTCGCAACTATGCCAAACGTCAGTTCAATGATGAAGGCGTTCTCATTGAGCAGCGTATCTACGGCTTCAACCATCTTGAAGTTCAAGTGGTTTGTGAGAAGAGCGGGGAAAAGCACGTTCATTTCGGGACCCGTAACTGCTCGGTGCAGAGCAGCGGTAACCAGAAGAGGATTGAGGTCGCTCCCGGTTTTGCGCCTGATGAAATTCACTATATTTTTAATGCTTCCGGGGTGCTGGACAGTATTACCGAACACTCCCTGTCCATGGCCCGTGCTGTAAATTATGACAACGTGGGAACATGGGAATGGATTGTCACACCGCGCGGCGAACCCTTTCTGATGGAAGTGAATACCCGTATTCAGGTGGAGAACGGCGTCTCTGCGGCTATTTCAGCCATCAAGGGCGAGCGCAACGTGAATATCGTACGCGAGCAGATCCGGCTTGGTCTGGGCGATTCAATCAATTATGATCAGGATGATGTGGATCTTTTCGGGGCTGCCATTGAGTTCCGTATTATTGCTGAAAATCCGGATAATGATTTTGCCCCTTGGGTGGGCACAATTGAAAAGTTCGGCTGGCAGGAGCAGGACTGGCTGGAAGTCTACACGCAGGTGCCCACTGACCGGGCTTATGAAATCCCCACTGAATTTGACCCCAACCTTGCGCTGGCCATTGTGCGCGGGAAAAATCTGGAGCAGGCTAAGCAGCGGGGAATAGAGTTTTTGAATAGTCTGACTTTGCAGGGGCAGGACCGGGCGGGACGGAAGCTTGAATCCAATATTTCTTATTTGATTGATAAAAGTTCCGGTTTGCTGGAATTTTAGTATCTTGTGCTGAAATAATTCAGGAATTTTATGAATATTGATAAGCGCATCAACGCTCTTGCAGAGCGGCTGAGTTACATCAAGGACATTTTCGGTAATCTTGAAAATGCCAATATTTCCATGCTCAGTTCCGAGCTGGATGAATTTCGTGGTTTGCGGGGGAGTATCTCCACCAAGGATTCCCTGCGTAAACTGGCCCGTCTTGAAGATCTGTTTTCTTTTCTTGAATCCAAGCTGGAAAAAGAGCTGACTCCCATGGACCGGGTGCGCATTGTGCGCCATCCCCAGCGCATCTGTCTTACGGATATTCTGGAAAATGTTTACGATAACTACACCGAACTGGGCGGGCTGGGTGAATTCAGCATTGATCCGTCCATGCTCATTGCGCAGGCTTATATTACCCGTAGGGTGGGGCAGAAGGTCGTTCATCAGCCGGTCATGGTTATCGGGCAGGAGAAAGGGCATGGGCAGGAGTTCCGCAACGGTGGTTCAGTCAAGCCGTGGGGCAATGCCAAGGCTCTGCATTATATGAAGGTCGCGCAGGCTGAAGGGATTCCCATCCATACTTATATATTCACCCCCGGTTCCTACCCGGTGGAGGATTATCCCGGCGCAGCTCAGCAGATTGCCAAGAATATTTACGAGATGGGCAAGATTGATGTGCCCATCATTTCTATTACTTCTGAAGGCGGGTCCGGCGGTGCTGAGGCTATCGGCCTTGCCGACCGCAGGCTCATGCTTTCCCATGGCTATTACTCCGTTATTTCCCCGGAAGGAGCGGCTGCCATTGAGGCTAATCTCAGGGATGGTAAACGGGTTGATGATTCCCTGATAGCAGGTTGTGCGCGCAGGCTCGGTATTACTGCTGAAGATAATCTGGACATGGGGTACATTGACCGTGTTGTGCAGGAGCCGCATTTAGGTGCCAAGCCCAACAGCTATGAATTTTTCCGTAATCTTCGTTCAGAGGTTATCAGAGCTACTAATGAGGTTTGTATCTCCGTAAAAGGGCTTAAGCTTTTCCGGGCTATGGCCCTTAAACATAAAGGACCTGAAGAGGGCGAGGACGTCTTTATGCGCTGGGCTCTGAGCTCCCGTGCCCGCGCAAGGCTGGTTGAAAAGCGGTACGAGAAATTTCGTACTCTTTCCACTTCTGCTTACATGGATCAGCGGTCCGTATTTTTGAAGATGGGCGCGGTTGTGCAGGGTATGGCCTGGAGCACAAAATCCCTCTTCGTATATAATCTTGTGGGGCGTACTGTTCGTGCTGCCAAGCAGGGTATGGAAGAGATTCAGGCCGAGGCCCATCTGGTCAAGGAACGCACGGCTCGTCTTTTGAAGAATAAGGATGAATCCGGGCCGGATATTAAAATTTCAAGTGATGTGCGTGATAAACTGCTTTGTCTTTCAACTTCGGACCAGTCCCCTTGTTATGAGGAGGGGAGCTGGAAATACAGCAGTCCCAAGTGTCGGGATGACCGTACTTTTTCCTGCCCTAACTCGGCTACCGAAGGCTGTCTGGATCTTTGGGCGCCGGACTTGTTCGGGGATTTTGCCGGGGTCTGTAGCAATTGCGGGCATCATTTTCCTATGGAATATCAGTGGTATCTGTACAATGTTTTTAATTATGCCGAAGGCTTTGAATTCAATTCCGGCATAGAGTCAGCCAACCCGCTTAAGTATGAGGGTTTTGATCTCAAGCTGGATGAGGCCCGCAAAAAGACCGGGTTGCGTTCTTCCTGCATCACCTTTGAAACCCGTATGGATGGGATCAACGCTGTAGTTATCTGTCTTGCAGCTCCGTTTCGGGGCGGTTCTGTGGGGGCGGCTGAAGGTGAGAAGATTATCCGGGCCGCGGAAAGGGCGCAGCGTAAGCAGCTTCCGCTCATCTTTTATGCGCACGGTACAGCCGGAATCCGCATTCAGGAAGGAACGAACGGTGTGCTTCAGATGCCGCGTTGCACCATGGCCCTGCGTCGTTACGTTGATGCCGGTGGACTGTATCTGGTAATTTACGACACCAATTCTTATGGCGGGTCGGTGGCTAGTTTTCTGGGCTGCTCACCTTACCAATTTGCTGTCCGGTCTTCCAAGATCGGATTTGCCGGGCCGAGGGTTATCACCGAAACAACCGGGATTGCCATTCCGCCCGACTACCACAATGCGTGGAATGCCCTTGCGCGTGGTCATATTCAAGGGATCTGGGATCGACGTGAAATGGGCCGCAATATCGGGCAGTCACTTATGACCATGGGCGGACGGAATTTATATTATAGGTAGGAATGCCTTCGGCGACGTTTTACCTACGTTTGTGTAGGTTCTTATCTTCTCTGCTTTTCTGTGTTAGGGAGTTTCGCAGCAGGTTGACTTTGCCTGATAATATCTGCAAATTGCCCGGACCGGACGCTGTCCGAAATTAAGTGTATAATCAATGACCGTTCGCAGAAACGGTATATAAGTTTAAAGTAATTCAGAGGTTAATATAATGTTGAATATTAAAGAACTGCTTGAAGAGATCAAGGCTTCCCCTTACGATGAAATCGAGATTTCCGTACCTCATACCGGAACTGTGGAATTTACCGGACTTAAGGTTGGTGATAAAGTCAACGGTCCTTCCGGTGAGTGGAAGGAAAAGCCCGGAACCGTCCTTGCCAAGCTCACTCGTGAACGTAATACCAAGAGTATTACTGCTCCTGAAAAAGGTGAAATTGTCTCCATTCGTCAGGATCTGGAAGGCCAGTTTGTTGAAGCCGGGGAAGTGCTGATCAAAATCCGCCACTTTCTTTCCAAGGAAGAGGTTATTCAGCTGATTCTTAAAAAAGCACTTTTTCTGTTCAATGCCCCGGAAAAAGCAAAATACTACTTCACCCCCGAAGTTGATGCCAAGATTAAAGGCTCCGGTGAGCGTTCAGTTAAGGTTACTGAGGGAATGGAGCTGTTCATTGTTTCCCGTATGAAAAGGGAAACCCCGCTCAATTACAGCGGTCCCGAAGGTCTCATTTATTCTGTATACTTTCATAACGGTGATAACGTTGATGCAGCCCAGCCGCTGATCGGTGTTTGCCCTGCCGACCAGCTCAAGCAGATTCAGGAAGTTGTCAACCGTGTTCAGAGTGAATGGGAAGAGGTTGATTAATAAGAGCTTTTCACTTTTGTAATGTTGCCATTGACGGACTCTTTTTTTCCGTATTAATAAAGGATTTTTCGCATGGGAAATGTGCTTCAAATCAGGGTTATGGCCCGTACATATGACGAAGCCGAAGTTGAGAAGAATTGGCCCTATCTGGTTAAGACCGCATGGGAAGAGCCGCAGGTCGAGGGGCGTCCGCACGGGGTTATCGAGCTTATCGAAGACCTTAAGGACCGTCTTGAGCTGGGTATGATCCCGGAAGAAAAGGCCGAAGCCATGGCTGAATCCATCCGTAAAGCGTACGATTTAAAGCTGCGGATGGAGAAAGCTCTTGGTGATTGGAAAGCTTCGGAAGCAAATACCATCAGCTACGATCTTGAAGATGAGTTGAGTATTGCGGAAAAAATCGCTTCAAAAAGAAAATTCAGATAAATGGGGGCCTAGATGGCAGGAAGCATGAACAAAGTAATTTTAATAGGACGTCTCGGACAGGATCCGAAACTTTCATACACAACCTCCGGTCAGGCCTTTGCCAACATTTCTGTGGCTACAGATGAAGGCTACAAGGATCGTAATACCGGGCAGAAGGTTGATAAGACCGAATGGCATCGTGTTACCGCTTGGAGACACACTGCTGAATTTGTGGGCAAGTACCTGACCAAAGGCCGTCTTGTTATGGTTGAAGGTAAATTGCAGACCCGCAAATGGCAGGACCAGAACGGTCAGGACCGCTACACCACTGAGATTGTCGCCAGCAATATTCAAGGGCTCGACAGCCGTCAGGACGGTGGATATCAGGGCCAGCAGCAGGGTGGTTACCAGCAGCAGGGCAGCGGTGGTCAGTACAATAATAACAACCAGCAGCAGGGTGGCGGCTATCAGGGCCAGCCCCAGCAGCAACAGTACAACAATAACCAGCAGCCCCAGCAGCAACAGCAGGGCGGCGGTTTTCAGGAAGAAGAGGACCTCGGTCCCGCATTTCCTTCCGAAGCAAGTGGAATGGATGAAGTGCCGTTCTAAGCAAGCTTTCGAATTGTTAAAAATTAATCCCCAATCTCACCGAGATTGGGGATTTTTTATTTTCAAGCAAAATTTCAAATACGAAGCGGCGAAGCCTTAATAGGGATTCCAAAGGGGCTTAGCTCCTTTGGCCGCCGGAGGCAAAATTAGTTCATTCTTAAAACCGCGAAGCGCATCAAAATGTATTTTTATCTTGGCATATCAGGAAACATTTCCTTCACGATAGCCGAAGCTTCCTGTGTAGACATGATGGCCCCGAATTCGCTGGTAAAAGGCTTCAGCTCGTCGATTAGCCGGGGAAGCTGCTCTATGCAGGCCCGTGCAGGGGTGAAAGGTTTCGGGGCAGGTTCCTGTTGCGTGGAGTTGCCTGTTGATTGAGATTGCGGGGCTTCGGTTACTGCTGGCAGCTGCGGGGTTGGGAAAGTCTGATAGATATGGCAGGAGAGCTTCCACGCTACTTGCAGATCCCGATAGGCATAGCGGTATTCTTTCAGCGATGTATAGGCCTCTCCCCGGAGCATGAAGGCTTGAGCTTTTTCTTCCTCCGAAGCGTCCGAGTCGATAACATCGGTCAGTTTGTCCACCGCAGCGTCGTATTGCTGTAGGAGTGCATATTGTTGTGCTTGCTCAATGGGCTTGTAAAAGAAAGAGCAGCCCGTTGTTGTAACAAGGGTGCAGAGCAGCAGAGCGGCGGTCAGGCTGTGGATTATCTGCGCAGGCTTATTAATCATAATGCTGCATTATCGCACAGCCTGCCGCTGTGTGTCTATGTGCTGTTGATGTGATGCATTTTAGCTGATTATTTTATGCCGGTGACGGTGGCTTTTATTTCCTCCTGCTGGTCTTTTTTGATATCCAGAAATTTTGTGCGGACCCCGCAAGGGCAGTCGGCTTTGCATTGTTCACTGCATAGTCCGGCAAAAATAGGTAATCTGTTTTTTAGTGAGTCAATTTGTAGATACAGGAAGTTTGCGCCTTCAAGCTCTGTGTCTGTGTGGAATATGCATCCTTGTTCTGAAATGTAGTGGATCGTTCCATTAAAGCTCTGGGCCATGGCCGGATCATTTTCCATGCTGATTTTTACCGGAAGACTTACATTTATGGGGCAGGATGACCGCGGCCCGGTGCATGGTGCTGTCAGGCAATCGCAGATGAAGTCCTCATGGTTGTCCAGAAAAACGGTCTGCTTGTCTTTTTCAAGAGTTCTTATTGTGGGGACTCCTGATGAAATTGTGAGTATCCGGTTTCTGTCGCAGCAGGGAGTTTGCATCACTTTGCGGACATCAAGTACCAGCCCTGAATATTTTTTTCCCAGCATGGTGTGGCAAAATTGATCCGGGCAGGAGCAGAATTCCATGTTGATGTATTTTGAAAGGTTGGAGTTTTCATAAGGTTCAGGATTGTCGGTATAAATAATGACTTGGTTGTTTGGCTGACTCATTTTTTTTGTTCCGTATTCCAGAGCTTGTTAGTATTTGAGAATCACGGGAGGAATCTGTTCACCCGCAGGCCGGAGCGGGTGCCGGAGACGGACTTTCCTCTACACGATCAAGTAGGAAAGTCTGGTCAGATTCCCTCCCGTGAAATATGGATTTTTTTAACCTATAAAATCAAAGTGGCAGGGCGGGATTGAGATGTGCATGTCCGCGTCAATTTCCGGTACATGGAAAAGAAAGTAGAGGTGTTTTGAAGGCGGTGCCATATATAAGTTGCCTTTCATGTGTTCCTTGATGATTCCTTCTGGCAAGCCGTGCTTTGCAGCCTGTTTTTTTATTCCCATGCCGATCAGGATCATGGCTTTTTTGCTGAACTTGACCTCGAACAGGGAGACTTTTTTAGCTTCCCGGTTGTTGAGCTTTGTTTCCGCTGAGCATCCGCACATTGATTCAGGTATAAACATTTCGTCCTCCAAGAACTGTTTCTTTTGATATTGACTTTCGTTTTCAATTAACGTTTGAAGTTAATATTAGTCAACCTCAAAATGGAATTAATTTTCAAATTTGAAGTACGTTCAGAAAATAGAAAGCCCGGAATCTCTGTAAGATTCCGGGCTTGATTATCTTTTATTGTCTGCTGGAATTAAATTTCAAAGAGCATTTCAAGGTCGTCACGGGTGAGCGACTTGAGTGCAGACTGACCGGGAATAATGGCGTCTGCAACGCTTTTTTTCATTTCCTGCAAGCCGAGGATCTTTTCCTCAACAGTATTCTGACAAATCATCTTGTATGCGAATACCTGACGTTTCTGGCCGATACGGTGGGTTCGGTCAGTGGCCTGATTTTCTACAGCCGGGTTCCACCATGGATCGTAGTGGATAACGTAGTCAGCTGAGGTCAGGTTCAGTCCGGTACCACCAGCCTTCAGTGAAATCAGGAAGATGGGGATGTCCGGGCTGTCGTTGAATTTGTCCACCTGCTCGAAGCGGTCCTTGCTGGAGCCGTCGAGGTAGGTGAAGGGGATGTCCTTAATGGTCAGCCATGAACGTATCACGTGCAGCATCTGTACGAACTGGGAGAAGACCAGAACCTTGTGTCCGCCTTCGACAATATCAAAGATGAGGTCTTTGAAGGCGTCGAATTTACCTGAAGGCAGGTTGGTGGACAGGCCGGGCATATCCAGTTTGAGCAGGCGCGGGTGACAGCAGATCTGGCGCAGTTTGAGCAGTGCGTCGAGGATGGACATCTGGCTTTTGGCCATGCCTTTTTCATCCACATCCCTGAGCACCTGATCTTTGAGCCGCTTGGCAAGGGCTGTGTACAGTTCCCGCTGTTCCTCGATGAGTTCGCAATAATGGACGGTCTCAATCTTGGGCGGCAGGTCCTTGGCCACTTCGGATTTGGTACGGCGCAGGATGAACGGTTTTACCCTTGTGCGCAGGTAGTTGAGGGTCTCTTCATCGCCATCCTTGATGGGTTTGACGATTCCCCGCTGGAACGCATGCTGTGAACTGAGGAAACCGGGCATGAGGAACTCGAACAGGGACCAGAGCTCAAAGAGGTTGTTCTCAATGGGCGTACCGGACAGACAGAGACGCATGTCACTTTTGAGCTTGCGTACTGATTTGGCGGTGATGGTGTTCGGGTTCTTGATGTTCTGGGCTTCGTCAAGAATCACGGAAGTATATTCGTGCTTGAGCAGCTCTTCAAGGTCCCGGCGCAGCAATGCGTAAGTGGTGATTACGATTGTGGAATCCGGTATTCTCTTGAACAGGTCTTCGCGCCTTGAACCGTAAATGGTCAAAAGCGGCAGGTGCGGGCAGAATTTCTGTGCTTCGCGCTCCCAGTTGGGCATAACTGAAGTGGGGACGATAATCAGGTTCGGCCCGGTAATGCCCCGTTCATGCAGGGAGAGGATGAAGGACAGGGTCTGGATGGTTTTACCGAGACCCATTTCATCCGCAAGGATGCCGCCGAATTTATAGTCGCGCAGAAAGTTAAGGTAACTGAGTCCCTGAACCTGATAGGGGCGCAGGGTTGCGTTTAGTGCCTTGGGCTGATCAAGCATTTTGATTTCGTCGAAGTTGTGTATTTTTTCACGCAACTTAACGAATTGTTCATCGGTCTTGGTGTCCGGGAGATCCTCGATGATCTTATCCAGCACAGGGGTTTCATACTGCTCGAACTGCTGGCGTGGAGGCTGCTCGGGATCGTACCCCAGAGCCTTGAGCTTGTGGCTGAGTTTTTTGAGCCACGATTCGGGCAGGCTTGTGTAGGAGCCGTCTTTGAGCTGAACGTAACGTTTGCCCTGACTCCATGCTTCCCAGATTTTATCAATGGGAACACGCTGGTCATCGTACTCAACATTAATGTCGAGATTGAACCACTTGTTGTCTTCGTCGGTTTCAACTTCAGCAACAATCTGCGGAGAAGTGAGCCTTACCTTGTAACGGGTCAGGTTCTTTTCGCCGTAAATTCTGTATGCTTCAACCAGCTGCGGATAGTGGTCCAGCAGGAAGGTGATGGCAGCTTCCTGTTCCATGAACCAGATGGAGTTGTTACGCGGCTGGAAACCCATGTCGCGAAGCTCTGCGAAAAGCTGGGCTTCCTCGTCCTGTGCGCGGCGTACAAGGTAGGATTTTTCTCCGTCCTTATAGCTTCCGGTTTGCAGGTCGGGGTTGGGTTCGCCCATGGAGATTTCCCCGTGCTCAGTATCATAAGTATTGTCGACCCTGATGGTCAGGAGCGATCCTTCCTCATTGAGGTAGAGCTTGGGATTGAATGTCGCCGGTACAAAGAACGGCTGCATTTTCTCAAGGAATTCTTCATGATCGTGCAGATCGGAAACCGGAATCTGGGTCCAGACGCGATCAAGGAATTCCGGAATATCCGCAGGCGGGATAATCGGGTTCTGGATGCGCATTTCCTGTACCAGCTTGGGCGCAAGTGTGGTCTGGACCGGGTAGAATCCCTGTTTCCAGTATACCCACAGCGGCAGCCTTCCATAGAAAAATACTTCATCGTCATCCATGATGGAGAAAGGCGGTTTGCCTTCATCCGAAAGCAGGATGTCGAAACGCAAACCTTCCTCGGAAAGTTCCGGGGAAAGTCTGAGCTGCATGGTTCTGCTTTCAATACGGATGGGAATATCCGTATCGCGCAGGAACATGTAGTATTCGTCTTTGATGGCAGTAAAGAACCACGCATGCAGTCCGGCGGGAATCTCCACCCGGTGTCCGCGGTAATCGAGATAATGCCCGATCTGTTCGGCAACATGCGGTAAGCTGGGGGAGGTTTCGCTCCATTCCGGCTTTTCGATTACATTTTGCAGCTCTATTTCGTTCTGCACCTGAGAGAGGCCGGATTTATTCTGCCGGGCCCGGAAAAAGGCCACCTGCAATCTTTCCGGCTCAGGGTACATGCGGTAGATAATATAATGTTTGCCTGCTTCCGGTTCCAGCTCAGTGGCAAAGAAAGAACGGAAATTCTGGCGCCAGTCAGCTTGCTTCTGACTTTCAGCTTTCTCTTCTTCTGAATCAAGAGAAAGGAGCAATTTTAATGCGGCAGCAGCCACGTGTTTGCACACTCCGGAAAAAGATTCCGGGCAATTGCAGTAGTGGTTGATGCTTTCTTCTGCCAGATTAAGACCCAGCTCAGAAGAGTAAATTTGAAAATCATCGCCTTGGATGGAGGCGTCTATATCCCAGTATCTTTCGCGTTTCTTGAGATCAAGCTTCTGGACCCCGTCAGAGCTGACAATAGTACGGGCACCTTCCAGAATGTATTCCGGAACGGTCCCTGAGACGAATGATTTGAGAATTGATTTTACTACAGCTTCTTCATTTTGAGACATGATGATGTTTTCCCCAGAACTGTAACTTTCCTTAGTTAATTATATCTAATATGAAATAAATGTCTTGTTATACAAAATAATTGCGTTCAAAACGCTTCCGCTGAATCCGTAAAGTAAAAAACTATTCCGGTCAATCTGTAACGCTGGGTTACTTGGCTTTTACTCCACAATAGTCCATACTGAATATATTATCAATGTAGTTGGCTTAATGGAAGATTTTTATTCTAAAAAATAAGGTTAGCATGAACAGATTGATTTCAGCCTTTATGATTATGTCCTGTCTGGCTTTGCTCCCGGCCTGCGGTCCGGAAGAGGGGGCTGACAATTCAAAGCAGGTTGCGGCTGCTGTGGCAGTCAAAAAAGCTGCCGAATCCAAGCCGGTTAATGGCGGCAGGTTCAGGGAACCTTCGATTGCCGAACCCCTGTGCCTTATTTCAACTTTGTCTTCAGATTCTGCAAGCCATTCGGTCGCCAGTAAGATATTCGTTTCTCCGCTTAAATACAACAAAGATATTGAACTTGTTCCATACGCGGCTGAATCTTTCGAGGTATTGGAAGGCGGTAAGCTGTTCAAGTTCAAATTGCGTGAGGATATCCGGTGGTTTGACGGTCAGCCCCTGACGGCTGAGGACGTTGAGTTTACATACCAGCTGATGATTGATCCCAATACGCCCACAGCTTATGCCGGGGATTTTAAGAATGTCAAAGAGTTCAAAAGGACCGGGAAATATACTTTCGAGGTCCGTTACGATAAGGTTTTTGCCCGTTCCCTGATAACATGGGCTTCGGACATTCTGCCCAAACATGTTCTTGAAGGTGAAGACCTGAATACCACCAAGTACAGGCGCAATCCTGTAGGGGCGGGGCCGTATAAACTTAAGGAATGGGTATCCGGGCGCAGGCTGGTTCTTGAAGCCAACGAGGATTATTTTGAAGGACGCCCTTATATTGATGAACTGGTCTACCGGATTATTCCTGATCTCTCCACTCAGTTTCTGGAATTAAAGAGCGGCAGCCTTGATACTATGGGTTTGACCCCGCAGCAGTATTCCTTTCAGACTCAAGGGGGAAACTGGGACCGTGATTTTCAGAAATTTAAATATTTATCTTTTTCCTACGACTATTTAGGTTTTAACATGGAAAGTCCCTTTTTTAAGGATGTGCGGGTCCGCCGGGCAATTAATTATGCAATTGACAAAGAAGAGATTGTTAAAGGCGTGTTGCTTGGAATGGGCTATCCGGCCATGGGGCCTTACAAGCCGGGAACATGGGTCTATAATGACAAACTAAAACCTTACGGATATCAGCCGGAGAAAGCAAAGCAACTGCTCAAGGAAGCGGGCTGGTGGGATAGTGACGGAGACGCAGTAATTGACCGTGAAGGTAAGCCGTTTTCATTTACTATTATTACTAATCAGGGAAATTCCTTGCGTATTAAGGCTGCAACAATTATTCAGAATCGTTTGAAGGGGATCGGAATTGAAGTTAAGATCAGGACTGTGGAGTGGGCGGCTTTTCTTAAAGATTTTATTTTAAAGGGCCGTTTTGATGCAACTCTTCTCAGTTGGAATATTTTACAAGATCCTGATAGTTATACAGTCTGGCATTCATCCAAAGCCGTTGCCGGCGGGCTGAATTTCATCAAGTACAAGAACAGCGAACTTGACGAGCTGCTTGAAAAGGGGCGTTCCACTCTGGACCAGAAGGAGCGCAAGGTTATTTATGACCGCATTCAGGAGATAATGCATGAAGAGCAGCCCTACTGTTTCCTTTATGTGCCCATGTCCCTGCCTATTTTCAGCAGTAGAATCAAGGGATTGAAAGTGGAGCCCGCAGGGCTGGGTTATAATGCCAACGAGTGGTGGATTCCTGCACCGTTACAGAAGAAACCGAGTTTACAGCAGTAATTATGATACGCATTAACGAAATCACTGACGTTGTCAGTTCCTATATTGATGATCCTGATCTGGACCTGATCCAGAGGGCTTACGTTTTTTCCGCAAGAGCACATGAGGGGCAGGTGCGTCTTTCCGGCGAACCTTACCTTGCCCATCCGCTGCACGTTGCCAAGATTCTGGCTGACATGCGTCTTGATGAGCCTACTGTCGCCGCAGGGCTGCTGCATGATACAGTCGAAGATACCGACACCACCATTGATGAAATCGCCGATCTTTTCGGGGAAGAGGTGGCTGATATTGTTGACGGTGTGACCAAGATCAGCATGATGGATTTTGAATCCAAGGCCATCGCCAAGGCTGAGAATATCCGTAAGATGATTCTGGCCATGGCTGAGGATATCCGTGTACTCATGGTTAAACTTGCCGACCGTCTGCATAACATGCGTACCCTTGATTTCCAGAAGAATTACAAGCAGCTGCTTATTGCGCAGGAAACCATGGACATTTATTCCCCCCTTGCCAACAGGCTGGGGCTGTACATGGTTAAGCGTGATCTTGAAGATCTCTGTCTTTTTTATCTTAAGCCTGATGTTTATCAGGATATTACCGACGGGCTGGAACGCCAGCATACCATCGGCAAAGAATATGTGGATAATGTCATCGGGCTGTTGAACGGGATCCTTGATAACAACGAGCTTAAGGGAACCATTTACGGGCGTACCAAGCATAAATACAGCATCCATAAGAAGATGCAGCGTCAGAATCTGAGTCTTGATCAGGTTCATGATATTATCGCTTTCCGGGTAATCGTGGATTCTGTGAAGGACTGTTATTCCGTGCTCGGTCTGGTCCATTCCATGTGGAAGCCGGTATCCGGTAAATTCAAGGACTATATTTCCATTCCTAAAGCCAACATGTACCAGTCCCTGCACACCACGGTTATCGGACCGGAAGGGGAGCGCATCGAGATCCAGATCAGGACCGAAGAGATGCAGCAGGTGGCGGAATACGGTGTTGCCGCCCATTGGCAGTACAAAGAATCCGGTAAAAGCGATGCCAAGCAGAACCGTGATGCCGAACGTTTTTCATGGCTGCGTCAGATCATGGATTGGCAGCGGGAACTTGAAGATCCCCGCGAGTTCATGGCTTCGCTCCGTTTCGATCTTTTCAACGACGAGGTCTATGTTTTTACTCCGGCAGGGGAGATTAAAGAGCTGCCCGATGGTGCCACCCCGGTTGATTTTGCTTATTCTATTCATACCGAGGTCGGTAACCACTGCACCGGGGCCAAAGTCAACGGGCGTATGGTCCAGCTTAACTCTGTGCTTAAAAACGGTGATACCATTGAGGTCTTTACAGATAAGAAGCGCAAGCCCAGCCGCGACTGGCTTAAGTTTGTAAAAACAGCCAAGGCCCGGACCCGCATTAAGCATTATATCCGGACTGAGGAGCGGACCCGCTCTATTATCCTTGCCAAGGAAATGCTTGAGAAGGAAGGCCGCCGCATGAATCTTAATGTGGCTAAGGCTATGAAAGACGGTTACTTCGTCATGCTTGCCGATGAGTTCAATTTCGGTCACGTGGATGACCTGCTTTCCAATATCGGCTACTCAAGGATTACCCCGCGCAAGGTTCTGGGGCGTCTTTATGCTGTTATCAATGAAATTGAAGGTACTGAAGAAGAGCACAAACCGGAACAGCATCATGAGGCCGAAGAAGACAAGAGCAAGGGCGCGGCAAGTTCCATTGATATTGAAGGTGTGGACAATGTCCTGATTCGCTTTGCGGGTTGCTGTACTCCGCTTCCGGGTGAGCCTATCATCGGTTACATCAGCCGTGGGCGTGGGGTGGTTATCCATTCTGCAACCTGTCCCAATATCAAGAATCTTGAAGAAGAAAGGCTGCTCAATGTTTCATGGACCGGAGGTCAGGAAGAATCCCAGCATCCGGCTCAGATCCGCATCCGTTGCCGTAACAGCAAAGGTATGCTGGCAAAAATCTGTACCGTGCTTACAGAGATGGATGTGAATATTGATTCCGGTGAATTCAAGTCTGATCTTGATGGGAGTTCCGTGTTGGAATTCACCGTGGAAGTCACCGACCTCGGGCATCTGCACCGTTCTTTGAACAAGCTTAAGACCATTGAGAATGTGCTGGAAGCGACACGATTGAGCTGATTTCGCCGGCGGCTTAAACCCTTTTGCAAAAGGGTTCAAGAATCCCAAAACCTTCTATTAAGGCTTCGCCTATTTCAACAAAAAAAATCCCGCTGAACTGAGTTCTGCGGGATTTTTTTGTCTGAATTATATTTCTTCAAGAATATTTTCGGTGGGCAGTACCTCAATGGGATGCGGGCTGTATAATTCAGACCAGACGAAGTTGTGGTGTTTGATAATCGTTTCAGCGTCAAGGTAAGGCTTGTCTGCTGTGGTGTGTGCGTCGGAAGCTACAATCACTTTGTAGCCCATGCTTGAGGCCTGTCTGACGGTGGAGTCGATGCAGAAATCCGTGCAGCATCCGGTGATGATTAACTCGTCTGCATCTGCGTCAGTTAATTTTTCTGCAAGATCAGTGTTGCAGAATGAATCGCAGCAGGTCTTTTCAACTCTTATATCTGTCTTCCTGAAATCCAGTTCATCCAGTATTTGCCATCCTTCGGAGTTTATCGAGAGTTCATCTTCATCGCTGTTATGACGAATAAATATTAACGGAATTTTTGTTTCCCGTGCTTTTTCTATAAGCAAATTTATCCTGCTGATTACCCCGTCTGCGTCATAGCGGTTTCCCGCAGCAAACAATGCTTTCTGCATATCAATGACCAGTAATGCTTTCATGTTGATTTCCTGTCGGTTCGGCCGTTTGAGGATTTAATCGTGAGATTCTTAGGTTATTTTTAAATAAATGGGAAGTCTTGTGTCTTGTTGTTTACTTAACTCATTTTAATTACAGCTGAAATTTGCAAACAGAAATTTTAAACGCTTCTTTTAAACAAAGTTTTTAAACAAACGTTTGACTTTATGTGAAGCAGTGTTTAATTCTCAAATCAGAAAGAATGAGAAATTCTCAATTGAGAGGTTTAAATATGACGGTTCATCCTAAAGGAAAAACAAACAAGGCCCGTGGCGAAGAGACCCGCGAGAAGCTTATTGAAGTAGGTCTGCGGCTTTTTGCCATGAACGGATTCAACGGCGTGAGCATGCGCAGTCTTGCTTCTGAAGCGGAAGTTAATCTGGCTACTGTCGGTTATCATTTCGGCGGTAAACAGGGTCTTTACGAAGCTGTATTAAAGGAGATCATCCGCTTTCGCGATGAATTCATGCCCAGCGTAGATGTCACTCAGGAGCAGGTTGAACGCTATAAAGCAGGTGAAATATCCAAGGAAGAGATGGTGGCCTGGTTTTTTCGTTCTCATATGGAGGGAATTCTCGCTGATCCGATCACCATTTGGGGAATCATGCTCATCAACCGTGAAATGGCCGCCCCCAGCGAAGTTTATCCCATGTTGGATAAAGAGTTTTTTGAACCGGCTATAAATGCCCAGAATATCTTGCTTGAGGCCGCTATGCCCGAAGGAACGACCCACACTGAAATTATGGCAGTGGGTACCGCATTTATCGGCATGGTGCTTAAGTTTGTGAGGGCCAAGGCTTTTACTGACCGGGTGGGCTGGGATGAAATGACCCCGGAGCGAATTGAAGAACTTATAGAAATCCTGTCCAGAAGGGTTGTGGCGTTTATCTGCTGTTAAGGGGATATTATAATGAAAAGATTAATAATTATTTCAATGTTGGTACTCGGTTTTGCCTTAACCGGGTGCAAGGAAAAGCCCGCTCCGGTGCAGGAGATTCTGCGTCCGGTAAAGACCATGCAGGTCGGAGAAGGAGTTTCCGGCAGGCTGTGGGTTTTCTCCGGTACTGCCGAGGATGCTTTGCAGTCCGACCTATCCTTTCGCGTGGGCGGAAAGATAACTTCTTTTCCCGGTGACCAGATTGGCCGTAAATTCCGTGCCGGTGAGGTTATTGCCCGCCTTGATCCTGCTGATTACGAGCTTGAGGTTCGTCAGGCTGAGTCTAATCTGGAGCAGGTCCGCGCAAATTATGTTCGTGCCAAGGCAGACGTAAAGCGTGTCAGCCAGCTTTTCGAGCGCAAGGTTGTTTCCAAGTCCGAGCTTGATCAGTCTGATGCGGATTTTAAATCATATCAAGCCCAGCTTAACGCTTCAGCTAAGAAACTTGATATTGCCCGCAAACGTCTGCGCTATACCACACTCAAGGCTCCCTTTGACGGCTGGGTCGGTGCGGTTGCCGTGAATGTGCACCAGAACGTGCAGTCCGGCCAGAAGGTTATCGGCTTTAATGCCGGTAAACAGATGAAGATGTATATATCCCTGCCTGATACGCTTATTTCATCGGTCAGAGAGGGTGAGAACGTTCAGGTTACTTTTGATGCCCTGCCCGGAAAGGTAATGAAGGGCGTGATCATGGAAGTGGGTATCGGAACCAACGAAGGTTCTTCATACCCGGTCAAGGTGTATCTTGATAATTCCGAGAAACTTGTCCGCAGCGGTATGTCCGGAAATGTGAGATTTGCGGGCCGCTCTGCCGGTACCAATGTAAATATTTTTGTGGCTCCTTCGGCAATTGTGGGCAACCCCGACGGTAGCAAGCATGTCTGGATTGTTGAAGATGGTTCGGTGGTCAAGCGTCGTGATGTTGAAGTTGGGAATATTTCATCCAAGGGCGTTCTGATCAAAAATGGCCTTAAGTCCGGAGAAGTTGTTGTCACCCGTGGTGTCCATTCCCTTAAGGACGGTTTGAAGGTCCGCAATGTCGGGGGGCTGTCGTGAACCTTGCCAGATGGTGCATAGAAAACAACAGGACTTCCATTGCGCTTTTTGTGCTGATTGCCTTTGCGGGTGTTTCCACCTTTTTCAGTATTGCAAAATCTGAAGATCCTGATTTTACAATTCGTACCGCAGTAATCAGCACGGTTTTTCCCGGTGCTTCCCCGCAAAGGGTGGAGGAACTGGTTACTGATAAGCTGGAAGAAAAGATCAGGGAAATCGACGTGATCAAAAACGTCAAATCCCAATCCATGACCGGTCTTTCGATTATTGAAGTCGAATTTCAGGAAAATCAGAAAGATATGACTCCCATCTGGCAGCGTCTGCGCAACAAGGTGCTTGATGCCAAGAAGACTCTGCCTGCCGAAGCTTACGAGCCTGTGGTCAACGATGAGTTCGGGGATGTGTTCGGCATTGTGGTCGCCTTAACCGGGGATGGATTCAGCTATCGTGAGCTGAAAGACGTTGCCGACTATACCCGTGATGAACTGCTTTCCATTTCCAGTGTAGGTAAAGTTGACCGTTGGGGGTTGCAGGATGAGCGGGTTTTTGTTGATTTTTCCAATTCGCGCATGGCTGCGGCGGGGATTACTCCCTTTGCGCTGGCCCAGATGCTCAGTCAGCAGAATATGATCCGCCCCAGTGGTTCGGCTAAAGTTGGACCGGAGCGTATTTATATTGAGCCTACCGGGGAATTCAAATCCGTTGATGACATCAGGGATATGTCCTTGCGCATTGAGGGTATGAAATCTTCGCTAAAACTTTCCGATGTAACCAAGATTACCCGAGGTTTTGCCGATCCTCCGGGGGTCATGGCCCGTTACGATGGTGAACCGTGCATCATGTTGGCTATTTCCATGGCCGACGGCAACAACATTATGGAAGTTGGTGAACTGGTTTCCGCCAAGCTGGAAGAACTTTCTAAAGATCTTTACCACGGTATGGAATACAACGTGGTTGTCTATCAGCCGGATTACGTTGATACCGCTGTTACCGACTTTATGATCAACCTGCTTGAGTCATTTATATTTGTAGTTATTGTCATTTTGGTTTTCGCAGGATTTAAAACCGGGCTTGTAGCCGGTTCGCTGGTGCCTATGGCCATGCTTGCCTGTCTCGGTTTGATGCCCCTTTTCGATGTTGAGTTACAGCGTATTTCTATTGCATCGCTGATTATTGCCCTTGGTATTCTGGTTGATAACGGGGTTGTTGTTTCAGAGGCTATCCTTGTACGCCTTGCTTCCGGTGAGGAGCGGCTGAAGGCTGTTGTGGGAGCGGTTTCAGAATTGTGGATGCCGCTTCTGGCTGCCTCGCTGACTACCGTTTTTGCTTTCCTGCCTATTCCGCTGGCAGAAAATGCTACGGGTGAATATTGTTTTTCCCTGTTTGTGGTGGTCAGTCTGACGCTGCTTTGTTCATGGGGGCTGTCCATGTCCATGGTGCCCATGCTTTGCTATTACGTGCTTAAACCCAAGGTTGTGATCCAGACATTTTCCAGCCGCATGTATCGCATTTATCGGGCTATGTTGCTATTTTGTCTGCGCCACCGCCCCAGCTTTCTTGCGGTAGTGCTTATCGGTTGCATGGCTGCTTTCTGGGGATTCCAGTTTGTGCCCAAGATGTTCTTTCCACCCAACGAGCGAGCCCAGTTCACCATTGATTTCTGGCAACCGTTCGGAACTGATATTACTGCCACTGCGGATGAGGTCGGCAAGCTGGAGCAATTCCTGCTCGCTGATGAAGGTGTGGATAGTGTGGGAACTTTTATCGGGCACGGTGGGCCGCGCTGGTATCTGCCGCTCAACCTTGAGCAGCGCAACGACAACCTTGCTACCTTTGTGGTTAATACCAAGAGCGTTGAAGCTACCGACGAAGTTATTGAGCGTACCCGCATGGAACTTAAATCTGAGTTTCCCGATGCAGACTTCAGTCTTAAGAAACTGATGAACGGTCCTCCGGTGGGTGCTCCGGTGCAGATCCGTATTTCCGGTCCGGATCAAAGAACTTTATATAATCTGCGAGACAAAGTTGTTGCGCTGCTGGATAAGACGCCCGGCGTAGCCCGTGTCTGGGATGACTGGGGACAGTGGACCAAGAAAATGGAAGTGAACGTGGATCAGGACAAGGCCCGTCAGGCCGGATTGACCAGTTCCGATGTTGCCCTCAGTCTGCAATCCAGCATGAGCGGTTATCAGGCTTCCAACTATCGCGACGGGGATACCAATATTCCCATTATGTTGCGGACCGAGGGAGATTTTCGTAACCGTCTGGATAAGCTGGAAAGTTTGAATGTTTATTCCTATCAGGCCCAGAAAAATGTTCCACTCAGTCAGATTGCATCATCCGAACTGGTCTGGCAGCCTTCTGACATTCGCCGCAGAGACCAGACCCGGACCATGACTGTTAAAGCCGATCTCTTTGGCGGTTATTTTGCTATGCAGACCCTTGATGCGGTGCGTCCTGAAATTAATAAATTGATGCAGTCTCCTAACTGGCCTGTGGGTTATTCCGTGGCCTACGGCGGTGAGTTTGAAAAGAGCCAGGAAAGTCAGGAAGCTATTAATGCCAACATGCCCCTTGCCATGGGACTGTTGGTGCTGGTGCTTATTTTCCAGTTTAACTCCTTCAGGCGTCCGCTGATTATTCTGCTGACCCTGCCGCCCATGATGTGCGGTATTACGCCGGGAATGATTCTGACTAATTCGCCCTTCGGATTCATGCCCATGCTGGGAATGATCAGTCTGCTGGGGATTATCGTTAATAACGCCATCATGCTCATTGACCGCATTGAAATTCTGCGCGGGCGGGGACTGACGCTGGATAACTCCATCGTACTGGCCTCTCTTGAACGTGCAAGGCCGATCATTATGACTGCGACTACCACCATCATCGGTATGGTTCCGCTTTCATTGCAGGGTGGGGAAATGTGGCGGCCCATGGCTAACTGCATCATGTCCGGTCTTATGTTTGCCACCGTGCTGACTCTGATCCTTTGCCCGGTCCTCTATTCACTTTTTTTTAAACAGGGTTTCAAAAAATATGAGTGGAATCAGGCTGTGGTTGAACAGGGTAGAGATGTGTAGATAAAATAGAATAAAACATAAAAAAATCCCGCAATTCTCAATGAATTGCGGGATTTTTTTGGATCAGAATAGTATTACAGATCTTCAAGAATCTTCTGGATACCGTCCACCAGACGTTTAGGGGTGGAAGCTCCGGCGGTGAGGCCGATTTTTTTCATATCCTTGAGGTCCTCAAGGGGTAGCTCATCGGCGATCTCAACGTGGGTGCATTTGGTGCCAGCGGTTTCCACCACCTGTACCAGGCGGCGGGTGTTTCCGGAAATGCGACCGCCTACGACAATCATGTGGTCCACTTCTTCGGAAAGGGAAATGGCCTCATCCTGACGCTGGCGGGTGGCGTCGCAGATTGTTTTCAGGGTTACGAAATCAAGTCCTTTGCTTTTAAGGTAGTTGATGCAGTCTTCGTATATGACGCGGTCTTGAGTAGTCTGAGCCGCAAGACAGTATTTCTGTTTTGGGTCAAGATCGATGTCCTGAAGTTCTTCAAGGGAGTCGAAAAGGTGCGGTCCTGCGGGACCGTAGCTGAGCAGACCTTTTACTTCCGGGTGGCTGTCTTCGCCGTAAAGAAGCAGCACACGGTCATCTTCGGTATTACGCTGGATGAGCAGCTGTGCCTTTTTGACTTTTGGGCAGGTGGCGTCAATGACGTTTACCCCGCGTTGGCGCAAGTCATCTTCCACTGCTTTGGGTATTCCATGGGCACGGATTACTACGTAGGCACCATCAGGGACATCTTCCGGGGTCTTGGCGGTGAATACACCTTGCTTTTCATAATCTTCAAGAACCTGCGGATTGTGGATAATCGGCCCTAAAATGTATATTTTTCTGTCTTCGTCTTTCTCGATGAGGGAATCCAGTTTGTTAAGGGCAAGATCAACGCCCATGCAGAACCCGGCTGTTTTAGCCCTGATAACTTCTACCATTTAAGGCCTCCATATATTTTGCGGCACAGGCCGCATAATTTCGATTTGGTATAACTTTTTTATATTACATTTCATTGTTTCATTTGGCAATGGTCCCGTTTTGACGTGAACTTGGCTATAACCCATTGACCATAGGGGGGAAGGGGGGTATTTTCCCCAAAAATAATTCAGCAGTTAATATTGGAATAAATTGGAGCCTGATGAAATGAGTTCTGAAATTGTAAACAAATATAGAAATAGAATGGCGGAAGCCTATGAGCTGCACCGCAAATATGTGAATCCCCAGTTTGTGCGGGTTCTTGAAGTTATCGGATATGATCGTAATTATGTTTCTTCCGAGGGGGCATATCTCACCGATGCCAAGGGTGTTAAAGTCCTTGATTTTCTGTCCGGGTTCGGGGTGTACAATATCGGGCGTAACCATCCTTATGTTGCCGATGTACTTAAGGAAGTAATGGACGAGAAGACTGCCAGCATCGTGCAGATGGATCTTGGGGTCATGTCCGGCATGCTGGCTGAAAAGCTGGCAGAACTTGCTCCCGGT
The DNA here is from genome assembly GCF_010470665.1 of Desulfovibrio sp. JC022. NCBI lineage: Bacteria > Pseudomonadati > Thermodesulfobacteriota > Desulfovibrionia > Desulfovibrionales > Desulfovibrionaceae > Desulfovibrio > Desulfovibrio sp. JC022. The sequence goes on along the minus strand of NZ_VOPZ01000004.1, from coordinate 63,633 downwards.
GACCTCGAGGCTGTATTCTTTACCAACTCCGGCACTGAAGGGGTTGAGGGTGCTCTGAAATTTGCCCGCCAGGCCAGCGGTAAGCATAAGCTGGTCCATTGCCATCATGCTTTTCACGGGCTGACTCTCGGTTCCCTATCAGTAAATGCGAACCGGGAATTCAGGGATCGTAACGAGCCGCTTTTGCCTGATTGTGTGCCAGTTCCTTTCAATGACCTTGGAGCCTTGGAAGAAGCTCTCAAGGGTGGAGATGTGGGTGCATTTATTTTCGAAACCGTGCAGGGCAAGGGTGTTTTCGTGCCTGATGACGGTTATCTCGAAGGTGTCCGCGAACTTTGTGATAAGTACGGTACCTACATGATAGCTGACGAAGTCCAATGCGGCATGGGCAGGACCGGAAAGATGTTCGCCGTGGATCATTGGGGAGTGCAGCCTGATCTTCTGGTCATTTCCAAAGCACTTTCCGGCGGTTATATCCCTGTGGGCGCAGTAATCACTACCCGTGAGATTCATGGCAAAATTTTTGATTCCATGGAACGTTGTTTTGCCCATTCCAATACCTTCGGTCAGAACGATCTGGCTATGGCAGCGGGCTTGGCGACCATTGATATTCTAGAGAAAGAAAATCTGTCGGATAATGCAGCCAGAATGGGATCGCGCATTGAAGAAGGGATGCAGAAACTAGCCGATAAGTACGAGATGCTCACTGAGGTACGCGCCAAGGGACTCATGATCGGAATGCAGTTCGGCGAGCCTAAATCCATGACCCTTAAAGCCAGCTGGAAGCTGCTCCATAAGATGAATGATGATCTTTTCTGCCAGATGATTACCATGCCGCTGCTGGAAAAGCACAACATCCTCAGTCAGGTTGCCGGGCACGGTCTTGATACCGTGAAAATCCTGCCTCCGCTGATGATCAACGATGATGATGTGGATAAGTTTTTAGCCGCCATGGACGATGTGCTTAAGGAAGCGCATAAGATTACCGGGTCCGCATGGAAAACAGTGAAGGATCTCGGAATCCGTACTGCTAAGACTTCATAGCTGATTTTCCTTTCCAAGGTGGAAGGCTGAAAATCGTGGATATTATAGGAGGCAAACTGTATACTGGTTTGCCTTCTTTAATTATCTGCCATGTCTAAAAAAGACCCCTGTCGAATCATTGCACAGCGGGCAGAGTTTAATGAATATTTTTTATAGTCTCTTAGAAAAAATCATCCGCTCCATCTGGGGGCTGGTCCGTAAGGCTCCTGTTGCCATAGTTATCTGCGCCGTATTGCTGGCGGCAACTTGTGCTGTTTCCTCCGCTCTCTGGCTCAAGTTGGATAGCGATCAGGATAACCTCATTTCCCACGATCTCCCTTTTCAGAAACGTAATATTGAACAGATCAAGAATTTCGGTGATCAGGAATATATGTTTGTGGTCATCAAGACCGGGGGCAGTGAAGCGGGTAAAACAAAAGCTGCTAAGTTTGCAGGTACACTTGCCACAAAGCTTAAAAAACGTCCCGATCTGGTCAAAGAAGTTCATTACGCCATGTCCGCCCGTGACATGGGGCCGGGGGTGCTCATGTTCGCCTCCCCGGACGAGTTGCGCCAGTTTGTTTCTCTTGCCCGTGATTTCGGTCCGCTGGGGAGGGAATGGTTTGAAGAGCCGGGGTTGTCCCGTTTTCTGGACATGACCGCCGGGCTTCTTTCCGGTGAAAAGGGCGGCGGTGCCGATCCGGAAATGTTTGGGCCGTTCATGGGTGCGCTGGATGATCTTGTAGGCGAGATGCATTCCTCCCTTGTTTCCGGGCCGACTCTTGAAACCCTGAATGCCCCGGTGTTCGATCTGGACAAGGCCGGAATCCAGTATTTCTTCACCCGCAACGGTAAATTGCTGATCATGCGTATCCTGCCCAAGAAGGATTTCCGGGTTATGGATGTGATCGGGCCTTCGCTGAATTTCGTGCGTTCATCACTGGAAACAGTGCGCGGAGAATTTCCTGAAATCGAAGCCGGGCTGACCGGGCGTCCGGTTCTTTCCGCTGATGAGATGCACACCACAGATCAGGATATGACCATTGCCGCCATTATTTCGGTGGTTGTAGTGGGACTTATGTTCATGTTTATCCTGCACGGCTGGCTGCGGCCCATGCTGGTTATGGGCTCACTTTTTTGTGCCATGGCCTGGACCTTCGGATTTACGCTGGTGGCGCTGGGCAGTCTGAACTTGTTATCCATTGTTTTTGCCCTTGTACTGGTCGGCATCGGGGTGGATTTCGGTATCCATATTGTTATGCGTTATGTGGAAGCTTCTGCTTCCGGCATGACCCCGGATGAGGCCGTGGAAGAAGCTTTAGTCCATACCGGACCCGGTGTGCTGCTGGGCGGTATTACTTCAGTCTGTGCTTTTTACGCTGTGCTTGGTCAGGAATTTGTGGGCTTAGCCGAGCTGGGGCTTGTGGGCGGAACAGGTATCATTTTTTGCCTGATCTCTATGCTTACCGTGCTGCCTTCCATGATGCTAATCGCAGGGCGGCGCAATTGGTTTCCATCTTCCCAGCCACGTATGGCGACCATGCCGTTCATGGAAAAAGTTATTTCCCGTCCGGTGACCGTGCTGCTTGTTTTCGGTGCGTTAACCGCGCTGGCTTTTCCGGGATTCCAGAAGGCTGGGTTTAACTACAACCTGCTGGAGTTGCAGGCCAAGGGGTTGGAATCCGTTGAGTACGAACATGTACTGATTAACGATTCCGACGAATCCACATGGTTTGCGGTCATGACTCGCCCGGACCTTAACTCCGTGAAGTCTCTGACCGCAGAACTCAAACAGGTTCCGTCGGTGGGGCGTATTGAGTCCATTCTCGATTTTCTTCCCGAAGGACAGCAGGAAAAAGCTGAAATTCTGCGCGGTGAGGCTGAGGCTTTGCAGGGAATTAATCTTGAAGCCCGCAATTCCTATCTTGTGCCCTCTGAAGTGACGGCTTCCCTTGAGAATCTGATTGAATCTCTTGAGGGCCTTGAGGAAAAGCTTTTTTCTGCCGGTGCAAAAAAAGAATTACAGCAGGTTACGGAGATCATTGACCGCGCGGATTCCTGTCTTGAAATATTGGAAAAGAATCCTGCGGATGCGGTTAACCTGACCCCGCTTCAGGCTCGTTTGGTCAGTGAGCTTTCCAGCTCTTTTGCGTGGCTTAAGGAAATTCTGGAGGTACAGTCGGTCGTTCCGGATGACCTGCCTGACCATCTGCGCTCCCTTTATGTGGGCAAAGACGGCAGTTTCATGGTCAAGATTTCCCCGGTGGAAAATGTCTGGGATTTTGATAAGTTGACCGGATTTGTGGGCGACCTGCGCAAGATCGACCCTGAAGTTACAGGGGTTCCGGTGGTGGTTCTTGAGTCTTCCCTGCTCATGCGCGAGACCTTTCTTGAGGCCGCTGGGCTGACCATCATTCTTGTTTCAGTTATCCTGTTCCTCAGCTCTTTCAGCATCAGTTATGTGCTTTTGACCCTTGTTCCGCTCTTTGCCGGAATATTCTGGCTGCTGGAGGTTATGGGGATTACCGGACTGAGCTTTAATTTAGCCAATTTCTTTGCTATTCCAGTGCTTATAGCTATCGGTGTTGACGGCGGGGTTCATTTTCTGGCCCGCTGGAAGGAACTTTCCCAAGGCGAACGTCTCTACCACACCAGCACTCCGGTGGCTGTGGGACTCAGTTTCTGCACCACCATGATCGGGTTCGGTGGATTGCTGCTGGCGCATCATCGCGGCCTTGCTTCGCTGGGTGGGATTATGGTTACCGGTTCCGCTACCTGCCTTGTAGGTTGTATGGTGGTTCTGCCTGCCGTGTTCAGATTGATTGAAAGGATTAAAGGAAAATAGTTTATGTTCAGAAGAGTCATTGTTTTTGCGTTTGTTCTGGTCCTTACCCTTAGCTCTGTTGCTTTTGCCGGAAGATTTGATTTCGCTATTCTTCAACCCGGGCAACCGGGAACCACTGCCGAAGCGCAGCCGGTTATGGATGAACTTGCCAAATATCTTTCCGCTAAGCTGGGTGAAAATGTGAAGGGTGTTTACTATAACGACCTGAACGCAGCCCTTGATTACCTCGGCAAGAACAAGCCGACATGGGCCATCAGCGGGCTGACTTTTTACAAATCATATGTTGATAAGTTTGCCATGGTTCCTGTGGCATCCACTTTGCCGCAGGGTATGGAAAAGGATGTCTGGCGGCTGATCGTTCCTGCATCCGGTCCTGATTCCCCGGAGAAGGTTCAGGGCACTGTTTACGGCTCTATGCTCTATACCCCGCAATCTCTTGGAATTCTGTTCAGCGGGAATAAGAGTGGAGAATTTACTGTGGAAGGTACGCATAAGGCATTGCGTATGCTCCGCAAGGTTAACAAAGGAAAAGTGTCCGGCGTGGTTCTTGATGCTGTGCAGTATTCGGTGATCAAGGACTCTAGCCGCTATTCCAATACCAAAGTTATTTATACCTCTCCCAAGCTGCCTAACAGCCCGGTGGTCTGGTTCGGCAATACCTCTGATGATGCTTTCCGGCTTCAGGCTGTGCTGCTGGATATGGATAAGGACCCGGCTGCAAATGATCTGCTTAAACTGTTGCAGACAGCCGGATTTAATCCTGCTGATAAGGATTTGAGATAATGAGGCTCTTTCGTATTCTCCCATTGCTGGCAATGCTGCTCATTTGCGGCTGTTCCGTTCAGTACAATCTTCCTCTTTATGAATATGAAGCTGACGGAGTGGTGCTTTGGAAGCCCTGCTCAAGGGCGCAGGCGGAGGCTCTGTCCAGTTCTTCTAAGGATAAGGATATATTGCAGGGTGCGGCTTGTTCCGCATGGTTGCTGGAGAGCGGGGCGGTTAAGGCTGCCGATTACGCTAAGTCTTCTCAGGAGAAGTTGAAGAAATATCTGGCTAAAAAATCGCAATCCGGTCTGGGCCACTATCTTTTGGCTTATTTAATTGCTAAAGAGGCTCAGCTTGCTCCCATGAAGGGCCTTGACCTTGTGCCGCTGATGGAGCAAGAAGCACTCGTAGCGTCCAAACTTTCTCCGCAGGTGGATCATGCTGGCCCGGATCGTTTTTTGGGTGAACTTTATTTGAAAGCCCCTTCCGCGCCTATAAGTATCGGGGACATGGATAATGCTTTGGAATATTACGAAAAGGCCGTTGAAATCGCGCCGGATTTCGCCATGAATCGTCTTGGACTGGCAACTGCATTGCTGGAAGATGATGAAGTGGAGGAAGCCTGTGTTCATTATAACAAGGCCCTGCAAAGCAAATGTTTTGATGCAAAATTATTAAAAGTTGATTCCTGTAAAAAGCTGGTCAAAGCCTGTGATGGCAAAAAGGCCGCTGAATAATAAACCCGCCCCTTTGCGGCGGCAATGAGGTTAAGACCTTGGCAATTCCCGCAATTCAAGTAGCTAGACTCGGTAAATACATTCTCACCCAGACCCTCAAGGGTAACAAACATTACCCGCTGGTACTCATGCTCGAGCCCCTTTTTCAGTGCAACCTGCGTTGCAAGGGCTGCGGTAAGGTTAACCAGCCGCCTGAGATTCTTAACAAGCGTCTTTCTGTGCAGGAATGCATTGATGCTGTGGAAGAATGCGGCGCGCCTATCGTATCCATTCCCGGCGGTGAGCCGCTGTTGCATCCGGAGATTCCGACTATCGTCAGCGAGCTGATCAAGCGTAAGAAATTTGTTTATCTCTGCACCAACGGCATCCTCATGCCCGAGCGTATTCACGAATTCAAACCCAGCCCTTACCTGACTTTCAACCTTCATCTGGACGGTCCCGCAGAGATTCACGATAAGGTTGTCTGCAAGCAGGGTGTTTTTGATTCTGCGGTCAGGACTATCAAGCTGCTCAAGTCCAAGGGGTTCCGGGTAAACACAAACACCACTCTCTTCGGCGGTCAGACTGCTGAAAAGGCTGCTGATTTTTTTGATTTTCTCATGGATCTCAACGTTGACGGCATGACTCTTTCCTCTGCTTTCAGCTATGAAGCGGCTGAAGATCAGGATGCATTCCTGACCCGTCCGCAGAGTGAAAAACTTTTCCGTGAAATTTTCACCATCGGTAAAGGCAAGAACTGGGATTTCAGCCACAGCAGCTTTTATCTCGACTTTCTTGCTGGAAACCAGCCTGATTACAAATGCTCCCCGTGGGGCAACCCCTGCCGTTCCGTGCATGGCTGGCAGCGTCCCTGTTATTTGCTGGAAGACGGCTTTGTTTCTTCCTACAAAGAACTAATGGAAGAGACTGACTGGGATAAGTTCGGTGTAGGTAACGATCCTCGCTGCGCAAACTGCATGGTCCATTGCGGTTTCGAACCCACAGCAGTTGCTGATTCCGTAAAGCGTCCCATCAAAGGTGCCATGCTTGCCCTGAAAGGCATAAGCGTAAAGTAGTTCTCTAAATTTACAGTAAAAGTAACTCCGCAATATTCTAGATGAGATTGCGGAGTTTTTTTTATTTTAAAATTGTACCAAGTGCTTTCAATGCCTTTGAATAATCTCGTCCCATGGGGATCAGTTCAAAAATTAAGGTGGGCCGTTTCATGATGGCTTTTAGGATGGGGCTTAGTTGCGTTTTTCCAGACTCATCTACACCGGAAAGTGATTCTTGGGGGATACCCCGTTTTGAATCGTCGCTGATGGCCCGGATGCACCCGAAAGGTATTTCCGCTTTTTTTGCTGCTTGAGCTACGGCGATGGATTCCATGTCTACTGCCAAAGCTCCGGTGCGTTCATGCATGAACAATTTATTCTGCGGGGTGAGTACTGCTTCCCCCGCAGTGATAAGCTTTCCACACTGAATCTCTCCGCAGGCAGGAATCAGTTCAATACGTTGCCTTGCGTCTTCATTTCCTTCAAACCACGAATCAAACTCCGCTATATCAGAATGAATGGTGGTGGCCGTAACAAGGGTTCCGGCTTCCAGTCCGGCTGCCAATCCTCCGGAAACACCGATACTTAGAATTAAATCCGGCTTTTCAGCGCAAAGCAGTTTTGCTGCCTCGGCAGCCCGAGCAGTTCCGATTCCAGAAATGATGCAGCGATAACTGACATTGTTTTTAAGCGTACCGCAAAGAAGTTGATATTTGCCGAGTGTCTTATGCTGCGGGGCGGGGCAGATAGCCTGTGCTTCCTGCTCCATGGCCGCGACGATGGCGATTTTTTTTAATTTCATTATTTTTCCTTAAATTGTTCTTGGGTAGAGAATAGATCAGATCTGAATATGGGTAAAGTTTAAGAATTACATGTAAGTTTATTTAAAATTCTGATGAAAACATATCTCAGTGCTATTCTATTACCATTAAACGTCAATATTGACACATAGCGAAAATGAAAATAACTAGCGCGACAGGGTTGTAGTGAGGGGATCATTTATAACTCTAATTAAGGTGGTGCCGAGATGAAATGGTTTAAAAATTTAAGAATGATGTACAAGATCATGCTGCCGGTGGGAGCTTTGCTCCTGTTGACTTTGGGTAGTATGGAGTATTTTGCGACTGTCAGCAGTTCAAAAGCTATTGAAAAGGTTGCACGAAAAGAAATTTCCGCCCTTGCGGGAGAATATAGCGGGCAGATCCTTAATTTTATGACCCATGCACAGGGTCAGGCTCAGGGACTTGCCAGTACTTTTGCTCAGTTCAGGCGTGAAAAGATAGAACTGAGCCGATCTGACGCTATATCCATGCTCGTCGGGCTGGTTAAAGGCGACGATAATTTTATCGGCGGCAGTAATGCTTGGGAGCCAAATGCTTTTGACGGCAGCGATGCTGAATATGCCAATACGGAATTGCACGACAAGACCGGACGGCACATTCCCTACGTTTACAGGGCCGGAGGCGGAATAGAGGTTGTGCCCCTTGCTGAATATTTTGTGCCCGGAGACGGTGATTATTACCTAAAGCCTATTGAAAGACGCAGGCCGTATATTACTCCGCCTTATCCTTATGATGTTGACGGCAAACGGCTCATGCTGACTACCATCGGTGCGCCGATCATGCTTGACGGGCGGCCTCTCGGTGTTGTCTGCGTGGATATGCCTATCACCAATATCAGTGATCTGGTTTCCGGAATCCGTCCTTACGGAACCGGTTATGCGTGGTTGATGATGCCTAATGGTGATTACATTTACCATCCCACTGACGAGCGTATCGGAAAGAATATTTTTGATACTGCTGAATTCGATGATGAAGCTGGACTCAGAAGAGCAATGGATGACGGTGAGCCTTTCTTTGAAGTGCGTATTGCAGCTGCAAACGGCGAGCGGTCCATGGTTCAGTATATTCCAATTGAATTCAAGGATAGCGGACAACGTTGGTACCTTGCCGTGAGTGCGCCCATGAACAAAATTCTTGCAGATGCGCACACTCTTACTTTTGATCTGCTGGCCATGGGCGGGGTTGCCCTCGTTCTGGTCATGATCGCAATTTTCTTTGTTGCCCGTTCTATTTCTAAGCCTATCGGAATTATGGCCGGTGCGGCTATGGAAGTTGCTGAAGGTAACTTCAAAGTCCGCCTTGACGGTTCCAAATTCGGTGGTGAGCTCAAAGATTTACATTCGGCTTTACGGGCTATGCTGAACGGGCTGGTGGAAAATATTTCCAAGGCTGAAAAAATGGCCGAGGAAGCCAAAGACCAGACTGATAAAGCTCAGGTAGCTCTTAAAGAGGCGGACGAAGCCCGCTCTGAAGCTGAAAATGCCAAACGAGAAGGGATGCTCCACGCTGCTGATCAGCTTGCAGGCATTGTTTCTCAGGTGGCCAGTGCAAGTCAGGAGCTTACCGCCCAGATTGATGAATCAAGCCGTGGTTCTGAAACCCAGCGTGAACGCACTGCTGAATCTGCAACCGCCATGGAACAGATGAATGCCAGTGTTATGGAAGTTGCCCGCAATGCCGCTGAAGCAGCTGACTCCGCTGATAACGCCCGTTCTGAGGCCGAGAATGGCGGAAATATCGTCAATGACGTTGTGGAGCGGATTAACCGGGTTCAGGGCATGACTGTTGAAATGGAAAAAGGTCTCGGCGTGCTCGGTGAGCAGGCTGACGGAATCGGCAAGATCATGAACGTGATCACCGACATCGCTGACCAGACCAACCTGCTGGCCTTGAACGCTGCCATTGAAGCTGCCAGAGCCGGTGATGCCGGACGCGGATTTGCAGTTGTTGCTGATGAAGTTCGCAAGCTGGCTGAAAAAACCATGGATGCCACCAAAGAAGTAGGGGATTTTATTTCCGCCATTCAGAGCGGAACCCGCGAGAACATTGACGGTATGACCAAGGCTGCGGCTGAAGTTTCCGCAAGTACCGACTCCGCCAACAAGGCCGGGGACGCGCTTAAGGATATTGTGGAGATTGTTGAAGAAACCGCAGGGCAGGTGCGCAGTATCGCCACTGCTTCTGAAGAACAGTCCGCCGCCAGCGAGCAGATTAACAGGGGCATTGAAGAGGTTAACCTCATTGCCAATGACAACGCACAGGCCATGCGTGAATCATCCACTGCTGTGGAAGAGCTTATGCATCTGGGTGAGCAGCTTTCCGAGCTTATCGAAGAGTTGCGCAGAGCATAGAGCTTGAGTTTATAAGTCTTATGAAAAGGTCGGGGTAATTCCCGGCCTTTTTTTTGTAGTGGGTGAGTAGTCCCTCGACTGATAGTGTTTGACTTGGGATTAACAGGAGAATATTCAGAGGTATCTTATACAATCGTTTAGTTAAGAGGTTTTCCCATTATGAATCAGCGGATGTTCTTTCTTGATAATCTGCGCGCTGTGACCATCTTTATGGTGGTGGTACTGCATGTATCCCTTTGCTATATGAAATTCGCACCGCAATGGTGGTTTGTTGTTGATCCGCAGCAGAGCATGTTTTTTACTTATGCTGTAATGCTCATTGATGTGCCCATTATGGCCATAATGTTTTTTCTGGCCGGGTATTTCGGGCTGCCGTCTTTGCAAAAGCACGGGCTGAGCGGATTCTGGTCCGCTAAATTCAGGCGGATTATTATTCCGTGGGTGCTGGGGGTGCTTTTTCTCTCTCCTCCGGCCATGTACATGATCCTGCTCTCTAGAGGTAAGGCTCCCGCCTTTATGGAGTTCTGGGCCGGGCCGTTCTGGACGACCATGTACAGCCAGTCTGTGTTCTGGTTTCTCGGGCTGCTGGCCCTGTTTTATCTGATTCTCAGCGGTTGCTATAAACTGTTTCCCAGCCTGCAAAGTCCGCCGAGGATCAGCCGCAATCCTTCTCCCTTGCTTCCGCTTCTGTTCATCACGCTGACTGCCGGTATTTTTCTGGGCATGAATCAGTTCTTCCCCGTGGATACATGGATAACCGACTATTACCTGATCGTTTTTCAACCTCTGAGGTTTTTCGTCTACTTGCTTTATTTCTGGCTTGGAATTCTGGCCTGGAAGCGGAACTGGTTTACCCGGCAGGGCTACACCCCGAAACTGCTGCCCTGGCTTATTGTGTGTGTTGTTTCAGCTGTTGTTTATCTTACTTTTAAAGGAATGATGGCTACCAGAGGTACCGAACTGCCTGTCCAGCTCGGCAATGCCCTCGGTTTCAACATTCTTGCCTACAGCACGCTCATGATCGGGATCGCTTTGTTTAAGCGTTTTGTAAACAGCTCCAACCCGTTCTGGAAGTCTTTTTCCGCCAGTTCATACGGGCTTTATCTTTTCCATTCACTTGCGGTCTATTATGGGGCTTATTACCTGCTGGGCATGGATGCTTCTCCGTTCATCAAGGCTCCCATCCTGCTGGTCGGTTCTACTGCGGCCTGCTGGGTGCTGACTGTTGCTTTGAAGAAGGTGAAGGGAATTTCTTCGGTGTTGTAAGTTGCTTTAAGTAGAATGACATTTGCGGGTTGCTTTTAAATGCTTACGCCTCGTTCCTTAGGAACGGGGCGTTTTTTTTGAGTTATGTAAGCCTTTTGTTGTGACATGTTATCTTCTTTGCTGTAACGTAGCCTGTGATATTCTGTTATTTGTTCTCAGGGTAAAAGTAATTTCAGGAGGGACTGATGGGCTGGTTTAAGAATCTTAAAATGCTTTACAAAATTTTGTTGCCTGTGGCTGCATTACTGTTGATTGCGCTTGTAAGCATTGAAGTCGTGGCGACTTATAAAAGTTCCGATGCTATCGAAGATGTTGCCGAAAGGGAGCTGTACGGACTTGCCGGAACTTACGGGGAAAAGGTGCTTGCCTATGTGGCAAAGGCACAGAATCAAGCTGAGGGATTTGCTGAAGCATTTGCCGGAATGAAAGCAGATGACAAAAGTATGGGCCGTGATGGTGTGATTTCCATGCTTAAGGGTTTTGTTTCTGCTAATCCCGAATTTGTAGGAGCCTGCGTTGGTTGGGAGCCTGATGCTTTTGATGGGCGGGATGCGGAATTTGCCGGAACACCCAACCATGATGAAAGCGGGCGTTTTGTTCCATATATTTACAGGGATGGCGGTAGTATTAAAGTGGACCCGCTGGTAGGGTATGATGTACCGGGTGACGGCGACTACTACCTGAAACCCAAGCAACTCCGATGCACATTTATCACCGATCCCTATTCATATAATGTTGGCGGGAAAGACGTAACCATGATCAGTATCTGCTCGCCAATTATAGCTGGCGGTGTTTTTCAGGGGGTTGTCTGTGTTGATTTACCTATAACTAATGTTATGGGACTCGTATCCAAGATCCGCCCTTATGAAACCGGATATGCATGGCTCATGAACCCGGACGGGGACTTTATCTACCATCCAAAGAAAGATTTTTTGGATAAAAATATTTACGACGTTGCAACATTTCAGGATGAAGCGGCTTTAAAAAGGGCGACTGAAGCCGGGGAGCCGTTTCTTGAATTCCGCAAGGCCGCTGCAACCGGACTTATGTCCATGGTGCAGTATGTTCCGGTGGAATTTCCCGGAATAGGACAGCGTTGGTATCTTGCGGTCAGTGCTCCCATGGATAAGATCCTGGCTAGTTCACAAAGTTTAACCAAGGATCTTATTGTTATTGGTATTGTCGCTTTTATTCTGGTTTTACTGGCCATCTTTTTTATTGCCAGATCCATATCTAAGCCTATCGGGGTTATTACTGAAGCAGCGCAGGATGTTGCCAAGGGTAATTTTGATGTCCGTCTTGACGAATCAATGTTCGGCGGTGAGTTGCATGATTTGAATATCTCGTTGCGGGATATGCTTACTTCTCTTGTTGATAATATATCCAAATCCGAAACAATGGCTAAAGAGGCTCAGGAGCAAACTGACAAGGCTCAAATTGCCCTTAGCGAGGCTGACGAAGCTCGTGCAGAGGCTGAAAATGCTAAACGTGAAGGTATGCTACAGGCTGCGGAAAGGCTTTCCGGTATTGTTTCACAGGTTTCCAGTGCTACTCAGGAATTAACTGCCCAGATTGATGAGTCCAGTCGCGGGTCAGAAACTCAGCGTGAACGTACTTCCGAATCCGCTACTGCCATGGAGCAGATGAATGCCAGTGTGTTGGAAGTTGCCCGTAACGCCGGAGATGCGTCTGATAGTGCTCTGGATGCAAAATCCAAAGCGGAAGACGGTGGTAAAATTGTTGCTAATGTGGTTTCCGCTATATCGGAAGTAAATCAGCATACGGAAGAAATGGTTGCCGGTCTTGATGTGCTTGGTGGGCATGCAGATGGCATCTCGCAAGTGATTACCGTCATTACCGATATTGCTGACCAGACCAACCTGTTGGCCTTGAACGCTGCCATTGAGGCTGCGCGAGCAGGCGATGCCGGGCGAGGGTTTGCCGTAGTTGCTGATGAGGTTCGAAAACTTGCTGAGAAGACCATGCAGGCTACGCAGGAAGTAGGGCAAGCCGTACATTCCATTCAGTCTGAAACACGCAGGAATATTGATAAGATGGGGAGTGCTGCAGAGATGGTCGGCTCCAGTACTGAATTGGCGGGCAGAGCCGGTGAAAGTCTTGAGGAGATTGTCGAAATTGTTGAGACTACTTCCGAACAGGTTCGCAGCATTGCAACTGCCTCTGAAGAGCAGTCTGCCGCCAGTGAACAGATTAACCGTGGCATTGAGGAAGTAAATCTTATTGCAAACGATAATGCGCAGGCAATGCGTGAATCAGCCACAGCGGTTGAAGAGTTGATGCGACTTGGAGAACAGTTGAGTGGGCTTATTGAGGAGTTGCGCAATTCGTAAATCCCAGTCCACAAATCCAAATTAAAATACCCGGCAATATTCTCGAAGATATTGCCGGGTTCTTAATTTGAAATTCGTCTTATCGCACTATACGCGAAGCGTACTGAAAAGTTTTGAGGGGATGGGGTCTGGGGAAGGGGAACTTTTGGAAAAGTTCCCCTTCCCCAGCCGCCGGAGGCATCTTTATTTTCCGCATCCGCAACTACCGCCGCTCTCCTTTTTCTTTTCATCCTTCTCATCATCCCCGCCGCCGAAGTTCTTCAGTCCTTCTGCCAGATCAGTGAGTCTTGCATCCACTTTTCCGTAGATGGATTCTTCAGGAAACTTACCTTCGTCGTTCGTTTCTCCTGCGGGCTGTCCGGTAAGGATTTCAATTCCCTGCTCAATGTTTTCCACCGACCAGATATGGAATTTCCCTTCGCGCACAGCTTCCACAACTTCCTTGCGCAGCATGAGATCTTTGACGTTGGGTTCGGGGATCATGACACCCTGATTTCCAGTCAGTCCGGCATGCTTGCAGCAGAGATAGAATCCTTCCACTTTCTGGTTTACGCCGCCGATGGGCTGGACCTCTCCTTTTTGGTTGACCGATCCGGTCACAGCAATGTCCTGCCGGATGGGCACTTCTGCAAGGGATGAAAGCAGGGCGTATAGTTCGGTGGATGAAGCTGAGTCGCCGTCAATGCCGCCGTAGGATTGCTCAAAGGCGATACTTGCGGTCAGCGAGAGCGGTTTGTCCTGCGCGAACTGGCGGCGCAGAAAACCGGAAAGGATAAATATACCCTTGTTATGGGTCGGGCCGGACATGTCGGCCTCGCGCTCAATGTTAATGATGCCGCCTTTACCCATGGCAGTTACTGCGGTTATGCGTGAAGGCTTGCCGAAAGAGTAATCACCCATGGAATAGACTGCCAGACCGTTGACCTGCCCGATAACCGTACCGTCGGTGTCAACGTAGATGCTGCCGCGGTCGATCATTTCCTGTAGCCGTTCTTCGGTCTGATTCGAACGTTTGCGGTGAGCATCAAGAGCCTGATCCACATGTTTCGCTTCTACTGCTGTAGAACCGTTGCGCGCTGCGTAGTAACTTGCTTCGCCGAGCAGGTCTGCCAGCAGAGGGAAGGCGGTGGATATTTTTTCCTGCCGCCCGGACATGCGCACAGCCTGTTCGATCATGGCGGCCACACCGCTGCGGTCGAAAGGCATCAGCTCGTCTTTATCCACCATGCGGCTGATGAAGTTGGATACGGAGTTAATGGCGTCCACGTCGCGGTCCATGGAAGTTTCAAAGTCCGCGCGGACCTTGAAGATTTTAGGAACATCAGGATCGTAATGGCGCAGCAGCTGGTAGAGGTAAGGTTCGCCCAGAACAACCACCTTCACATCCATATCAATGGGTTCCGGCTTCAGTCCGGTGGAAGATATGAAATAGTAGGGGTCGAAGGTCTGGATTTCGATTTTTTCTGTTTTCAGGGACCGTTTCAGGGTCGGCCAGACTCCCGGTTCCACAATGGCGTCCATAAGGTTGATGACCAGATATCCGCCGTTGGCCTTGATAAAAGAACCGGCTTTGATCTTGGTGAAGTCCGTGCGCCAGCCTCCGTGCCTGTCCATGACCCTTTCAATGGAGCCGAACAGGTTGCGGTAGGTGGGGTAGGATTCAAAGATTACCGGCGGGCTGTCCTGCTCGGTGTTGTCTACCAGCAGGTTTACCTTATAAGGATGCAGAATAGCGTCCGCCTGCGGAGGCATGAACATCATTCCGCCTTCCCCAGCCTGCGGTTTTTTGCCGATCATGCGTAGCGAGTCAAGGTCGTCGCTCATGTTTTCGAGCATGGCGTCAAAGTATTTAAGTATTTTTTCGTCAGTATATTTTTCTTGCAGGGGGCTGATCAGATCCTGTGCGAGAGTCATGAACATGAGCTTGTCCACGTCGTCGCTCTTTTTCTTTACTTCCTTCTGAAGTTTGCGGACCTGTGCGAGAATGTTATCAATTTCTTCTTTTAGTTCTTTTTGCTTCTCTTTAAGCCTGTCAAATTCCTCGCGGGGGAAACGGCCTTTTTCAACCTTTTCCTCCAGCTGGATCATGCGCAGGGGTTCTCCGTCCACCAGCGGAACCACGTCAGGCCTCTGGTACTGGCCCATCTGCATATTTACGATAACCAACCCTGAATCCTTGACCTTTTCTTCTATGCCCTGAAAGAATTCACGGGTCTGCTTTTCGTGCATCTCAATGATTTCATTTTTGCGGGCCATGTATTCCTGACTTTCGAATAGCTGCGGAACTTCCCGCTTGATGCCTTCCAGAAAGTCGTGGAGATTTTTTTTGAATGTACCGCCTTCACCGGCAGGCATGCGGATCAGGATAGGCGATTCAGTTGATTTGAAATTGTTGACGTAAAGTATGTCGTCCGGGCTTTTGTCAGACTTTGAAAGCTCGGTAAGCATTTTCTTTACTGTGGCCTGTTTGCCTGTGTTGGCGGGTCCGGTCACAAAAATGTTGTATCCCTTGAGGCCCATACCCATACCGAAGCGAAAGGCCTCAACACCCCGGCACTGGCCGATAATTTCATCCTCATGGTCAAGATCTTCTGTGGTGTTGAAGGGCAGTTCTTCCGGGTCAAGGGTCCATCTCAGTTTTTCAAGCGGCAGTTCTCTGTCTTTCAGGATGCTGGTCATGGCAGTCTCCGGGTTGATGACTATTCAGCGGTTATGGAAATAATTTTTTGAGGCTTGATGACGCATTTGTGAAGGACGATTTTAAGTACTCCGTCTTTGAACGTCGCGGTTACATTGTCCGGGTCCACTCTGCATGGCAGGGGGACTGTTTTTTTGAAATGGCTGGACTGAAGGCCGCCTTCAAAGGTTACATTCTTTTTTCCGGCAATGGTCATGGAAGTTTCAGTCACTTTTACTTCAAGGTCTTCGGCGTGGAATCCGGGCATGGTAGTGCTTACTTCAAGCGACTCACCATCTTCGTGCATATTAGTCTGCGGTGTGCAGTCGATGATTCCGCATACGGAAGGGATGCCGTAGTCATGGCAGAGGCTGTTGAACAGCCTGTCCATATCGGTTTTTAATCTGTCCAGTTCCCGGCTTCCCCACGAAGTAAGGTTTGGCATGTGCTCTCTCCTTGTTAGAACAGGTGGGAATATCAGTTAATTTGAGGTTAACACATGGCTGAAAAGATTAGCAACCGCTTTGCTGTTGGAAAGTACAAAAGATGTTGTATTTGTAATAACCGGAATATGCGGCCTTTTATTGCCCTGTTTTTTGGCATGATCCTCACATTTTTGACAAAAAAGGAGGTGTAAGTTCCGTTTTTGAGGAG
Source organism: Desulfovibrio sp. JC022 (assembly GCF_010470665.1). Taxonomy (NCBI): domain Bacteria; kingdom Pseudomonadati; phylum Thermodesulfobacteriota; class Desulfovibrionia; order Desulfovibrionales; family Desulfovibrionaceae; genus Desulfovibrio; species Desulfovibrio sp. JC022. Next base: position 47,088 of record NZ_VOPZ01000004.1, on the reverse strand, counting down.
ATACAGTCTTGCAAGTTCGCGCTTCATGAGCTATTCCGTTCATCGCTTCTAATTTTAAAAGGCAGGATGGAAGCGTTTTCCGCAATGCCTTTTATAAATGTTACAGAAGCGGAATTTTACATTTTCTTTTTAGGAGTGACGCATGAAAAGGGTATTAGTAATTCTCATGGTTGCAATGATGCTGGCATTCGCAACCACCGCAATGGCAGGTGACGGTTCCCTCGAAAGAGTACAGAAAGCAGGCAAACTCGCTATCGGTCTTGATGACACTTTCGCTCCCATGGGTTTCCGTCAGGATGACGGTAAACTCGTTGGCTTTGACGTGGACGCAGCTGAAGAAGTCGGTAAACGTCTTGGTTTCAAAATTGTATGGCAGCCCACTGCATGGTCCGGCGTTATCCACTCCCTGAACGCCAAAAAATTTGACTGTATCTGGAACGGTATGACCATTACCCCCGAACGCCAGAAAGCAGTTTCTTTTTCCAAGCCTTACATTATGGATGGTCAGATCGCTGTTATCGCTATGGGCAACAAGTCCATCAAGGCTCATAAAGACCTCGGCGGTAAAGTTGTCGGCGTACAGAAAGGTTCCCCCGCTCTTGAGGCTGCAAAATCCCTCAAGCCCGCACCCAAGGAAATTCGCGAGTACGACACCAACGTTAAAGCTCTGCTTGACCTCGAATCCGGTCGTCTTGACGGTGTTGTTGTAGATAACATCGCAGGCCGCTACTCCATGGCTCAGCGTCCCGGTAAATACGTTGCGCTTCCCGGTTACATCACCAGTGAAGCTTTCGGTATTGCTTTCCGTCAGGGCGAAGATTCTCTGCGCGCAGCTGTACAGAAAACCATCGACGCTATGATCGCTGACGGCACCATGGGTAAAATCTCCCGCAAATGGTTCGGTGAAGATGTCACCAACCCCGCTAAATGGTAAGAAATGATTAGTATTACAAATAAACTCGGAAAGAGCGGGGCATTTGCCTCGCTCTTTCTGCTGTTTGCACTTCTGATTTTTCCGGCTGTTTCCACAGCCAGTGTGGACGCTGACGCTCTGCTCAAGCAGGCCCGCGATGCCCTGACAGTAGGGAAGATTGATCAGGCTCAGTCTTTATTCAAGCAGGTTCCCGCCCCCGGTTCTGACGGGGATGACGGGCAGTTTGTCTATTCCCGCATGCAGCTTGCGCGTATCAGCTATTCCATGAAAGATCCGGGCAAGGCCCGCGAATTTGCAGAGCAGGTTGTCGCTGTTTATCCCGACAACGTAGAAGCACAAAATTTCCTGACTTCCCTTGACCGTGAGACCAAGCCGGAATGGGAAAAGGCTGTTGAGGACTGTAAGCGGTTCATGCCCAATTTGCTCAAGGGCGCGTCCATGACACTCGTGCTGGTTTTCTTTACCATGATCGTTTCACCCATCGGCGGTTTGTTTATCGCCCTTGGCAAGATCAGCCGTATGCAGCCGTTCACGTTTATCAGCTGGTTCATCATTTGGTTTTTCCGTGGAACCCCGCTTCTGTTGCAGCTTTTTTTCATCTACTACGGGTTGCCTGCTATCGGCATTACTCTTTCCCCGCTTGCTGCGGCACTTATCGGTCTGGGGATCAACTATTCCGCGTATCTTGCTGAGATTATCAGGGCCGGTATCGAGTCCATTGATGACGGGCAGACCGAAGCTGCAAAAGCTATCGGCATGACCTACGGGCAGACTATGCGCCGGGTCATCATCCCGCAGACATACAAGCGGATCATTCCGCCTATTGCTAATGAATTCATCGCGCTGATCAAAGATACTGCGCTGGTTTCCACCATCGCCATGGTCGAACTCATGCGCGCTGCGGACCAGATGTTCAACGCATATTTCAACGTGACTGTACTGGTGATGGCTGCTGTTATTTATCTTATTTTTACCTCCGTATTTACCTTCGTTTTTGAGAAAATCGAATACAAGGTCGGGGTATACGAGAGGCGTTAAATGGAAACAATTTTAGAACTTAAAAAAGTCGTCAAGCGATTCGGTGAGCTGACTGCGGTCAACAATATCGACCTTAAGATCAGCCGTGGCGAAAAAGTGGTTATCGTCGGTCCCAGCGGGTCCGGTAAATCCACCCTGCTGCGGACCATGAACTTCCTAGAAACTATTGATTCCGGGGAAATTCAGTTCGAAGGCAAGCCCTGCGGATACATCTACAAAGATGGCAATCCGGTGCTTGACTCTCAGAAGAATCTCTGCGCCCTGCGTTCCGAGATCGGTATGGTCTTTCAGCAGTTCAACCTTTTTCCGCACATGACAGTTCTTCAGAATGTCATGGAAGGGCAGGTTACCGTGCTTGGTAAGTCCAAGGATGAAGCCCGAGAGGTTGCACTTCAGATGCTGGAAAAGGTCGGCCTTTCAGACCGCTCTACCGTTTTTCCGGTGACCCTGTCCGGTGGGCAGAAGCAGCGTGTGGCAATTGCCCGCGCCTTGGCTATGAAACCGAAGATGATGCTTTTTGACGAGCCTACTTCAGCTCTTGACCCGGAACTGGTCGGTGAGGTTTTCGATACCATCCGTTCACTTGCCGACGACGGTATGACCATGGTTATCGTTACCCACAACATGGGATTTGCCCGTGAGGTTGCTGATACCGTAATCTTTATGGAGACCGGGGATTTTATCGCTAAGGGAACTCCCAAAGAATTCTTCTCTGCCGAGACACGGCATCCTAGAATTAAAGAATTTATGGATAAGTTGCTGTAAGTAAATTTTAAATAGATCTGTTTGGAGACCGTAATATCTTTCACGATATTGCGGTCTTTTTTATTTTGTTTTGTGCTATTTGATGAGTGTCAGTTTAGATAAATTTGAATCCCAAGGAGTATTTCATGAAACTTAGCGGCCAACGTGTTTTGATGTTTATCGACAATGTTTTTGAGGATATGGAACTTCTTTATCCTTACTATCGTTTGATTGAGGAAGGCGCGGAAGTGGTTGTTGCCGGGCCGGAATATGGCGAAGTGTATACGGGCAAGAATGGTTATCCTTTCCGCTCTACCGCTGCCATTGAAGACATGAACGCTGCTGATTTTGACCTGCTGGTCATTGCGGGAGGGTTTGCCCCTGATAAATTGCGTCGTGATCCCAAAGTGCTCGAGCTTACTCGTGAGATTAACGAGGCCGGAAAGGTTGTGGCCCACATATGCCATGGGGGATGGATTCCTATTTCCGCCAAGATTATGCAGGGCTACAAATGCACATCCACTCCCGGTATTAAAGATGATCTTGAGAATGCTGGTGCTACATGGGTTGACGAAGAAGTGGTGGTGGATCGCAATCAGGTCTCATCCCGCAAGCCGGACGATCTGCCCGCATTCTGCCGCGAGATAATCAAACTCGCAGCCAAGTAGTAAAATATTACTTTATTATGATGTCTCCCCGCGCTATATGCAGATAATAATAAAAGAATTGATTTTTAAGATTTATATCTGACTATTAAGCGCGATCAGCGGCGAAGCCATAATAAAAGGTTTTGGGATTCTTAAACCCTTTTGCAAAAGGGTTTAAGGCCCCCGGCAGGGCCGCCGGAGGCATGTTATAACATATGAAAATAATTTCGGAATTTTATAGAATATTTATCAGGCCGGTTGATCCGGGTCTGTTCATGACCAAATATGCAGCCAAATCAATCTGCGCATGTCTGGTGGCTTTGCTGCTCGCTTATCTTGTGGGCATGAGTAATAAGTTTTTGCAATGGTCCGTTTACGGTTCCATGGTGGTGGTTGTTTTTCGGGCAGGTAGTACACTTGCTAAACGCAAGGCTGTGGCCCGCTGGCTGGCACTTGCGGTGATTTGTCTTGTGCCTGTTTCAACCCTGATCGGCAATTATCCGTACCTGCTGGAAATTTATTTGTTTCTACTCGCCTTTGCTGTTTTTTTTGTCCCGGTGCTGGGGGTGGCTGCTGCCACTGCTGCTATTGGGACACTTATTGTCAATTTGCTGGCACTTACCTCGCCGGCAACACTGCTTATCGGTCTGGAGCGGTCCGGGGCGGTCCTTTTTGGTGCCACGGTATCCTATCTGTTTATCTTTTATCTCTGGCCTATGAAACCTGAGAAAGTACTGACCAGAGCAGGGGCGGTGGCGTTAACTGATATCGGCGATTATTTTCGCGCAGTTGCATCATCTACTGGCAGCCGTCCTGATTTGAAGGAAATTTCCGAAATCCATGAGCGGTCTGTGGAATCCGTGCGCCGCTACCGTAGATTCATGGAAGCCATGAATGTGGACCCGGTCAAGGAGTTGGGCAGCTATGAGGGACCATCTGCATTATACGCACTGCTGGTGCGGATGATTGAGGCTGTGGTCGGGCTGGCAAACAGCCGTCAGTTTGCTGAGCACAGTGCCGTATTCTCGGATATGCGTTTCAAGTTCAGCGATATAGCAGGACGAAGTTCAATTGTTTTTGATGTGCTGGCGGCAAGCCTTTCTACAGGTTCGGGGGGTGTTGATCTGCAAGACATTGATGAAGGGATCGCTGAACTTGAAGGAGAGCTGCTTCGTTTGGGAGCTTACAAGCGTGACGAAGGATTGCGTGATGAATTTCTTGAGGCATGGGGCGCAATTTACGGTTTGCGCAACTTGAGCATGGAGTTTGCCGAGATGAGCAAGCTCTGTTGCAAAGGAGGGGCTTGCAGTGTTCGCTGATGAGCTTGCCACAATTAAAAAGGAATTCCGCTGGGATTCTGTGCCATTTCGCCATGCTCTCAAGGCAGCTATAGCGATTACTTTTGCCATTGTGGCTGCCCGTTTCCTGGAACTTCGGCATGCGGTCTGGCTGCCCATCAGTGTGATTGTGATCATGCGCCCTTCAGTGGGCGGGACTTTACGTATCGGCTGGAAACGGCTTTGGGGAACGGTCATCGGTGCGGCTCTCGGCGTGGGGATTTTGTTTTTGGAGCCAGCTACCTCGGTACTTGCTGGGTTGATTGTCTTATCATTTTTTCTGATGATTCTTGTGCGGGTCTTCAGCTATACTTTTTTCTCCGGTTGCCTGACTGTTGGCGTAATTTTACTGCTGGGCGTGCTCTTTACCGACGGCTGGCAGTTCGGGATTGAGCGAATTTTGGATACCGTGCTGGGTATAGCCATCGGCATTGCTGCATCGTTCGGGGTCTGGCCCAATATGGCTCGCAAGAATCTGCGGGCGAAGATGGCTAATCTGGTGGAATTGCAGTCCGCACATTTCAAGATTCTATCCGAATCCTACCTGCGTGGCGGGGTAAGTGAGGCTGAAATTGTTGAAAGCAGAATTCAAGCTTCCACCATGCTCGACACCTGTGCTGAGTCGTTTCGTGAGGCAGCTGCCGAGCCGGGTTTGCAGGGCTGGCAACGTGATGAGTTGACCCGGCTGATCCGCACCTTTACCCGTATGCACAGTTTGCTCATGACCATGGCGACGATCATCCGCAGGGGGTACGGCGGTCCGCTGCCGTCCATTGCTGATGGAATGGCGGAAATTCTCGGTGCTGCCGCTGATTATTATAAATGGCTGGAATGCTATTCATTGACCCCGGAGGATTGCCCTGATGAACCTGATTTTGATAAGGCTATCGATAACTTCATGGCAGCAGTGGGAGATGCCCGCATCCGGGGTGATTTCGAAGAAGTGCCGTTGGAACGACGTAATAATATTTCAGCATTCATTTGGAATATCCGGGCACTTGGCGGGGAAATCCGCAGGGCCGGAAAAAGGATGCATGAATTGCGCTACGGGCGTGGTAATTAATAGGAGATAAATATGCTGGACGACAATACCCCATATACTTTTGACCGCGTAATACGGCTGCTTTTAGCCGCCGGTTTCATCTGGGTAGCGGTAACCTTGCTTGATACCTTAAGTGCGGTGCTGGCTCCCTTTGCCGTGGCCCTGACCCTTGCTTATTTGCTGAATCCGCTGGTAAATTTCACTGCCCGGTTCATCAAGAACCGCACTGCTGCGGTACTGGCAACTCTGGTGGGGCTGTTGGTTCCGGCTACTTTTATTGTTTGGCGCGCGGTTCGTGCAGTAGGGGTGGAAATGAAACAGACCGGGGTGCTGCTGGCAAGTCTGGTAAATGATTCCACCGTGGCTCAGCGAGCGGCGGAGTATATACCGGAAGATCTCTGGCAGACAATAGTCGATCTGGCTAAACAGGAGAATGTGCGTTCATTCCTCAGTGAATCCGGTCTTACCGACATGCTCAAGGTGTCGGCCCAGAAGGCCCTGCCCGGAATCTGGAATCTGGTCAGCGGTTCGGCACATACTATAGGTGCTATTGCCGGGGTTTTTGTGATCATCCTTTACCTTGTCTTTCTGCTCACTGATTACGATAAACTCGGTAAATGGCGGGATCAGATTCCCAATAAGTACCGCGAAAAGGTCGCTTCATTCGTGGATGACTTCACCAACGTGACCAACCGTTATTTCCGCACACAGGCACTCATTGCCCTGATTATCGGGAGCCTGTTTTCACTGGGATTTTTGATCATAAAGCTTCCGCTGGCAATTCTGCTCGGCATGCTCATCGGGCTGCTGAATATGGTCCCCTATCTCCAGATAGCCGGGCTGATCCCGGCCTTTTTGCTTGCGGCTGTCAATGCGCTGGCAACAGGCGGTAACTTCTGGCTCGCTCTTGGCGGGGTAGGGGCTGTTTTTGCGGTGGTGCAGGTGTTGCAAGACGCGGTGCTGGTCCCGCGTTTGCAAGGCGAAAGCATGGGGTTATCCCCATGGATGATTTTATTGTCGCTCTCCATCTGGGGGCAGTTGCTAGGCTTCCTCGGGCTGGTAATGGCTCTTCCGCTGACCTGTATGGCCCTCGCGCTTTATCGCCAATGGGTGATGGAGCAGGGGGGGGGATCTAGTCAACGTTGAGCAATATAGGTTTAGTTGATCTGTGGATGTTCAATTTGTAGGATATAAGTATTTATTAAAAATGATAATTAATTAATTTGATTGGTGCACAGAACGGTTCGCGTTTTAGATTATGCCGCAATATGCGGGCTTGACAGAGATGTAAATATATGAGCTATCTCTTGCTCAAGGCGTATTTATGTCTTATTGTTATTTTGATTAGATATTAAAACGCCTATTCACGAGGTGTGTTATGAGTGTTTGTAATTGCTCAATTAGCGATTTCCCAATTAGGGGGTTTACTGGCTATACTAGATATTTGGTTGGTACGACATCTAATTGTGTTAATGTTGTTTCAACTCGAGTGGCTACGTTCTTTTGTTTGTGGCAGATAATTTTATTGTGCTATATTTTAAATTTTTTAAGTTCGGTAGCTCTTAAATTTACTGTTCGTCATTGGCAGTTTTTACTAACGATGGATGAATGTGAAAATTGTCAAATTGAGTTTTTGGATAATGTTAAAACAGTAAGAGATAATTTGGCTGAAGTTTATTCTTTATGTTCAAAATCTAAGGCTCCAAAATTACGAGGATTATCCGGGGGACTTATGGACTCCCTTGTAGAGTGGGATGATTTTGTTGAAGAGGTTGCTCTTTTTTCTGATGCTGAAATTCGTGATTTAACTTCTGAACTGTCTGAGCTTTTGTGATATATGGTAACTAGTGAAGAATTAGAGCCTTATCTTCTTAGGGAAAGAAAGATTTTTAAAAAGTATCCGCAAGCTAAATCTGATATGACTGAAGCTAAAGGGGCCTTAATTGATAATCCTACATTAGGTGATGTTTATCCGGGGCTTGCCATAGAGGCTGTGAGGAAAATAAGGGTTGGAATTAAGGCATTAAAGATGCCTCCTCGTTCAGCATTGAGATTTTATTACTTTTATGCAGTTGAAAAAAAGAAGATAGTGTACATACATCTTCTCAAAAAAGGGAAGCCTCAGCAAGAAAACAAGGTTATTAAAGAGGTAAAAAAAGCATTAAAAGAAATAATTAAAGAATTAAAATCCAAAACCGAAGATGTTACCTAAAGCCCTTGCAATGAAAATTGCGGGGCTTTTTAATTTTAAATCTTGTTCCGGGCGAGACACTATTATTCCAGCTTTTGAAATCGAACTGATAAATTTCCACGGCTGGACGGACTTGCATCAAGTACTTTCCAGCCAGTGGGGAGCGTGTAGATGACTCCGCCGGGAATTCCTCCGAGATTAAAGTTTCCTCTTAGAGTTGGAGCCTGAGTTCCATATTTAGGGAATACCCAGTTGCCGGCAATAAGATTTTGGGCTGCCATGCCTAAGCTGAAAGAAACTACGAGAGCTAAAATAAGTAAAAATTTACGCATAGAATTTCTCCGGAATATGTATGTGTTGTGTCTGGGGATTTTTATATCATTAATACCTGTTGTTGGGAAATGATTGGAAATACTCTACTGTACATGGTCCGAGAGGACGGAATTGATCTAGGCTATTGTTCTGCTGAGGATTTTGACCAAAGAAGTTTGCTTAATGAGATCCGCAAGGACTTTTTTTGATTTATTGCTCTTGAGAAATTCTATTCAAATACTGATCAAACATTGGAACCGTAAATGCATTGTCCCCGTGGGCGGGGCTGTAGATCATTCCTTTTTTGATTAGCGCGCTACGGAATGGAGCAACGTTTTGTACTCCTTTTTTTAGTACGCGGGCAATGTCTCCTGAACGGTGCGGGCCGGGGCCGAGGGAAGCCATGGCAAACAGGTATTGTTTTTCTGTCGGAGTCAGGCGGTCGAATCTTACCCGGAAGAAGCTTTCGTCAAGGTTTTTAATTACTTTGGGGGTAGCATTTCTTACATCATCAGCTGTGATGCTTTCACCTTCAGCTTCGTTCCATGCATAGTGGCCCCATGTCTGGAGGAAATATGGATACCCTTTGGTTAATGAGTATATATCTTCCAGTGCCTTTTTCGTTATATCTGCTCCTTCTTCTTTGATTGGCTCTCGGATTGCAAGGGCTGCGTCTTTGTTGTTCAAAGCACCGATTTCAGGGTAGTCAAAAAGTCTTTCTGCATAAGACTTGGAACGTCCAGCCTGTCCCACCAGCTGGGGCAATCCCCCGCCTATGAGAATTAAAGGGAGTCCGCGTTGGGCAACTCTGTGCATCGCCATTATGAGAGCACTCATCTCAGCTTCTTTGATGTATTGCAGTTCGTCTATTGAAAGGAGTAAAGCCGTCTCTCTTTCTTGTGCTGCCCGACCAACGGCTTCAAAGAGGTCTGCCAGATCAACTTCGAGATCACCGCTGTCGGCTGAGCCGAGTTCTGGGTCAATGGATAATCCTATTTCTACATCTCCGTAAGTTATTTTAATGGCGTTGGTGAAGGCAGCAAGAACCCCAAGTCCTCGTTTGGCAAGGGAAGATGTTTTTACTCCCCGGTCAAGGCGAATTAGCAACTGTCGGATTTTAGGGATAAGCAATGCGGGAAGGCTTTTGTCTTCATGTGCTTCTATTTGAGTTCCCAGATAACCTCGTTCTTCGGCTTTTTCATATATTTGATTGAGAAGAACGGTTTTTCCAACTCCCCGAAGTCCTACGATAATGAAACTTTTTGCGTTTCTTCCTGCTTTTACCCTCGCAAGGGTGATGCGGGTTTTGTCGAGCAGGTCATCGCGTCCGGCTAGTTTTGCAGGTGTTGTGCCTGCTCCTGGAACAAAGGGATTGAATATGGGGTCCATCGACTTGCCTCATTGTATGAATTTGTTAACAGTTTATAGTGATATTTTTATAAACTGTGTTTACTTTAGTCAATATGTTTTAGAAGCATAATAAAAAAAGCCCTTGCAACATCCATTGCAAGGGCTTTTAAATTTTATCTGGTCGGGATGAGAGGATTTGAACCTCCGGTCTCTGCGTCCCGAACGCAGCGCTCTACCAGACTGAGCCACATCCCGTGTGAGATTGGGTAACTATCTAATCCTCACGCGCTTGGCAAGGAAAAAATTAAGAAAAAAAATAATTTCAAAAAGTGCGCGCATGAATTTTTATATTCTTGCACATAAACTTCCAATGTTTTAAGGTGATAAAAGTGTGAGTATTAAAATCCGTTCTAAAAATCGATTTGTATGATTTTTTAGTGAAATTCGGGCAGTTTGTTGGACAAAAATACTCATCTGTGCCAAGTTTTATCTACGGTTGCGGTTCACTTTTATTTGAACGGCTGGATTTTTTTAAAAATCGTCTTTGTATACAAACTGTTAAAGCCCAAGATGAGCAGACGCCGTAGAGAAAGGAGATCGGGTTAGTGATAAATGTCGTAGTTGTAGATGATTCCGCTTTCATGCGTAAAGCTATCAGCACCATGTTGCAGAAGGATCCCGGCATCAAGGTGGTTGCCACCGCGCGTGACGGGGAGGAAGGTTTAAGGGTTATCCGGAAGCACAATCCGGATGTCGTTACCCTTGATATTGAGATGCCCAAGATGGACGGTCTTACCGCGCTGAGGCATATCATGATGGAAATGCCCCGGCCGGTACTCATGGTCAGTTCCCTGACGACCGAAGGAGCCGAGGCTACCCTTAAAGCCATGGATCTTGGGGCCGTTGACTTTATCCCCAAGCAGCTTTCAAAAGTTTCCCTCGACATTGTCAAAATTGAAAACGATCTGATTTCAAAAGTTAAAACTGTTGCCAGACGCAAAATGCGTCCGGTGCCCCGCATGCGGGCTGCTGCTGCCGCACGCAGACCTGCCGCCCCGGTGAGAACTCCGCGCGGACGTGCCAAGCGTGATGTGGTTGTTATCGGTGTCTCCACCGGTGGGCCGCCGGCAGTTCAGAAAATTCTTTCCTCACTCCCTAAAGATTTCCCGGCGGGAATCGTTATTGCGCAGCATATGCCCAAGGCTTTTACCGGCCCCTTTGCGAACCGTCTCAATGGAGTCAGTCAGCTTAAGGTCAAAGAAGCCGAAACCGGGGATAGACTGCTGCCCGGACACGCATTTGTTGCTCCCGGTGGTTCCCATCTGATTATTGACCAGAAAGTCAGCAGGATTGATTTGATTGTAACGCCTGAACCCAAGGAAGCTCTATACAAGCCTTCTGCAAACGTGCTTGCTTCGTCAGTTGCAAAGGCAGTCGGACGCAGAGCTCTCGGAGTTATTCTCACCGGTATGGGTAATGACGGTCGAGACGGGATCAGGGATCTTAAAAGCAAAGGCGGCAGGGCTATTGCACAGAGTGACTCTTCCTGTGTTGTTTACGGTATGCCTAAAGCAATCGTGGATGACGGACTCGCAGATGAAATCGTAGATATTGATGATATGGCAAATGCAATCATCAACAATCTTTACCTGTAATTTTATTTTTGAAGCAACCGTAAGATGTCTTGCGGATTTAAACAAAATGGGGACTTGCAATGACGGATTGTTCTAAGGTTCTGGATGAACTTAAAAGCGACGACAATGAAGTTGTCCGTGAGGCCGCGTTTCAGGCTGGGGAGTTGAAATGTGCAGATGCCGTTCCTCTGCTGGCCGATCTTTTAAAGTCCAACCATCTGGGATTACAGGAAGCTGCTGATCAGGCTTTACGCAGTATCGGCGGCAAGGGAGCTGTTCAGGTTGTGGTACCCCTGCTGCGATCTGATGATGCCCCGGTCAGGAACCTTTCCATGGACATCTTGCGTGAAGTCGGAGCGCAGGATTTTGCTTCTTTGGTGGCACTTGTCCATGACGATGATGCTGATATCAGAATTTTCGCAACCGACATTCTGGGCTCCACCAACAGTTTCATGGCTGTTGAGCCTTTGTGCGATGCTTTGCTTAAAGACCCTGAAGTTAATGTCCGCTATCAGGCTGCGGTGAGCCTTGGTGATCTTGCCAATCCCGCAGCTGCCCGGTGCTTGAACAAGGCCATGCAGGACGATGAATGGGTGCAGTATGCAGTGATCGAGGCTTTGGCAAAGATCAAGCATTCCAGCTCAGTTGATGCTCTGGTTAAGGCTTTGAATTCCAGTTCCGACCTTGTGGCTTCCATGATTGTGGATGCTCTCGGCGAAGTTGGTAATATTAAGGCTGTTACCATGTTGCTCAGACATCTGGATAAAAGTCCGACCGCCCTGCGTAATAAAATTGTTAAGGCTATTGTAAGCATTCTTGGTGGCAAATCGCTCAAGCTTCTTTCCGCCAACGAGCGGGAAAAACTCCGGGAATATATGCTGGTTGCCCTTAAAGACGAAGATGAAGATGTGCAGGACGCCGCTATTTCCGGTTTAAGTTACGTGGGCGGGGAAAAAGCAACTGAAGAAGTGCTTAACCTAGCCAGCGAACTTGACCCGGATCGTGATCGTGATCGGCTTGCTATCATTGTTGATGATCTTTCAAATCTCGGCATGAACGAAGCTATGGTTGCCGCACTGAACAGCGGTAATTTCAAGAAAGCGGCAATTGTAATAGAACTGATGTCCAGACTGGAAGGTCCGGAAGTTTCCAAGGCCCTGATGGATGCTTTTGGGAACGGTGACCGGGACATTAAACGGGGAATTCTTGAAGCTCTTGTCGGTACAGCCGGAGAAGAGGCTAAAGACTTTTTCGAAAATGTTCTCGAGAGCGAGCAGGACGGCTCCATGCTTAAGTCGGCCATCAATTTCCTTGGCGGCAAGCTTAAGGACGTTGAGGCTGTGGACGCAATTTTCGGGCTGCTCACTCATTCGTATGATGACGTGAAAGAAGCTGCGCTCAATGCCTGTGTTGCTATCGGCGGCGAGGATGTTAATAAGCGTTTCGTAGAACTGTTCAGCAGTGATGAACCTATTGAAAGGCTGATGGCGGTCTTTGCCATGGGTAAAATCGATGCTCACGGCAATCTTGAACAGATCAGGATTGCTCTTGAGGACGAGGTTCCTGATATCAGGAAAATCGCTCTTGAAGCATTGCATGATTGTTACTCGGACCCCGAAAGCATGTCCCTTATTTTTTCAAGATTGCATGATGAAAATCGCGATGTGCGCTTGACTGTGATCGAACTTCTGGGAAGTTGCTACACAGAAGAAGCTATTCCCTACATTATACAGGCTCTTCAGGATGACGACGACTGGGTGCAGATAAGAGCTGCGGAAGCCCTCGGCGATCATCGTGAAGAAAGTGCATTGCCTCAACTTATAACTATGTTGGATTCTCCACATAAGCTTGTGGTCCTTAAAGTGATTGAAGTATTAGGCGCCATCGGCGGAACTATGGCGTTTCAGGCTCTTCTGGAAGCGTCCAATTCCGATTCCGATCCCGAGGTTATTCAGGCTGCCGAAGAAGCTATTTTGAGAATTCAGGAAGAGCAAGGAGAAGGAGACTAGATGTCTTCTCTGTTTTCAAAGACAATATCGCTGCGGAAAGAGCTGAAGATCTCCGATCTGGAGTTCACACAGCTTAGGGATTTTATTTACGATCAGGCAGGTATTTTTATTGCGGGTAACCGTAAGTATCTGCTTGAAAACCGTCTTGCCAATCGTTTGAAGGAGCTTAACCTCAAGAGTTTTGGCGAGTATTATTACTACTTGCAATATGATCCGGGTAAAAAAGCGGAACTTAACAAGCTCTTTGAGGTCATTACCACCAACGAGACAAGTTTTTACCGTAACCCGCCTCAACTGAAGGTTTTTCAAACCAAGGTACTGCCGGCTGTTTTGGACGAGTTGCGTAAAAAAAGACGCAAACGTCTGCGTATCTGGTCTGCCGGTTGCTCTACCGGTGAGGAACCATACACATTGTCCATGATTATTCATGACGTGCTTGGTCCCGAACTGAGCAGCTGGGATATCAAAATTACAGCCAATGACCTTTCCGAAAGAGTGCTTAAGTCTGCACGCCGTGCTGTTTACAGCGAATATTCATTGCGGACCACTCCCAAGGATAAGATTGCAAAGTTTTTTGATAAGGACGGCAAGCAGTATAAGGTAAAGCCTGCAATCAAACAGTTGGTCAGTTTCGGCCAGATCAACCTGAGCGACCGTATGCAGGTCAAGCGGGTTGAAAGATCTGAAATCGTGTTTTGCAGAAACGTGATCATCTATTTTGATGAGGCCATGAAGAAAAAGGTTATTAATGCTTACTACGATAATCTTGTCCCCGGCGGTTATTTGATAATCGGGCATTCCGAATCCCTGCATAATATTACCAGGGCTTTCAAACCGGTTCATCATCCGGGTGCGATTATTTATCAGAAGCTGGAATAATACCGGTCTGCGGTTAACTTTATTTAAAACTGCGGGCTGATATGGAAAGTAATAATACAAAGCAGTCGGACGGAACTGCATCGCTGGCGAAAGTTTACGCTATCGCCAACCAGAAAGGAGGAGTAGGCAAGACGACAACGGCGCTGACCCTTGGGCAGGCGTTAACCAGACTTTCAAAAAAAGTTCTTGTTATCGACCTTGATCCCCATGCGAACGCTTCAGTCCACATGTCCTACTTTCCTGAAACCGTCACCACCTCGGCTCATGATCTGTTTTTTGATAATGCGGATTTCAAGAGCCTCTGGGGCGAGATAGTCAAAAAACGCGATTGGGTGGGCTTTGACTTTGTTCCGGCCAGCATTCGGTTATCCGAGCTGGAGGTTGATCTTAAAGACAGGAAGAATAAGGGGATGGTCCTCTCCAATTCATTGGATGAGATAAAAGAGTATTATGATTACATACTCATCGACTGTCCGCCCCATGTGGGAGTGCTGCTGGTTAACGCCATTGTGGCTGCGGATACAGTTTTGATCCCTATTCAGACTGACTTTTTGGCTCTTTACGGTATCCGGTTGCTCTTTGATACGATTAAGATTTTGAATAAAGTGCTTCCAAGCCCGGTCAAATTCAGGGCTTTGCCAACTATGTATGACGGCAGGGCGGGGGCATGCAGGAAGATTTTGAATCTGATCAGGAGAAAGTTGGGGGACAAGGTCTTCAGCTCAGTTATCCATATGGATACCAAGTTCAGAGAGGCCTGTGCCAGCGGAAAGATCATTTTTGATATTGATCCCAAAACGCGAGGCGCTCAGGAATATATGCAGTTGGCAAGAGAGATAGTCAGAAATGAAGACGCCTGAAGAATATTTTGTTGAAAATGTGAATCTGCCCAGCGAAGAAAAGCAGGCCGATGGATATACTGATGCCGAAGAAGCTTTCATGGATAAGTATATGGGCATCGGCGGGCAGGCAGCATTTAACAGTCTTGAGAGGGTTGATCCCCGCGGTGATGCGGCTCTTCCCGGATTCGGGGCCGGCCCTGTTGACGATTACGGAGGAGAAGGAAGCTCCGCAGACTTTGAGGAAAAACTCAAGGACGAGGATGAGATCCAGCTCGTTAGTTTTGTTGTCGGGGACAGGGAGTACGGATTGCCGATTATGGTAATTCAAGAGGTGGTCAGGAAAGTTCCTGTGACTCTCCTGCCTGCGGCTCCCCGTTTCATGCAGGGCATTATCAATCTTAGAGGCCGGGTCACTCCGGTGCTTGATTTGAGATTTCTTTTGCATGACGGAATGGGTATCCATGATAAGTTTGTGGTTATTTGCAGACATAAAGGGTTGCAGATAGGTTTGGCCATCAGCGCAGTCAGGACCATGTATCGCGCGGACAGTAAAGATATGGTCTGGGGGGTGGAATCAGAGGTGGGTGTGAGCTCTGATTTTCTGCTCGGTCTTTATAAAAATGGTGAAAAACTGGTCAATGTTCTTTCCGTGGATCGGCTGGTGGAACAAATTTTAAAGAGTGAAGGAGAGGGAAATGCCTAAACATATTCTGATAGTTGACGATTCAAAGACTGTAAGGAACCTCGTCGCCTTCATCATGAAAAAAGAAGGGTTCAAGGTAACTACCGCGGAAGATGGGTTGGACGGCCTTGAAAAGCTTTACAGTCTGGACAAAGTTGATCTAATTATTTCCGATGTAAACATGCCGAGAATGGACGGGTTTACTTACATTAAAACAGTCCGTGAGCAGGATGCGTATAAAGATATTCCGATTATCGTGCTCTCGACTGAAGGTCAGGAAAAAGATATTCAGACCGGCCTGAGCCTGGGGGCTAACCTTTATATGGTTAAACCGGCGCAGCCTGAAAAGATGGTTAAGAATATTAAAATGCTTCTCGGATAATGTATTTGCGGTTCGACCCTGATGGGCTGATACCGGACTTGGCTGCAACTGACCAATGCAGAAGAACTTTTAAGACAGGGGTCTCTAGATGAGCCAGGATTTCATGGATCCTGAAATTTTTGCGGATTTCATTATTGAAGCTAAAGAGCATCTCGAAACGATTGAGCCCAACTTGCTTGAGCTTGAAAATAATCCCGAGAATCTTGATCTTCTGAATGAGATATTCAGACCGATGCACTCCCTAAAAGGTGCCTCCGGTTTTCTGGGACTGAACATCATCAACGGACTCGCCCATAGGGCGGAAAATATTCTCGACGAACTCCGGAAGGGCGAAATAGGGGTTACATCTGAAATTATGGATGTAATTCTCGCTGCTACCGATTTGCTGCGTCAGTTGATTGATAATCTTGATGAGCTGGGCAATGAAGGGGAAGTTGATACTTCCATTACCATTGAAAGAATCGATGCCATCATGGCTGGAGAAACCCCCGAACCTTCCGTTCCCTCGCAGGAGGAAGCAGAACCGGAACCTGAGCCTGAGCCTGATCCGGAACCTGTTCTGGAAGAAGTAGAGCCGGAACCGGTTGAAGAATACGCTGAAGCAGAGACAGATTTGCCGGAGACCCAAATTGAGCAGGAGTCCAATATGCCCGAGTCAGGACGCAAACAGGCTTTTCAGTTCGTAGCTATTGTCAATGAGGAAGCCGAATCCTACAAGCTGACAACAGTAGGGGAAGGTCATCTGGCCGATTTTCTCGAAGAAGCCCATGAAATCATCGAGAACCTTACAAATGGTCTGCTTGAACTTGAACAGGACCCTGAAGGCAACGATGATCTCATCAATGATATATTCAGATATTTCCATAATCTTAAGGGCAATAGCGGAATTATCGGTTTCCGAGAACTTAATTCGCTGACCCACGAAGCCGAAACTCTGCTGAACAAGGTCCGCAAAGGTGAAGTCGCAGCCACCAGGTCCATGATTGACCTGCTTTTGGCTGTAGTTGACGGGATTGAGTCGCTTATCGCGCATGTTTCTCCGAAAAACGGCGAAGTCCAGTCCCTCGATATAGAGCAACTAGTCACTCCGCTGCAGGATGCTGTAGAAAAGGGTGAGGTTGTAGCAGCTGTGGTCCCCGAAGAAGATGAAGTTGTTGACGAACCTGAACCTGAGCTTGAACAGACAGAAGACGGATTGGACCCGGAAGACGTTGCAATTTTTGAGCAGACTGTCCGCCAGCAGGTGGATAATATTGATCTGGCCCTGAAAACTCTCGCTGAAGATTCCGGGCAGAAGGATTATATTGACGGCCTCTACAGAAGCCTTGTTTCCATTCAGAATTCTGGTGGATATATGGGCTTTGACGATCTGAGGGAGTACGCAGAAAGGACAGCCGGGCTGGTTGATCAGGCTCGTTCCTCTGATATGGATTTTGGGCTGATGCTCGATCTGCTGCGTCAGGAATGTGGAATTATTTCTGAGATGATTGATTCTGCTGTAGGAGAACTCAAGGGCGGCGCAGGCGGTCCGGCTGAAGAAGAACCTAAGCCGGAACCGAAGCCTAAGCCGGAACCGAAGCCCGAGCCTAAGCCGGAACCGAAGCCTGAGCCTAAGCCGGAACCGAAGCCCGAGCCTAAGCCGGAACCGAAGCCTGAGCCTAAGCCGGAACCGAAACCCGAGCCTAAGCCGGAACCAAAACCCGCAGCTAAACCCGCTCCTGCTAAACCCGCAGCCAAGCCTGTAAAAGCCAAGCCTGCGGCCAGTGCACCTGTTAAGAGCTCCAAGCCTAAAGCGATGTCCACCATCAGGGTTGACCACCAGAAGCTGGATCATCTTATGAACCTGATCGGTGAGCTTATCATCAGCAGGGGACGCTATACCATGCTTGCCCGAGGTCTTGAGGAAGGACACCTTGAAGTCCCGGTTGTTGCCCAGCAGCTGACCGAGACAACATATGCTCTGTCCAGAATTTCTGATGATTTGCAGGACACCATCATGAAGGTCCGGATGGTCGCTGTTCAAACTGTATTTTCCAGATTCCCGCGTTTGGTTCGCGACCTGAGCCGTAAGAGCGGCAAGCGGGTCGAATTGATAACCGAAGGCGAAGAGACTGAACTCGATAAGAGTGTTGTCGAGGAAATCGGCGATCCTCTTGTCCACCTGATCAGGAACTCGGTAGACCACGGTCTTGAGCCTGAAGAAGAACGTATAGCCAACGGCAAGACCCCGCAGGGCCATGTCTGGCTGCGCGCTTACCACAAGGGTAACTCGGTTGCCATTGAGGTTGAGGACGATGGTCGCGGAATTGATCCTGAAAAAATGCGTAACGTGGCTATCAAGAAAGGCGTCATCTCCGCAGATGAAGCCCGCAACCTTGATGACCGTGAGGCTATTGAGCTGATTTTTGCTCCGGGCTTCTCATCCGCTGAAAAGGTCACCGACATTTCCGGTCGAGGCGTAGGTATGGATGTTGTGCGTAACAACATCAAGGATCTCAAAGGAAGCGTCCACATTTCATCGGAAGTGGGCAAGGGGTCCAAGTTTACCCTGACCCTGCCGCTGACCTTGGCGATTATCGATGCGCTTATGGTTCAGATCAACGGTGCCAACTACGCCATTCCTCTTGATGCGGTTTCTGAAACTACCAAGATCGAAGCTGAAAGACTTACTGAAGTTAACGGTCGTAAGGCTGTTACCCTGCGCGGTGAAGTTCTCGGTATTGCCGAACTTGCCGAACTGCTGGAGCAGCCGGTCAGCGATCCTGAGCGCGAAGTCCTGCCCGTGGTTATCATTCACGATAACGAGCGCAGACTCGGTCTTGTTGTGGATAGGCTGCTTGAGCGTCAGGAAATTGTTATTAAACCGCTTGGTAATTATCTTAACGGTTTTGACCTCAAAGGCGTATCAGGTGCGACCATCATGGGTGATGGTAGCGTAGTTCTCATTCTTGATCCTCACGAAGTGTACAGCATGGCGACCGTTAAGGGCGGGGCTATTTAGTCATTTCAAGTCATATAAAGTAAAAGCAAATCCCCCTGATGCAGATGCGTCAGGGGGATTTTTGTTTACATAATCAAATTCTAAAATCATAGGGGCGAAGCCCTGTCAAAAAGTTTTGGGATTATTAAACCCTTTTTCAAAAGGGTTTAAGGTCCCCGGCAGGGTTGCCGAAGGCAATTAAGACAGACTCAGGTATAAACTCATGGTTCCTGCCATGAGCGTTGCATGGGCAAGTATTACCAGAATCGGTGCCAGTCCGAGGCCTATCTTATGGCGCATGGGTGTTTCGCTTCTACAGGTCACAATCCAGATTGCGCAGCAGATCAGGGTCAGTAGCAGGGAGGTGCCGAAGCTTAAAGCTACAGGCAGGTTGCTGTAGAGCAGGGCAATGTTGGGACCGCAGATATAGTAGACTACACCGCCTGAAGCAGCCAGTTGCAGCAGAGTGGGAAGTAAGGCCCAGCGGGCAACTACCGGAAGAGTGAATTTGTAATAATCGCGGCCGAAGTCGTCTTTATTGCGTCTGAGTACCAGATAAAGACCGGATGCTGTGGCGGCAAAAGCGATGGACATGATCAGGTAAATCCCCGCCAGACAAAGGCCTGCTTTGCCGGGAAGTTGCTGAAAATGGGTGTAGAAGGGAAGGGCTGGAACTGCCGGGTTGGGGCTTTCAATCTGCAAGGTAAAAAATCTTTGCATGATTACGGTGGCAACATGGATGGAGGCAACTCCGCCTAAAGCACCAATCGTTCCGAGCATGATGTGTAGCGGCTTATTCTTTTTTAGCTTTTTCCATGAGTACCTATAAGGAATAAGCCCGAGCAGCGCGATTCCCAGAGTGATGTAAAACATCATTACCGGGGAAGCTGGATTTACGAACCAATCCTGAAGCCACGGCATCTGGCGGCTGAAAAAAACGGCAGCACTTCCAAGGCAGAGGGTAAAGAGCAGGTAAAGTACAAGAGTAAGTGCCGTAACCTGCTGGGCGAGTTTGTCGAAAAAAATCTTTTTGCGGGCCTTAGCCGTAATTTCGAGGATCACAGCCATGATCGGGGCACCGATAGCCGCAAGCGTGGCAAAGTCCACCAGTGCTTTGGGCAGCATCTGGGCACTCATCATTGCCGTGAGCCGAATGGGTTCCATGGGGATATTCATATTTGCTTTCCTAAAATAAGGGTTTTAAAGACTTCTTTTGTGTGCACTTTTTGCCCTAAATTTGCACAGGACGCAAGGGCAGGGGGTTGTTCATTGTGTAAAAGCTTAGATATGCTTGCCAAATCTAATTAAGTGGCCTACTTTAATTTTGTTGAAACTTGAACCAAATTCACCAGTTAGATTCAACATGTCTTCCGGAGAATATTTGATGCAGTACTTACGAATCCTACTTATTACTATTCTGGCTTTTACCGTTTGCGGATGTTTTGCCACAAAGCAGCCTGAAGAGCCTGCAAAGCCCGCATGGGGCGGCAGTGAAGAATGGCGTTTAAAAAGCCTTGAGGAAAATTTTCTTAATTTCAAGGAAGGATTGCGCCAGCAGAATGACCTGATTGAAAGTAATCATAAAGATACAACTGCCCAGATTGAAAAGCTTCAAGAGCGGATGACCGAGCTGGACAGCACCCTTGTTGAACTCAAGGAAAATCAGCAGAAGATGATGGCCATGAAGGTGGAGCAGGAAATCCCTGCTGAAGAAACCGTAGTGGCTGAAGAAGTTGTCATGGGCGGAAATGCCAGTAGTGAGGAAAAACCGTGGATGGTTGTTCCCGGTGAAAACGTAGCCCCGGCAGAAGTCGCTGCCCGGCCTGCCGCACCTGTCTCATCCCTGAGCGGGGATAAGCTCTATCAGGAAGGTGTGCGGCTGGTAATGAATGATAAACCGCTGGAAGCGCGTGGCCTGCTGGAACAGTATCTGGCCCAGAATCCTTCATCCAAACTTGCTCCCAATTCTTTGTACTGGATCGGTGAAACTTACTATTCTGAAAAGAGTTTTGCTCAGTCTATTCTTAAGTTCAAGGAAGTGAGCAGACGTTTTCCCAAGGCCGGGAAAATTCCCGCTGCCATGCTCAAGATCGGTCTGGCTTACGATAAGCTTGGTGACCGCGAAAACGCCGTATTTTATTTACGCACTTTGATTGAGGATTATCCCAAGTCTGATCCTGCTAAGATCGGTAGGGAACGGTTGCGTGCAATCGAAGGTTAGTCCCTTCAGCGGCGGCAACCGGTGAGTTCCCTTCAGGAAGAATATTTTGCATGTCTGGCCCTGCGCTATACGCCGGGCCTTGGGCCTAAATCGTGGTCTCCCATTCTACGCCACTACAGCACTGCCTATGAAGGGTTGAAAGACGCAGCCAACTGGCACTCTCTTTCGCTGGCCTCGGAAAAAAGTGCTACAGCGGCAATCAAGGAACTCTGGCGCACTAAAGCCGAGCAGGAATACCGTGAAGCGATCCGGCTCGGTTTCGGAATTCTGCCCTGGACCCACCCTTTATTTCCCCGCCTGCTCAAAGAACTCCCCGATCCTCCCACCTGCCTGTATTATTTCGGTGACCCGGAACTTTTGGGTAATCCGGCTGTGGGTGTTGTCGGTTCGCGTAAAAGCGGAGCTTTAGGTCAGGAGTATGCCGCAAGGATTGCTGCTGATCTTTCGAAGAGCGGGATTACAATTGTTTCCGGCTTTGCAAAGGGTATAGATTCCTGTGCCCATGAAGCGGCTTTGCAGGGAATCGGGTCGACAATAGCGGTGCTGGGTGCTGGTTTGGATGTTGAATCATATCCCCCGGATAGTGCGTGGCTGAGAAAAAGCGTTATTGAGTCCGGGTTGATTATTTCTGAGTTTCCACCGGGAACAAAGCCGTTTGCCCGTAATTTTCCATTTCGCAACCGTTTGATCAGCGGGTTGAGTACCGGAGTTCTGGTGGTTGAGGCTGAAATAGCCAGCGGCAGTCTGGTTACTGCCCGGTTAGCCGGGGAGCAGGGCAGGGAAGTTATGGCTATGCCCGGTCCCATCGGCAATAGCAGCTTTGCCGGATGCCTTAAATTGATTAAGGAAGGCGCAGCCCTTGTGGAGACCGCCGATGATGTAATAATGAATATCGGGCATGCGCTTGATCTGTCTACTCAGGGAAAAACAGTTGAAATTGAGCGCAGGTTTCCGGCAGAAAAAAAAGTGCTCAAAAGCAAGCCCATTGCACAGGTTCCTGTTCAGCAGGAAGTGGAGTCAGCTGTTCTTACATTTGATATTGATGCATTGGAGCCTCCTGAATCAGATGTCGCAAAATCTCTTGAGAGTGGTGGTAGGATGCATATTGATGAAATAGCCCGTGCTGCGGGGATTGATGTTTCCATAGCCGGGGCGGTTATTCTCGGCATGGAAGTAAAGGGAATGGTTGTGCGCTTTCCCGGCATGTATTATGATCTAAAGCGTTGTTGATATGAGGCGGGGATTTATGATTTTTTATGAGGAGAATTCCGACTGATGCAGAAAATTCCGGTTAAACTTGCGGCTCCGGGGATGAAGCTTGCCAAGCCTGTTACCCGCGATAACGGTATGGTTGTCCTTGCTGAAGGGCTGGAACTGACTGAGGGGATTATCCAGAAGCTGGAGTCCATGGACGTTGAGCGTATTGTTGTAAAGGGCAATCCCGTTGACCTGGGGGATAATGACAACTCCTCATGGTCCAAGAAATCGGAACGACTGGACCATCTCTTTCGCCGTTACGCCAAGGATAAGTGGATGTTCCGGGTTAAGGGATTTTTTAAGGAATATTTCGATTTGAAAGCAGCAGCTCAGAAGGCTGAGGAGGAAGCTGAGAGACTGGCTGAAGAGCAGGCCGCAGCAGAAGCAGCCGCCGCAGCAGAGGCTGCTGAAAACGAGGAGGAAGGATAAATGGCTGATCAAGACCTTAAAACCAGCGTCAAAGGGCAGATTCTTTCTACCTCAGACCTGCCTACCCTGCCTTCCGTCCTTGATGAAGTTACCAAGCTTGTTGATGATCCCAACTCCTCAACCGAACAGGTAGCCAAAGTTATTTCTCAGGACCAGGTGCTTTCCGCCAAGGTCCTTAAGATGGTAAACTCGCCCATTTACGGTTTTCCGGGCAGAATCACCACCATCCAGCATGCCCTTGTTCTGCTTGGCCTGAACGTTATCCGGGGTATTATTATTTCTACATCTGTTTTTGATATGATCCAGCAGGCCATGTCAGGGCTCTGGGAGCACAGCCTCGGTTGCGCCATGGCCAGTGGTGCCATTGCCAAGGCCGCAGGATTTGAAGATCCAGAAGAATTCACCGTTGCCGGACTTCTTCATGATCTTGGAAAGGTTGTTACCGCAGTGCAGCTGCCGGAGCTCAATGAAGCCGTGCGTATGACTGTGAAGGAAAAGGATTTAAGTTATTACGAAGCTGAAAGGCATATTCTTGGCTTTGGTCATGATCGCATCAATGCTTGGCTGGCCCGTCATTGGCATCTTCCGCCCAATGTGCGCGAAGCCATGACTTTTCACCATCACCCGGACCGGGCCCAGTTTTATCAGCAGACCGCCGCAGTGGTCCATGTGGGGGATTTTATGGTCCGCCTTTTTGAATACGGAAACGGCGGGGATGACCAGATTGCTTACTTTAAGCCCGCAGCCATGAAGATTCTGAAGTTGAAAATGAAAGATCTTGAGCCGGTCATGGATGAGGTCTCCGATAAGTTTATGGAAATTTCAGACCTCACTTTCTAGTTCTACCTGTTATTTTTTTAAATTTTTATGAATCGTGGTCCGCTTGAGCTTTGACGTTATATAATAGTTGATGTTAATGCGTAGGCTATGGACAAGAATAAGGATCACGGCCTGTTGGGGCTGGTAAAACATAAAGCTATTCTGGTTTCCCCTGATAACTCCTTGCGGGACCTTTTGTTTGAAATCTGGCCGCAGGATGTGCTGGATTTCACCTGCTATACAGAAGCACGCGGGGCAGTGGAAGATCTTTTTAATGAACCGCCGGATCTGCTCATTGTTGACAGCCGGGTGGAGGATGTTCCGGCGCAGGAACTGGCCCGGCTGGTAAAGAGCGAAAATGTTTACCGCCAGCTTCCGGTTATTATCTGCCTTGATGATACAGATCTTCAGCATCCATGGGACTGGAACGAAGTTGAGGTTGACGATTTTCTGGTCCGTCCTTTTTTTCTGCCCGTTGTACGTGAAAGGGTAAACCTCACTCTATGCCGTGCCTTGCGGGCACTTGATGCCAACCCCCTTTCAAAGCTTCCGGGCAACACTTCCATCATCCAGAGAATTCAAACTCTCATTGATCGCGAGCAGGATTTCGCTCTTGCGTATTGCGATCTTGATTATTTCAAGTCCTTTAACGACAAGTACGGCTTTTCGCGTGGTGACGAGGTGCTGATGATGAGTGCCCGCATTATCGTCAATACGGTGAAAAGTTTTGCCGGAGAGCAGACTTTTGTGGGTCACGTGGGCGGCGATGATTTTGTGGTAATTACCTCACCGGATATCATTGAAGAAGTCTGCCAGCGGATTATCTTTTCTTTTGACGGCATTGTGCCTAATTTTTATGACATGGAAGACCGCCAGCGCAAATCCATTGTTTCCAAAGACCGGCAGGGCAATACCCAGACTTTTCCGTTGATGGCTATTTCCATTGCCGTTGTCTTTAATATCGACGGCAGGATGAAGCATTTTGGTGAAGCTTCGGCCATTGCCATGAGCCTGAAGAAGAAAGCAAAAGAAAATCCCAAGAGCAATTATGTCCTCGACCGCAGGAACAAATAAAGACCTTCCCGAGCCTGTCCAAGTCTTCATGACCTATCTGGATGTGGAGAAGCGTGCATCCGCTGCAACTTTGCGCTCCTATGCAAAGGACCTTACCCAGTTTGAGGAATTCTTGGAGACTCGCAAAAGTTCTCTTGCCAAGCCTGAAAAGGTAATCCCGGACCATGTGCGCGGTTTTCTAGCCAAACTTCATGGGCAACGGCTTGCCAAGTCGACCATGTCGCGCAAGCTTTCTTCTTTGCGTTCATTTTTCAAGTATATGACCAAGCATCGGTTCATTAAAAATGACCCCATGACCGGGATCAGAAATCCCAAGCAGGAAATCCGTCATCCACGTTCGCTTAATGTTGATCAGGCCGTAAACCTCATGGATGCACATGTCGGTGATGAACCTGCGGATAAACGTGATCTTGCCCTGGCTGAAATGCTTTACGGTTCCGGTTTGCGGGTCAGTGAGGCAATTGCCTTTGACCTGTTTGATGTTGATACCTCAAGCGCGGTAGCCCGTGTTTCCGGTAAAGGGAACAAGGAACGCCTTTCTCCGCTTAGTGATGCAGCCTGCAAGGCTGTGAATGATTATCTGGCAGTACGTGCCGAGCTTGGGCCGTCCCTTGAAGAACAGGCCCTTTTTGTGGGGAACCGTGGCGGTCGTTTGAATCGCAGGCAGGTTAACCGTATCCTTGCTCGTATGGCCGAGGGAGCAGGGTTGCATGAGGGCGTGCATCCGCACATGCTCAGGCACAGTTTCGCTTCGCATATGCTGCAATCAGGGGCTGATATGCGCTCTGTGCAGGAACTTCTGGGGCATGAGCACCTCAGTACCACCCAGCGATACACTCATTTGAATCTGCAACAGATTATGAATGTTTATGACAAGGCTCATCCGTTGGCAGGCAACCAGTCTCCGGATTCAGATGGAGAGAAAAAGGAATAGAATTTTATAAATGAGTGTGTTAAGCAAAACTTAACTTAGCAATTCTGGAGGAAATTCAATGAAAAAGCAGACCGCAGCGGCAGTGACTAATGCAATTAATGACAAGAGTGAGGATGCACGCAAGGATGCGCTTTTTGAAATTCGCAGCCTGAAGAAGGATCTGGCCCAGCTTGAAAAAGAGCTTTCCTCCAAAAAATGTGAGATTGAAGATCCGGCCTTTGATCTAGTCCACAGTGCTTTTGAAATTTTCCGGCACACTCAGGTTATGGCTGAGAACCGCAAGCTTACAGTACAGATTGACGAAAGCCTCGAGAAGGCATCATTCAAGGATTACCTTGATGCAAAGGGGGCCCGAGTGCTTAAAAAGCCCGAAGGATGGCACTGGATTTCCCCGCAGGGCGAAATGCATTATCTAGGCGAGTCCGGTGATACTCAGGCTGCTGCTGAAAAATTGGAGTCTTTGATTTCCAAGCGCAAGAAACCTGCGGCTAAGAAAGCTGCAAAGCCCGTGGCTCCCAAGCCTGAAGTAAAAAAGCCTGCACCCAAGAAAGAGACTGCTCCCAAAGCTGAGCCTAAGAAAGAAGAAAAGAAAGCGGCTGAAAAGAAGTAGATTGAATTTTAAAATGCCAGACGGTTGGTTGAATGTGGTGGCGAAGCCTTACTAAATGAAAGAGGGCGTTCTACTAATTAGTAGAACGCCCTTTTTTATTATCTATGGAGAAGTCAGCTTAGCGTGCGACGGCGCGGTCGAATTCAGATTTAAGATCTGAGATTAGCTGCTTAACGGTGATGATCTTTTCGGTTCTCCAAGCATTGGAGCCGGCAAAGGCAAAACCGTTTTTCAGCTTGCCGCGCTGGGCATTGATCAGGGCGGCTGCGATGCAGTAGGGGCTTTCCTCTACTTTGCAGCTCTTGATGCAATGGAACGGGCATTTGAAGGGAGATTTTTTGCCATCGGTAACCGCTTCAAGGAAGTCGTTTTTTACTGCCCTGCCGGGAAGTCCGACCGGACTCTGGATGATGGCCATATCTTCTTTAGTGGAGTTTACATAAGCTTGTTTGAATTCTTCATCAGCATCGCATTCGTGAGTGGCGACAAAGCGGGTTCCCATCTGGACCCCGGCAGCTCCCATGTGGAGGAACTTGTTAATGTCTTCACCGGAATAAACACCGCCGGCGGCGATAACGGGAATGGTTCTGCCTGCTTTTTCTTCGAAAGGTCTAACAGCTTTGATGACTTCGGGTAGGATGTTTTCGAGGGCGAATTTGGGATCGTTGAGCTGCTCGCGTTTGAAGCCGAGGTGACCGCCTGCCATGGGGCCTTCAACTACGAATGCATCAGGCAGGTAATCGAACTTGGAGATCCATTTTTTGCAGATGATGGATGCTGCGCGGCCTGAAGATACGATGGGAACCAGTTTGGTCTTTGCGCCATCGTGCAGGTACTTGGGCAGATCCAGAGGCAGTCCGGCACCGGAAAAGATTACATCTGCGCCTTCTTTGACGGAAGTGCTGACCATGTCCGCGAAGTTGGACAGGGCAACCATGATGTTTACACCGAGGATGCCGGAGGTCATTTCTTTGGCCTTGCGGATTTCTTCGGCCAGAGTGTCGATGTGTGCTCTTGCGTGATCCTTACCGCCGTTCTTGTTGGTAAGGCCGATCATTGCAGCAGCGATAACGCCGATGCCGCCTTCTTTGGCAACTGCGGAAGCAAGGCCGGAGAGGGAAATACCCACACCCATGCCGCCCTGAATGACGGGGACCTTGGCAACGAGATCACCAATTTTAAGCTGAGGAAGATTCATACTAAAGTTCTCCTGTGACTTGTATATTTAAGAGTTGCCATTGGTTGATAAACAATACTGTCAGCAAAAACGCTTTGTGGCAGGTATCTGAAAGATACATACAGCGGTGTATTTATTGTTTAGAGGCAACTTTGAAGTCCGAGAAAAGTTTTTTCCTGTATGAGGCTTAAAGTCAAGTTCTTTTTGTCTGTTACAGCTTGGTGACGCTCTGTAAAAAAGCTTGTTTTGCAATGCAGAATACATACATTTCCTAGTGTATGTATTTCTCCACAATCATTTCAGCGAAGTACATGGAGCTGGTGAAGGCAGGTGAAATAGCGTTGAGTACGTGCACACTCTTTTTATCACTTTCCACAAGAAAGTCCATCACAAGTTCATTACGTTTCAGGTCTACTAATTGCGGGCGGATACCCACTTTGGGAGAGTTTTCAATATCATCAGGGGAAAGTTCTTTGACCAGTTCCTTTGCATCATTGAAGAAACATTTGAAAAAGTATTTACGCGGCTCTTCAAATGCAACGGAACGGAATTTTGGATTAGTAAAAAAGAGTATAGCGTCGCGTAACATTATGTCGAATGCTTCTTTATCCAGACCGCTCAGGATACCGTAGTTTTCGCGTCCAAAGGCGGGGATAGCGGTGGGGCCGAGATATACATCTCCGCCTGCTCCGCGGGTGAAGTGGATTCCGAGGAAGGGATTTTTGATATTGGGCACAGGGTAGATGCTGCCTTTGATGGTGTGCGCTTTTTCTTTTTTCAGTTTTTTATAGATGCCCTTGAAAGGGATGAGCTGATAGCCCTCACCGAATCCGAAAGGACGGGCTACCTGATCGCTGTATGCCCCGGCGGCATTGATGAACAGCCCGCAGCTTATTTCGCCTTTGTCGGTGACGATAGTATTGTTGCTTTTTGCAGTAATGAATTTGGTACCGAGCATGAAAGAGACTTTACCGCTGGATTCAAGATCATTATACAATGATTTCATCACTGCACGCGGGTCAACTACTGCGGTGTAGTGAGAAAACAACGCTTCTTTGGTTGTTTTTGCATTGGGTTCTATTTCGGAGAGCTGCTGTTCATCAATTATATCGACCTTGGCTCCGTTAGCAGTGGCCCGGCTGTACAGCTCATGCAGGGTGGGAAGTTCGGATTCATTACGGGCGACAATTACTTTGCCTGTTTCCAGCAGGGGTAATCCTTTTTCTCGGCAGTATTCTTTCATTCTGAAATTACCGGAAAGGCAGGAAACTGCACGCAAACTGCCCGGAGCATAATAAATTCCGGCATGCAGTACTCCGCTGTTACGCCCTGAAGCATGCTTTGCTATTTCAGATTCCTTATCGATAATCAGAATGTCCTTGTATCCTCTGGAAATAAGTTCCCGCGCCACAGTAAGGCCTACAATTCCAGCTCCGCAGATCATGATCTCAGCTGTTTTCATAGCTATATCCTTTTGGGAATCGTTAATTGTTTAGAAAGAATTAGCTTCCGCAGGCTTCCCGGTATGCACACCAATCACACATGTTGGAGCGGATGGGTTTGAAATCTTCCTCTAACAGCATGTTGTTGATGATCACTTTGCTCAGGGCCGGGATTTTTGTCTCAATGATTTCTTCGCGCTCTTCATCGCTTGTTTTGGAATCAAAGAGTCCTTTTTCCCGTCCGTCTGTGACCAGTTCCACCAGTGCGGCCTGTCTTGGCAGTTCACCAGAAGTGTGCTGGTCCATGAGTAGATAGAGTGGAAGTTGCAGACTGTTCGCCGTTCCCTTGATTTTTTCAAGAAAGGGTGTGCCGTCATGGTAGATCGCCTGCGGATCATCCAGCAACGGACCCCAGATGGATTCATCATCCCAGAAGGATTTGCGGGGCAAATGGAGTCGGCCGGTCTTGTAGTCCAGCACGTATCGTTCCCCGGCCCGTTCATCCACCCGGTCCACACGTCCGTGGATTCTGACTTTGAAATCATCCATTTCAAGCTCGGCCTGTGAGTCTGATTCCAGTTCTACTATTTTGGTCGGCTTCATATTTTTTAAGAATAGGGAGAGTCGATTTTTCCCGGCCTGTTCTAAAGATTTTTTTATGTCGTAGGCAAGGTTGGGATAGAGCGAATCCCGTTCCAGCCGGAGCATGAACAAATCCTGTAATTGATCTGCATCCAGATCTGCGCCGCTGATATCTTTATTCAGGTGCGGTTCAAGAAAATCCTTGAGCACGGAATGAATCAGATCCCCAAATCCGGCGCGGTCTCCGTCCTGATCCACAGTTACGCTCTCACGTACATTGGAAAGGTAACGGAAAAAAAACAGCTTAGGGCATCCCACGTAACAGTCGATGGCAGATGGGGAGAGTCCTTTGAACTTGAGCAGGTTTTGCAGTTTGTCCTGCAATGGTTCTTTTGGAATGGATGCTGGACTGTTTACGATGGCTCCCACGGGGAAATTAACGGCTTTGAGTGGGAAGTCATCACCCGGAGTGATGATTTCCTTACGTTGCTGTTCCATTTCCCAGAGTAGCTGTTCCACAAAACGGGAGCGGATGGATTTTGAATCCAGCAGACCGGGCTGCACACCGCTTTGATAAAAGATGCAGGATTCTTCGCTGCCCATGATTAAGCGGTAGAAGTTGTAGGTAGCAACAGATTCCCTTTCCCGTGAATCCGGCAGGTCCAGCAGGTGCCGCAACTGGTCCGGGAGCAGAGGGTCATAGGGATCAGTGCCGGGCAGTTTTTCATCAACGGTATCAAGAATAAAAGTTCGCTTAAAATTTAAAAGGCGACTTTCCAGCATACCGAGCACCTGCATACCGGAAATTGGGTCCGGCTCAAATGATACGCGCTGTGATGAGAGCAATTGCCGAAAAATGGAAAAGCAGAGCGATTGCCCGAAAATTTCATTGCTGATGGAGCTTTCGCGCAGTTCGGGGATGACTTCGTTCATGAGCCGGAATAGACATTCCGAATCCAGCAGGTAGCGGTTCCAGAGGGTGCCGCCTCGCTGGCGGAGCATTTCTGCCATAGCTTGCAGACTGTCCGCAAGCTCAGAGAGAGTCTCAATATCCTTGAATCCGTCGATGCAGACCTGTACCGCTTCAGCGCGCAGTTCCTCGGTGGTTTCCGGGTTGTCCACCAGATTGCCGTTGTCGTCGCTGTAGACCGGGACAAAATCTTTCACGTTTGCATAAGGCGCGCCGTGACGAAGTGCGTTTTCCCATTGGTGGAAGATGGTCCGCAAGGGCTGGTCGCCGTTTACTTCCAGCATTTTCAGGTAGGGATGGCGGATCAGTCCCAGAATATCTTTCCAGTAAAAGTTATGGACGTTGCGGTTTTCCTGTAATTTGAGGACGGCTTCCACTAATCCGTTCAGGGCTGAGCGTTCCAGCGGATATCCCATACTGATGTTGATGTCCTGTTCCGGCAAATGGTGCATGACCGGGAGCAGCAAAGAGGTGTCCGGTAGGACCACGGCGCAGCCTTCCACTTTTTGTGAGCACAGTTCATCGCGCATGGCGCAGAGCTGTGAATGGCGGTCGAACCCTTCAAAGAATTTCAGTTCCGGCAGTTTGCAGCTTCCTTTTGCAGAATGCTCCGAAACTGCTTCAGCTTTCCAGTTTTGCAGCCAGAGTCGATGTTCACGCACAGCAAAGTGTCCTTTGCGACCTTCAGCAAGTCCGGGATCACTGTGCCAGATGACCTGTAGACCCAGATTTTCCCAGAGGTAGCGGAAGAACATATCTTCCACGCCGCTGACTCCGTAGAATCCTGCCAAGTAAAGTTTGCGGTCCTTGAGGATATCATCAAGGCCGCTGAAATTTTCAACTAAGGTGCGGTTTTCCAGACCGGAAGTAGCCCAGCCGCGTTTCTCCAGCTCTTCTAGGTAACGGACGAAAATTATTTCCAGTTCTTCGAGCAGGGCAGCGGCCCATTCCAGCACTTCGCCCTGAAGCATGGTCAGGTTGCGCGGTTTGATATCCTGACGCAGCAGATCTTCAAGCAGGGAAGCCAGTCGGGTACCCCACGGGAAAAACATTTGCAGATCCGTAGGCATTTTGGAAAGCATGCCCGTGGATTCACTGCGCAGTTTTTCAATGATATCAAAGAGCAGTCCGACTTGATCCAACTTGCCGATCTTGCGTGGAAACTCGGCGGTAAGTTTGGGGATAAGTGAGGATACGAAGTCGGAGAATGAATAAATTTCCGGCAGGATGCACGGCTTAGGCAGTTGCTCCGAGCCCGCAAGGGCCTTTTTCAAATAACGGGCCGGGCGGTGGTGCGGGACAATGACCGTGACTTTGCTCAGGTCGCCGTCAGAATCATTGATTATAGTAGTGGCAAGATTTTCAATGAAATCTTCTTTCCACGAGATTATCTGGATATTTTTTTTATTTGTCATAGTATGCCTCCGGCGGCTCTGCCGAGGGCCTTAAACCCTAAACCCTTTTGGGAAAAGGGTTTAAGAATCCCAAAACTTTTTAGTATGGCTTCGCCGCTTCGCATTTTAAAACGCAAAAATATTTTATATAAAGGACATTCTAAAACTATTAAAAGTTTTAGGAGAGTCCAGAGAACCCTTTTTCAAAAGGGTTCTTTGGCCCCCGGAGGGCCGCCGGAGGCAATCATAAATTGATTTCTCTGGTAAATTTTCCATCTAAATAGACCAACAGGCCGCGTAATTCTTTCTCGTCACCGTACATGTCTCGTAATAGCTTCAAATATCTTTTGACCTGCTTTTCGTTTTCAGGCGAAGGCTGTCCGGTCTTGTATTCAACTACCAGTGCCCGTTTATCTTCCAAGAGCAGCAAATCGGCGCGATGGGTTTCGCCTTTCGCATCCATAATGGCTACTTCCGGCCTGCCGCGTTCGATAGCGGTACGTACATCCGGGACCGATAAGGCCCAGAGGGCCATGTTTGTCACTTCCGGGACCAGCACGTCTTCCTCCTCGGTCACTGCCGGGAACTTGGCAAAGGCGGCCTCGGCACTGCGGAGACAGTCGGCCTCGTCATCCCCGGTGAGGATCAGGTTTTCCATGGCGTTGTGGGCCAGTTCCCCGCGCATACGCGCATCATAGGAATAATCTTCGAGGTTATGGCGGTAAACGCGCAGTCTCGGCAGCCAGCCCATGAGTTCCGGTTCGGGGAGTCCATTGGCTTCTGGTTCGCAGAAATCGTCAGCTGAAGCTGTCTGCGATTCTTCTGGTTCGGGGGCGGGAGTTTGTTCTTCTTTTTCAGGATTCACGCCATATTCCAGCAAACCGAGATCATCGAATTTGTCTTCCAGAATCATTTCAATGGCAGCAAGTGCCGGACTTACACCCCGTGTCTTTTCCGAGGGCAGAAAACCGTAAAGTTCTTGTCCTGCTCGGGTCCAAGCCACATAGAGCAGGTTAAGCTGTTCGCTGAACATGCGGGTGCGGTTCTCGTAATAAATATCGCCCAGTGAGCTGCTCATGGGAGTGAGCATAGTCTGTCCATCTATTTGAATGTCTGCCAGAGAACTGTCCG
The DNA here is from genome assembly GCF_010470665.1 of Desulfovibrio sp. JC022. NCBI lineage: Bacteria > Pseudomonadati > Thermodesulfobacteriota > Desulfovibrionia > Desulfovibrionales > Desulfovibrionaceae > Desulfovibrio > Desulfovibrio sp. JC022. The sequence goes on along the minus strand of NZ_VOPZ01000004.1, from coordinate 14,045 downwards.
GGCCGGATACAGACCAGTTATGGAAGGGCACCACAATGACCGGGAATTCCAGCCCCTTGGATTTATGAATAGTCATGATGCGTACCGCGTTGACTGATTCCGGCAGGGGGACTTTTTCCTCGGCGGATGAAAGTTCCCAGAAATCAAGAAATGCAGCCAGCGATGTACCGCGTTTTTCCTCGGCAAGGTGAACCACTTCAAGGAAGCGGCGGATGTATAGTTCATCCTGCGGGTAGGTTTCGATAAGTTTGAAGCGGGAAACCATTTCGCTGGCAAGGTCGTACGGGGTCATCAAGCCGGACTTGCGCAGGAAGGGCGAAATGTGCGTGTTCCAAAAATCCGGGTATTCTTCGGAAAAGCGGCGGTGCAGCGGTCCTTTGTCGCGTTCGGCCAGCCATTTGAAGAGGGCTTCGTGTTCAATCTTTGAGATGTGTCCGAATATTTCCTGTCCGCAAATGAATTCAAGAAAAGCGAGGTCGTCCTGCGGGTAATCAAGGAATTTGAGCAGGGAAACCATCTGGCGCACGATGGGATGGCGGTCCAGTTGCAAGCTGTTTTCAGTGATCACCGGGATGGATTTTTCTACCAGCCAATCGCAGACCAGCTGTGCATGCCCGTTGGAGCGAACCAATACGCAGACATCCCGGTATTCGCGGCGGGGGAACAACTTATCCATGAGCAGGTCAAAATTGCGGCGGGTTTCGTCCACGATTTCTTGTGAGCTGGAAGCGAAAACCCTTTGCAGCCGTACGTACCCGCCTGCGCGATCCTGTCCCGGAGGCAGCTGCTGGGATGCTTTTTCAAATGAATGGGAAATGTTTTGGGCCAGTTCGATCTGCTGTTCTTCCGGGCTGTTGGGGTAGAGCTTTTCTGAAAGGTCGAGGGCAAGATCATAGTCCGCCAAGGCCTCAAAGAATTCATTGTTGAATCCGATAACGTGCTCAAGGCTGCGCCAGTTGTAATCAAGATTAGCAGGAGTGAATTCGGAAAGAGCGTAGAGTTCCGGGTCCTGTCCTACTTCATCAAAAAGTTCGGAACGGCCCCCGCGCCAACTGTAGATGGCCTGCTTAACATCGCCCACATAAAAAAGACTGCCCGCCTTGGATAAGCATTCCACAGCCAGCGGAATCATGGCCTGCCACTGGGCAAGGCTTGTGTCCTGAAATTCGTCAACCAGCAAGTGGTGCAGCCGGGAACCCATGCGGCAAAATGCATCGGGCAAAGCGCTACCGCCTTGCAGTACGTAGCTTGCCACTTTAGGTAAATCCGCACTGAGCAGCATGCCGTTGCGGGTCTGGTATTCAATGATGTCGGCCCGGATTTCCTCTACAATGCGTACAAACGGGGCCAGTGCATAGGCCCCGCGTAGAATGGTGGCCTTGTCGCGGTAAATTTCATGGGCTTGCTTCAGGTCCGCGTATACTTTTTCGTGATAGGAACCGATGTCGCCTTTGGATTTTTTATTAACGCAATCCTCAAAGCTGTCCTTGGCAACCATGGTTGATTCCTTGGGCAGGTCCATGAAATCAATGGTTGCGGTATGGGCCAGATATTTCTTCAGATGGGCCGAGGCCGCAAGCTTGTCTGCATCAATGAGTGCCGACAGGTCGCGCACTGCTTTCTGGAATGCGTCGAATTCCATTTGCAGCAGTCCGGCTATTGCCTCCTGATCCGTAAGCCTCTCCGCCGGATGGTCGATGACGTGGGTCAGGATGGAGAGCAAGCGCATGCGCATTTGTTCGGAGAGCCAGAACCCCTGCTTTTCTTCCTTGAGCACTAGGCTGTCCACTGCATCGTCCAGTAGCTCTTTGCGCAGCAGGTCGCCTTCTTCGCATTGGGCTAGGAATTTGTTGAAGTTCGGCTCGAATAGGGCTTGCGGTTCAAAGAGCAGTTCGAATTCCGGGCTTAGTCCCAGTTCAAGGGCGAAGATGCGCACCAGCAGGTTCAGCAAGCTATCAATAGTACGGATATTCAGCCGATTGTAGCGTTGCAGGATGGGGATGAGTTGCTTTTTTGCGTCCAGAGGTTTCCAGTCCGCGCCCAGTCCGTCGCCTTCAATGTCCAGAGCGCGGTTTTTCAGGGAACGGATGACGCGTTCTTTCATCTCTGCCGCAGCCTTATTGGTAAAGGTAACGGCCATGATCTCAGGCCAGCAGTATCCTTTTCCCTGTGAGCTTTTACATACCGGGACGGAATCTTCTTCCTGCGCCCCTGCTAAGAGGGACAGGAATCGTGCAGTAAGTTCGTAGGTCTTACCAGACCCGGCAGAAGCCTTAACTTGTTTTAGCATTTACTTTTTGGGCTCCAGAGGCAAAAAATGCGATAATTTTATTTTCCATTACAATCATAAGCACTGCTGAAATAATCAGCGCACTGCCGATGTATCCGGTCCAGTCAAAGCTTTCGTTCCACCACAGCCATGCGAGAATGGCGGCGATTACGGGTTCGATGGTGGCTATTACCGAGGCGGATGTTGGTTCCAGCCATTTCAGGCCCGCGTAGTAAATAGAGTATGCGCCGTAGGTGCAGATCAGGGCCAGCGCGATGAGGCTCATCCATGAGGTTCCGGTTTTGGGGGTGAACTCAAAAAAGGGCAGCAGGAAGATTGCCCCCACGGGCAGGGCATAGAGAAATATTGTCGGTGTGGTGTAGCGTGCGAAGATGGTCTTACCGTAGATGTAGTAGAGGGCGTAGGTGAACCCGGAAGTCAGACCGAAGATGATGCCCGGCCAGGTGAAGGTCATTTCAGTCCCGGTTCCGAAAATCTGGGGTCCGAGAGAAACACAGGCTACTCCGCTGATGGTTATCAGCATGGCGGAAATCTTGACCGGAGTCATTTTTTCACCCAGCAGCAGCCATGACATGAAGGCCACCCATACCGGGGCTGTGTAGAGCAAGACCGAGGCAAGGGCCGCGCCTACATCCTGTACCGCCAACTGGTAGGAACCGTAAAAGATGGTCACGCCCACAAAGCCGAAACCTAGAATCTGGGGCAGGTCTTTAAGGTCGATTTTGATTGCCCGGATGCGGCAGGCATGGACAGCAAAGAGCATCCATGCGAAAACTGCCCGCCAGAAGGCATTCTCAAGTGGTGCAACTCCCTGTTCTATGGGGAATTTGGAAATGGGGCCGATCAGACCCCACATGATCGCGGCACAGATGACGAAGATACAGCCTTTAATATTCACGGCAAAACCTGCTATCTTGGGAAAAGGTTGATTAAGACCGTTTGGCAGCTTAGAAGTAGGTACTTGCTGTAAAAACGGCAGGTTGAATAAATTTCATTGCGCTTAGTGAGTTGTATGCTGTTTCCCTTGCAGCGTAAACCCTGTTTGATTGATTGGATTGGGGATCAACTAACAGAAACGGAAGATATAAAATTGAATGAAATTGACAAAAGAATAGCTGAAGATAGCGACGAAGGTCAGCGGCTGGATAAATTTATGCTCAAGATGCTTCCTGAAAGCGGACTTCGTGAGCGCAGGCGGCTTATTGAGAGTGGATGTGTTACCGTCAATGGTCGCAGCTGCCGTTCCGGTCTGAAGATGTTTTCCGGCGCGGAAGTTGTTCTATTTGACGCTGAGGACCGCTCTTGCGCTGTGGAGATTTTGTCTCGGGTAAAGGTGGTCAAGCAGGGTGATGGGTTCGGTGCTGTTTACAAACCTGAAGGTCTTCATTCAGCGGCAGTTGCAGGAAGCCCGGCACCTTCAGTAGAAGAATGTCTGGACGGAATTTTTTCGGGACAGGACCCTATTCTTGCTAACAGGCTGGACTTTCTTACTTCCGGGATGTTGCTGGTCGCCTTCGGAGTGGAAAGGGAAAATGAATTTCGCGCATACGAGGATTCAAGTACCGTGGATAAAATTTACCATGCCAAGGTGCATGGCATCCCTGATGAATCTTTTATCGTAAAGAACAGACTCGATACCGAAGATCGCAAGCGCACAAAAGTGCTCGATGAGCAGGCTTCACCGGAACGCTGGACCAGTGCAGAGGTGGTGAAAAGCTATGAAGACGGCACATCTCTTTTAGATATACGGATAGCCAAGGGCGCCCGCCACCAGATTCGCGCCCACCTCGCCCATGCGGGATTTCCTATTGTTGGTGATTCTCTTTATGGTCGCGAGGACGGGGCGGACAGGATGTATCTGCATCACCGGAAGATTATTCTGCCCGGTTTTGAGGCGGTTTGTGAGACGGGGTGGTAAGTCTTTTAATTTCTGTATTCTTATTTGTTTGTATAAAAAATCCCGTCCAGCTCAACCGCCGGACGGGATTTCCAATTTTATATTCTTTTAAACCTTACGACAGCAACAAAGCCTTAGCAAAGTCCTCGCCGTTAAACGGTCTGAGGTCTTCCATTTTCTCGCCCAAACCGATGTGGGTGATGGGGATTTTGTGCTGCATGGTAACTGATATCATGACTCCGCCTTTGGCTGTTCCGTCAAGCTTGGTCAGGATCAGTTCATCAACGCCGATTTCTTCGTTGAAGATCTTGGTCTGGGAGAGGGCGTTCTGTCCGGTGGTGGCATCGATGACCAGCACGCTGCGGTGCGGTGCTTCATCGTGCTTCTTGCCGAGGACCCTGCGGATTTTAAGCAGTTCTTCCATAAGGTTGGCTTTGTTGTGCAGACGTCCGGCAGTATCGAGCAGCATGAGGTCGTAGCCGTTTTTGACTGCGTAGTCGATGGCTTCAAATGCTACGGCTGCTGGGTCAGAGCCTTCTTCCTTGGCGTAGAATCCAGCACCCACGCGGCGGGCCCAGACTTCGAGCTGACCGATGGCGGCAGCGCGGAAAGTATCACCGGCAACGATGAGTACCTTGCGGCCCTGCATCTGAGCGCGGTGGGCCAGTTTTGCGATTGTGGTGGTTTTACCGACACCGTTTACGCCGATCATCATGACGACTTCCGGCGGGTTGAATGCTTTGATGCGTTTGGGGACTTTAAAAATATCGTCCAGTTCTTCACGCAACAAGTCTTTGAAATTCTCAGGGTTGGTTTCCCCGGCCTTGCGGATGCGCTCTTTCATGCGCTCCACCAGTTCCATGGAAGCATCGTAACCGACATCAGCCATGATCAGGATTTCCTCGAATTCTTCCCAGAAATCATCATCAAAGTCGGTATGGCTGGAGAGCATGGAATCGATACGCTTGGTGATCTGCTCACGGGTCTTGTTCAGACCTTCGGAAAGCTTGATGAACAGGCGACTGCGTTCGTCTTCCTCATCCTCAAGTTCAAGGGCGAGGGCCAGACGGTACTGGAGTTCGGAGCGGAAATCATCCACATACTCGTAATCCATGTCTTCGAGCCAATCTTTGAAGCGGACGATGAAGTCTTCGGCTTCATTCCTCGGTGCTTCAAGTGCTTCCAGCAGGAAGGCAAGGCGATCCCAGAGATCGTCTCCGGCTTCCTCGATTCCCTCAAGGATCAGGCCCAGCCATACGGAAAGTCGCGGTTCTGCCTGTTGCAGGGATTTGGTCAGCTCAATCTGCCACTGCGGCTTGTCTTCCGCGGGCTGAGCTTCGGTTTCCATAACCGGTTCAAGGATGGTCGGTCCGGCTGGCGCAACTGTTTTTTTCGCAACAGGTTCCATTTCAGCAGCGGGAGTTTCTTCGATAACTTCCTGCGCAGGTTCGGCAACTGGTTCCGGTTCCACTTCTACAGCTGGAGTATCTACGATTATTTCCTGCTCAGGTTCGGCAACAGGTTCCACTTCTGCAACAGGAGTTTGCTCGGTGATTTCCGGCTCAGAAGCAGGCTCTTCGATAATCGGCTCTTCTGCCGGGATTTCAGCTTTTTCTTCAACTTGTTCCGGCTCTGCTTCGACTTTGGTTTCAACAGGTTCCGGTTCAACGCGCTCCGGCTCAGGAGTCGGTTCAGGTTCGGGTGCGGGCTCAGGTTCCGGCTGAGCTTTAACTTCCGGTTCTTCTACTTCTTCTTGCGGCTCATAATCATCGCCGAGATAGTCTTTAAGTGCTTGTTCAGCCTTTTCTTCAGGGCTGCTCCACAATTTTTTTACTTTAGAAAAGAATCCCATTGAAATCCCCTTTGCAGTCTATTTTGAACAGGCGAAGATAGCGCAGTAAGCGCGGATACGCAACTATCCGGATTCGGCTCTATTCGCTGTCAGCTTAACAGATATATCCTGAATGAAATTAGTCCAGAGGGTTGTGGTTTTATGAATGAAAAAGCCCCGCACGCATTAGATGCGGGCGGGGCTAAAGAGGTAGCTAAAAAGATAGGTCGTTGAAAACAGGAGTGGGTTTAGTCCACTTTGCTGTAAGCCTTGGGAGCGGCTCCGCAGATAGGACACTTTTCAGTTGCAGCACCGTTCTGAGTGTGTCCGCATACTGAACAGATGTAGAATTCAGCTTCTGCAAACTTGTCTCCGTCAGCGTTGAGTGCTTCAGTGTACAGATTCGCATGAATTTTTTCCGCTTCATTTGCAAAACCGAAGTAGCGCAGTACTGCATTTTCGCCTTCAGCTTTGGCATCTTCCATCATCTCGGGATACATGGATTCGAATTCGTAGCTTTCGCCTTCAATAGCCTGTTTCAGGTTTTCTTCCGTGGAGCCGATACCTTTCATAAGGCGCAGATGAGCGTGAGCGTGAATAGTTTCTGCTGCTGCGGCTGCGCGGAAAAGTTTGGCTACGCCGGGTTTGCCTTCAGCTTCTGCTTTTTCAGCGAAAGCGAGATATTTACGGTTAGCCTGAGATTCGCCTGCAAAAGCTGCTTTAAGATTTTCAAGTGTTTTGGTCATTGGAGTTCTCCTTGTTGTTCAATTTGAATCTGAATTTATTGTTAAAAAACTTTGTTCCGTTTCGTTGAAATAATTAATAACGATTCCTATTATGAAATGCAAGCAGAAAATGAAATTAATTTAAAGAAAGATCACATCTTTTCCACTGCCATATACATATATATTAATGATGCATAAGTTGGTTGAAATTTAGCCGCCTAGCAGCTACATCTTACGCGAAGCGCAATTATCGGCGTTAAACCAAGTGATTGGAGACAATTTATGAGAAGAACATGCGTTAAAGATATTTTGAATGCGGAAAGTGCAACAGCTGAAATTTTGCTTAAAGGCTGGGTCCGCACCAAGCGTGATAATAAAGGCTTTTCATTTCTGGAGGTTAACGACGGCTCCTGCCTGAAGAACGTGCAGGTTATCATCGATCATACTCCTGAAATTGAAGCTGAGTTGGAGAAAATATCCACAGGAGCCTCCGTGGGTGTTGTCGGTGAATTGGTCGAATCGCCCGGTAAGGGGCAGAAGTGGGAAGTGCGCGGCAAGTCCATCGAGTTGATCGGCTATGCGGATCCTGAAACTTTTCCGCTTCAGAAGAAACGTCATTCTGATGAATTCCTGCGTTCCATTGCCCATCTGCGTCCGCGCTCAAATAAATTCGGGGCCATGTTTCGCATCCGTTCCGAGCTTTCCTACGCCATTCATAAATTTTACCGTGATAAGGGATTCTTTTACGTACATACCCCGATCATTACCGGCTCCGACTGTGAAGGCGCGGGCGAAATGTTCCGGGTTACTTCCCTTGACAGCGAAGCCCTTTCTTCCATGAAAAAGGAAGATCAGGCAGCCAACGACTTCTTCGGTAAGGAAGCGCACCTGACTGTTTCCGGTCAGCTTGATGCTGAAATGTACGCCCTTTCCCTCGGGAAGGTGTATACTTTCGGACCTACTTTCCGTGCTGAAAAGTCCAATACTCCGCGCCACGCCGCCGAGTTCTGGATGATTGAACCCGAAGTTGCCTTCGCCGACCTCAACGACAACATGGATCTCGGCGAGGAGATGGTCAAATATCTCATCAATCATGTTCTTGAAAATTGTGCTGACGATATCGAGCTGTTTGCGAAATTCGTGGACAAAACCCTCATGGATACACTGCGCAATACTCTTGATAACGAGTTCGAACGCATCCGTTATGAAGACGCAGTGAACCTGCTTCAGCGTTGCAAGAAAGCCAAGAAGTTTGAATATTATCCTGAATACGGTCAGGATTTGCAGACCGAGCATGAAAGATATCTTACTGAGAAGCATTTCAAAAAACCGGTAATTGTTTATGATTATCCCAGAGAAATTAAACCTTTCTACATGCGTGTGAACGATGACGGCAAAACCGTGGCTGCCATGGACTTGCTTGTTCCCAGAATAGGTGAGCTGGTCGGCGGTTCGCAGCGTGAGGAAAGACTTGATGTTCTGGAAAGCAGAATTGCTGAAACCGGAATGGATTCCGAAGAATACTGGTGGTATCTGGATACCCGCCGTTTCGGAACCGCACCCCACGCAGGGTTTGGTATGGGCTTCGAACGCATGCTTATGCTGCTCACCGGAGTGACCAATATCCGTGACGTTATTCCTTTCCCCAGAACTCCCAAGAATCTTGAATTCTAATTAGTAAATTATGGGGCCGCCTTGAGCGGCCCTTTTTTCTTTTATGCTTACAATCCCTCGTTTTATCCAAAAATCCTCGGATTTTGCCGACATCACTGTGGATGGCATTACTTTTGTGCAATTTCAGAGCAGGAGTTCGGAGATTCGTCATGAAGTATGTGTTTCGCAGCATTCTCTTGTTTTTGTCCTTGAGGGTACAAAATATATTCATTCTGCTGACGGGGATATGGTGGTTCGCAAAGGGGAAGCTTTCTTCTGCCGTAAGGGTTGCCACCTCATGTCTGAGATGATCCCGGAAAATGGCGGGACATTTGATACTGTTCTTTTCTTTTTTGATGACCCCATGTTCGCGAATTTTGTGAATCTGCTTTCCGTAAAAAAGATTAATTCTACAAGACTTGAGCGGTCTGCTTTTAATATAAAAGTGGCAGATCCGGTCGGTATCTACCTGGCGTCAATGCTGTCTTTGTTTGATTCTCCGCTGGGTAGGAATAATGATTTTTTGCGGCTGAAGGTTGAGGAACTGCTACATTATATATGTATCACTCCGGGTAATGATGAATTTCTCAGCTTTTTAATTTCATGCAGGGATGTGGGAAGGGAGGATTTGTCTGTGGTTATGGAGCGGTATTTTAATAAAAATATCAGCCTTGAAACCATTGCAGAACTCTCAGGAAGAAGCCTTTCCTCTTTTAAACGCGAATTCAAAAAAACGTTTGATACCACTCCCGCGCGCTGGATTCGCCAAAGGCGCATGTCTTGGGCGGAACAGCTTATCCGCAATTCAAATAAAAATATTACCGAGATTTCTTATGAATCCGGCTACGAAAGTCTGTCTCATTTCAGCACTCTTTTCCGTAAAAATTACGGAGTCACTCCTCGCGAATATCGAGCTGAACTGAATTCAGCAAAATCTGGTCTTTAATCGCAAGTCCTGTTCCGTCCTTTGCGCTAGCTTCTTCTTTAAACAGAACAAGGAGAAATTTTATGCGTAAATATTCAATCAGCGCAATTTGTCTTTTTATGGTCTTGCAGCTTGTAGCCTGCTCATCAAAGACTACCATTGTGGACGGCTTTTCCGCGCCGGAAAGTGTAATTTCTGACGGAACATATTTTTATGTTTCAAATGTAGGCGAAAAGCTTAAGCCTATGGACAAGGATGGCGACGGTTATATTTCCCGGTTATCGGCTGAAGGCGATGTCTTGGAGAGGAAATATATCAGCGGTCTGAACGCACCCAAGGGAACGACGGTTTTAAACGGAATCCTCTATGTAAATGATATTGATCATCTTCAAGGTTATTCTTTGGCAGATGGGAAACAGGTTGTAGATCTTGATTTTTCCGCTGAGGGGACTTCGTTTCTGAATGGTATAGCCGTCATTGATGATAAGTTGCTCATCTCCGCAATGGATACTGGTGATCTTTTTGTTGTTGATGTCTCATCCTCTCCAACTGTCACCAAACTTGAATGTACTACCGACCTTTTCGGTCCTAACGGTCTTTCGTACGATGCCAAGACTGGAGCTATTTATCTTTGTTCGTTCGGCAAGGACCACAAGCCTAATGGTATTGTGGGTAAAGGGCGCATTGACGGCAATAAGTTTTACTTCAAGAAGATCAGTTCGAGAAATGGATTGTACGACGGAATGGTCTATCATGATGGAAATGTCATCTTTTCCGACTGGGTTGATTTCAAAAAAGAGGGCGTTTTGATTCGTCAAGATGTTGAAACAGGAGAGCTCTCTACTCTTGATCTTGGTGAAAAGATCGGCGGCCCTGCTGATTTCTATCTGGATAAGGAAGGTAAAAGACTTTGGATTCCCATGATGCTGGAAAATAAAGTTATGATTGCCAGATATTAATCTGGCTGAGAAAGGTTAACGCCCCGCTTTCGTGTATACGAAAGCGGGGCGCTTCTTTATCTCTATTTCAATGGCATGAGCAATACAGTTACTAAATGTTCCGGTTTTGTGTTGGTAGGATCATTCATATACTGCTCGTAGCAGGGAGCTTCTGCATGGGTTTCTCCGCTTTGCGGAAGCCATTTTTCGTAAAATTCGGTCCATGAATCTTTGAGTTTTTCGTAAGGACCGAGGTGAGTGGTGACGGCATATTTTCCACCGGGGAAATCTTTAAATTTGATTTCAGCAGGAGCATTACTTTCATTTTCTATGGTTATGCAGGCTTCTGAGCGCAGCTCTGCCGCAGGAACCTGTCCCGGATCATCATGATAAACTCCGTAGAATCTGGTCTTGGGGTTGAAAATTCCAGCTGGACCAGCCCACCCACAAAGCTTTTCCCAAGCTTTACCTACTTCTTCATAAGGTCCTACGTGTTCAGCATAAGCCATTTTTGCCGGATCAAGGGTCCAAATCTGTACGTCCATTTTTAGCACTCCATGTTATATATTAATATATGGCCAGCCAGATTTCCGTAACCGCTTCTTCGGGCGGAACATCCGGTGGAACTTTTATGTACTTTTCAAATGATGGGATAGTGTTTTTCAGCTGATATCCACTACTGGGTAACCATTTACCGTAAAGTTCCCGGTAGATGCCGTGCATTTTTTCGTAAGGTCCGTAATGAGTTGTAACTGCGTATTTACCGCCGGGGATAACCTGAATTCCCATTTCAGGAGGAGTTTCAACTTCCTTATTAATGGTAAAGCAGGCATCGTAGCGGATCTTTTCTTCCGGGGTGATGTCCGGATCATCGTAAGAAAGCCCTAGAAATTCGGTTTTCTCATCAAGGAGACCATTGCCGTAGCCCCAACCGCAAAGTTTTTCCCACGCCTTTTCAACTTTAGGGTAGGGACCGACGTGGCGGATAAACACAACTTGAACTTCCTCTCGGGTGCGGACTTCTACCTTGCAGGAATGTGGTGTGTCATCCAGTTCAAAGCCTTCAATGCTCGGGTCCGGGCGGTAGTGGATTTTTCCGTCACCTCCGGGAGCCAGCATGGCCCGCGAGCTATTTCTGAAATCGCTGGGTGAAACAAGAAATCTTTTTTTGAATGCTCTACTGAACGTTTCCGGAGATTCAAACCCGGCATCAAGCGCAATAGCCATGACAGTGGTATCCGAGTAGCAAAGTCGGTAGGAGGCACGTTCCAGGCGAAGCCTGCGGACGTGTTCCTTTAGGCTTTCACCTACCATGCCTTTGAAAATACGGTGGAAGTGAGCCACGGAAAAGCAGGCCTGTTCAGCCAATGTTTCCGGGGAAAGGTCTCCGTCCAGATTGCGCTGGATGTAGAGCAGGACTTCCATCATTCTTTCATTATATGGATTTAATATTGTGGACATGTATTTCCCTTGAATTTGTTTCGTTAATTAATACTAAACATGTTTTGCTGGCGTTGACATGACATTTTTTATCATTCGTAAATTTAATTGAAAAGTGGGGATGAACGAGCAACTGTATGCAGTTGATGATTTGAATCATCTGGGGTTAGAATAGGGGCATGAATAAATTGATATCAGCAGCCCTGCTGGGGGTTACACTTTTTATAGCCTGTTCCTGCACTCCGGTGAAGCAGTTTGTCGGCAATCCTTGTATCAGCAATTCTTCGACAGTGATGCAGCGTATTGTCGATTCATCTGTCTGTGCACTTAATCATATGCGGACCAAAGACAGCCTGTCTCATATTGATCATTTGCTGGAAGACGCCAGAGCTGTTTTCATTTTTCCGGATGTATACAAAGCCGCTTTTATGGTCGGGGCTGAGGCTGGGCCCGGAGTGCTTTGCGCCAAGGATGATACCGGATTCTGGAACGGCCCTGCTTTTTTTAATATGGCAGGGATCGATATCGGCTTGCAGGGTGGGGTGGAAGGTAAGAGCTTGTTGGTCTTTCTCATGGATGATCAGGCCCTCGAAGATGCTCTTGGCGGGAAAATCGACCTTTCGCTGGGTGCTGATCTTGCGGTGGGGCACACTGCCGAGCGCAGCAGCCGGGGGACTTTTGATGCAGAAGGAAACATTTTGCTGCTGGTGGATCAGGCCGGGGCTTATGGGGGTATGACATATCGCACCGGGGCGTTTATGGTCAGCAATGATTTCAATAAACGTTATTACGGCAAAAAAGTCAGCGTGCGTGAATTGCTCATGACCCACAAGCACGACAAGCCTGAAGCGGATAAACTTCTACTTAGTCTGGCAGGCATCTACTGATTTTTAGTGATCTTGGCGTTGGTCTTTTTTCTTTCCCGAGTGTAGCGCAGCAGGTCTTCGCAAATAAATTGTGCGCTGTGATAGAAGGCAAAAAACTGTATCATTTTTTGTAAATAGAATCTGCGGGTAGCTCCTTCATTGCGCAGGGTTTCCAGTTTCTTTTGCGAGGCAACAAGGGCATCATGTAAAGATTTCTCATCTGGAATTCTCTTTGAGCCAATATCGCGCATGGCCTGCGAGGTTGCTTTCGCTAGCTGGCGAAGCTCATCTTCCATTATTATATGATAGCCTTCGCCGTGAACATGGCTCAGTGCATGGAGCATGGCCCGCAGGTGTGAAGCACATTTCTCTAAGATCTCCACCTTCATGCCCAGCAGTTGTGTGTCTTCTATGTATATGAAGCGTTCGAGACGGATTACCTTGGCGTATGTTTCACGGTTCTTGGTCAGTCTGCTGTTAAAAGCTTCAAGCGCGCTGGGAATCAGGCAGCTCTGTTTATCAAGGAAACCATCCATCAGGGTTTCATAGTTTGCTGCACATTCTTCGAATTGATTGAAAAGTTCTTTTTTCAATGTCTCAGATGCGCGCATGGGCCAAAGTGCTATACTGGTAACAAAGGCACTGCCAACTCCAATCCCAATTTCGAGTACCCTGAATAAACCGAATTCAACACGGTTAGGTTCACCGAGACTGGCTAAAGTTACGATAGTAGTCGTTATGGCGGCCATTTTGTAGCGGTTGTTATAGCGGGTCATGTAAGCGCAGAAACCTACCGAAACGAAAAGCGCAAGCATGGTCATATGCGGGGTTTCCGGGAAGGCCAGAATACACAAGACCCCGATGAATGCGCCTATGGCTGTGCCTGAAAAGCGGTACCAGCACATCTTAATGGAATCGGCAACGTTGATCTGCATGACAATTACCGCAGAAAGGGCGGCCCAATATCCGAACTTCAAACTGCACAGATCTGCAACGATATAGGCGAGAACTGCGGCAATTCCGGTTTTCAGTCCGTGTTTAATGTGGGCCTGATGGGCACTTATAGTTTTAAAATTCATAATAGGTCAGTAAGCCTGATTGGTTATGTGTTTCAAGACAGGAGTCTTAATATGTATAGTATATGTGGATTGGCAATAGGTTGTTAGTGAAATTTTAGAATATATAACTTTATCAGCAAAACCCGCACCATTAAGCCATCCTTATAAATTAACACTCAAATATACCACAAATAATTCAAAAACCCCTTGACCCCGTCCGTTGTTTTCCATAGAACCTCTTTCTCGAAGCAGCAACGGCTGAAAGCCACGAGCTTGTCGGGGATTTTTTTTCTGACTGACCGGACATTAGCGGTTGACATTCGGATCGGGTTTGCATAGATTCCCAATCCGCGCTTAGCGAAAGCAAGGCACTGAGATCATTGAAAAAATATTTTGCGAGAACATGAAAATTAATGATTGAC